>CAUJKE010000129.1 GCA_963205385.1 Planctomycetota bacterium | reverse complement strand
ATCGTGAATGTCCAGGACTTCCGTTTCGATCCCCAAGATTTTCGCGCACTTGCGGACTTCCTCCGCTCGCCGTTGCGCCAGCGGACCCCCGGCGGAGTTCCAATGGCCGATGTCGCCGTTGGTGACGGAAACAAACTTCACATGGTGCCCCGCCGCCGCCCACTTGGCCGCGGTCCCCGCCACGCGCAACTCACAATCATCGGGATGCGCGCCGAAGGCAATGATCCGCAGTTTGCCATCCGCTGCCACCGGCGACTTGGGCGCACTGGATTGAGCGGGAGTCAGGAGCGCAGTGGCAGCGGCGCTCGTCGGCCCGTTTTGCGATTGCAGCGGCGCATTTTGTAGCACGAGCAGCGTGAGCAGTGCGCTCATGGCGCCTGCGAAAAACCAGGCGAGTTTGCGGGGGCTAAGCGGCATGATCGGAGATCCTTATACGGCAGGAACGAACGGCAGGCGGCATGCAAAGCAAGCAGTCTACGGCCTGCAAGGACTGCCGTCAAAAACATCGCCGCCGGCAAAACGTCAATTGCGATAGAAATCGATCCACTCGATGAGGAGTTCGTCCTGCTTGGGATCGAGCCAATGGGCGGGGATTTCGATGGTGACGCCGGTCTTGTCGAGCGTCAACTTCGGGCGGAACGCCGCATCCAGTTCCGCAGGCTGCCACTGACCATCAGCAGCGCGGCGCCAGCCTTCGTGGTCGGCTTGCTGCAGCGACGTCCGCAGGCGAGTGTCACCGTGGGCGATCGTTAGCCCTTCGAGACCCCGCAGGTTAACGCGCACCGTCAGTGCGTTCGGCCATTTGTCGCCAGAGCGCTGCAACGTAGCCGCGCCGATGCCGGTGGCGGAAGTCACGTTCACAATAACCGGCCCGTCGTCTTTCTGAACGACGGCCACCTTGTCGGCAGCGCGGCGCAGTTCGACCTTGACCGGTTCAATAGGTTCCGCGCCGCACAACAGGGCGAGCGCGACGATCGCAGCGATACTCATGGTTGGTAGTGTACCAGAAATCCGCCGGTCGGACGCGCCGCCGGGCGAGCGGCGAATAAGGGGCGTCCGGTGAATAACTTGCTGGTTTTGGGACAACTACCGGACGACTTGCGAGACAGCCGAGAGCGCCACTCAAACATCGACCACGAACGTTCCCGCCAGATAATCGTGAATGCAGCGGTGGGATTCGCCGAAGATGAAGAGCACGTCGATCAAGCTGAAGAACGGGATGATGGAGAGGGCGACGCGGACCCAGTTGCGCAAGACCACGCCAAAGATGAACCCTGGGGCGTGCCCGCCGTCGGTGACGATCTTCATGCCGAGGAGTTTCTTACCGATCGATTGCCCGCGCGTGGCGATTAAATTCCATTGAAAGAGCGCGAGGGCAACGAAGGGGAAGTAGGTCGCGGCGAGCGCGTTCAGTTGGTCGAGATTGAAGGTTGACGCTTCCAGTTGTTGTTGGCTGATGAAACCCCCGGCGACCAGGCCGATCATCAACCCGATGCCCAGCGCAAACGCAACAGCGGCCAGGGCGCCGTCGATCAGCGCGCCGAGAAAACGCTTCACGCGCGAAGCGGCCATCGTCGACATGCAGATCATATCGCCTGGGGCGACATACATCTGCCGCTTGACTTCGCGCTGCAACTCCTCGTCGGTGAGCTGCTCGTCGCGAAACATCAGCGGGATTTCGTTGGGGGCCACGGCGACTGGGGCTTCTTCCGTGACGTTCTCCGCCCGCGCGATGCGGTCAGGCGTGGCTTCCGGCAGCAAGTTTTGCACGCCACAAAACCGGCACGGTTGCTCGGTGCCAGACTCCTCGACCGGGGCGTACAACGAGTGAAAGCAACGGCTGCAACGGTATTCAAACTTGCACTGGGTCGCAACGGACATCGCATGTACCTCGGGAGATTTCGCCTGGCCTTCAGCGGCGGGGCTAAAAAAATCTAGCCCCCCGGCGAAGGCCCTGCGCGGGAGACGATCCAGGCAATTCCGGGAAAGTGGTCGTTGCGCCGCCGGGTTATAGCAATCACACGGAAGAAACGGCCGCTTGGGGCGGAATGCCGCCGTGCCGCGCCAAACTATTGCGAGCGCCGCGCCGCCTGCCTATAACCAGAGTATTCAGTGCGTCTTTACAGCCGCCGCGGTTGTAGCCAGGATAGACGTTTCCCGCCTTGTGCTTTCCCTCCCTCTTTACCGAAGCTTGCCATGCCACTTTCTATTGTCTCTCGTCTCTGCGCGCTGTTCGCAATTTTAGGTAGCTGCGCGTCCTTCGCTCCGGCGACGTTCGCTCAAGCGAAAGCCGTCAAGCCAATTCGCGCGTTGATGATTACCGGCGGCTGCTGCCACGACTACACCAACCAAAAGAAAATCCTCGCCGAAGGGATCTCCAAGCGCGCGAACGTGGAATGGACGATCGTCCAGCAAGGCGGAAACAAGACCGATTCGATGATTCCGTTCTATGAGAACGACGATTGGGCGAAGGGGTACGACATCGTCGTGCATAACGAATGCTTCGCCAACGCCGCCGATCCCGCTTGGACCGCCCGGGTCTTACGTCCTCATCGCGAAGGCACGCCGGCGGTGGTGATTCATTGCACGATGCACTGCTATCGCGACAAGACGGACGAGTGGTTCAAATTCCTCGGCGTCACCTCGCGCGGGCATGGCGCGCAGTACGCCTATGAAGTTGTCAATGTCGATAAAGATCATCCTGCGATGGCGCAGTTCGGTGATAGTTGGACGACGCCCAAGGGGGAGTTGTACCTCATCGAGAAGGTGTGGCCATCGGCCCATCCGCTGGGGCAGGCCAAGAGCCAGGACGGTAAAGATCAGGTCTGCATCTGGACCAACATGTACAGCGACAAGACGCGCGTCTTCGGCACGACCATTGGCCACCATAACGAAACGATGAGCGAAGAGAAGTATCTCGACTTCCTCACGCGCGGCCTCTTGTGGGCGTGCGACAAGTTGAACGACGATTACCTGACGCCTGCGAAGGAACTCAAGATTGAGTACGTGGGGGAGCCTGAAGATAAGACCCCCAAGAAACTGGGCGAGCCGACTCCTGCCAATAAGACCGGGCAAAAGGTGCTCTTGCCGGAGAATCTCGCACAAGGCAAAAAGGCGAGTGCGAGTTCGTTTCAGACAGATCGCCAACTGATTCACAAGCCGGAGAACGCCTTGGATGGCGACCTCAGCACGCGGTGGTGCGCCGATGGGGATGGTGCGCCGCAGTGGCTTGCCGTGGACCTGGGCGCGCCGCAAACGGTGACCGGTTGCAGCATCGTGTGGGAATTCGACGGTAAATATGGCTACGTCGTGGAAGGTTCCGCCGATGGCAAGGACTGGACAACACTGAGCGATCAAGCCAGCGGCCAGGCGACGGGACAAGTGCAGGAACTCAAGTTCGCCGCCGACGATATCCGCCATGTGCGGCTGGCGGTAAAGAGCTTGCAACCGGGCGCGTGGGCCAGTTGTTTTGAGTTCGCCGTGCATGGCACGAAGCTCGTCGAGACTACGGCGGCCGCCATCAGTGCGGCGAAAAACAGCGGTCTCTTGGCGGGAGTGAAAGTGCCGCCTGGTTTCACGACGACGCTCTTCGCCGCGCCGCCGGACGCCGGCTATCCGACGTGCCTGGCGTGCGCGCCGACGGGCGAAGTTTATATTGGCGTCGACGAGAATGGCTCGCTCGACGCCAAAGCCGGCCGCGGTCGCGTGATTCGCGCGGTCGATCGCGATGGCGACGGCATCGCGGATGAGTTCAAGACCTTTGCCGAAATGGATAGCCCCCGCGGTGTCGTGTTCGATAACAACGTGCTGTACGTCATGCATCCACCCCGGCTGACCGCCTTCACCGACGACAACGGCGACGGTGTGAGCGATCGTTCGGAAGTGCTTGTAGACGGGCTCGGCTTCGATCTTAAGTTTCGCGGCGCGGATCATACCACCAACGGCATGCGGCTCGGGATCGACGGCTATCTCTACATCGCCGTCGGCGACTACGGCTTCATCAAGGCGAAGTCCAAGGACGGCACCGAGCGGCAGCTACTCGGCGGCGGCGTGGTGCGTGTGCGGCCGGATGGGAGCAATTTAGAGATCGTCTCGCGCGGACAACGCAATATCTATGACGTAGCGATTGATCCCCGCCTGAACCTGTTCACGCGCGATAACACCAACGACGGCGGCGGCTGGAATGTGCGGCTCAGCCATGTCATTCCCAGCGGAAATTACGGATATCCGTCGCTCTTCGTCAATTTTAATGACGAAATCGTGCAACCGCTGGCCGACTACGGCGGCGGCTCTCCTTGCG
Organism: Planctomycetota bacterium; assembly: GCA_963205385.1. Lineage (GTDB taxonomy): Bacteria > Planctomycetota > Planctomycetia > Pirellulales > Pirellulaceae > JAEZGD01. The sequence goes on along the minus strand of CAUJKE010000129.1, from coordinate 7,950 downwards.
GTTCGCTGTATATCGACGAACCGACGCTCCCTGCGCCGTACGGCGACGCACTATACACCTGCGATTGGGGGCGGAGCATCGTCTATCGGCATCCGCTCGAGCAGCGCGGCGCCGGCTTCGAGGCTCAGCAGGAACCATTTATCGAGTTGCCGCGCCCCACGGATATGGACATCGACGCGGCTGGCAACATCTATCTCAGCAGTTGGCGCAATGGCGGCTTTAACTTCAGCGGGCCGCAAGTCGGTTACGTCGTCCGCGTCACGAGCGACGCCGCCCGCCCGACCACCTTTCCCGAGTTGAGCAAACTTAGCGATTCTGACGTGGTCGCATTGATCGGCTCCGCGAGCCATGTGACGCGGTTACATACCCAGCGCGAATTACTCCGCCGTGGCGCAAAGCCGGAGATCGTGAGCGGGCTCACGTCGCTCGCCAAGAGCCAATCCCCCTTGGCGGCGCGGGTGGCGGCGATTTTTACCATCGCGCAGTTGCAACACGAAGCGGCGCTGCCGCTGTTGACCGACCTGGCCGCTGATCCAATGGTGCGCGAGTTCGCCCTCAAGGCGATGGTCGATGACAAGCAATTGGCCGCGAAGGCTTCGGCCGCGCCGCTGGTCGCTGCCTTGACAGATGCTGACGCGCGCGTGCGGATGGTCGCCGCGTGGGGCTTGGGCCGCGTGAATACCGACCGCGCGGCACTCGAACAGCTCGTGCCGCTCGTGGCCGATGGCGACCCGTTGGTGTCCCATGTCGCGATCGCCAGTTTGGTCCAACAAAATGCCGGCGCGGAATGTTTGGCTGCCCTAGCTCAAGGTTCTCCGTCTTTAACCGATGGAACACGTCGCGTGCTGCATGCGTTGCACACGCCTCTTGTCGTACACGGGCTAAGCCAACTGCTGCAAGATGGGAAGTTGGATCAGGACCGTCGCCGGGCCGCTTTGACTGCACTGTGTCGCCTGGCCCATGTAGAAGGCCCCTACGAAGGAAAATGGTGGGGGACGCGGCCGGACACCAGTGGCCCGTACTACACGCATAAGTCCTGGGAGGAGACCGACGCGATTGTCGCCACGCTGAAGTCCGAATTAGCCAGGTCCAACAGCGACGACGCCCGTTGGCTGCTGACACAACTCAAGCGGCACAAGGTGAATCTGGGCGATCAAACAGAACTGGTCCTGAGGCTCGCTCAAGACTCGCCGCTGTTTCGCGCGACGGCCGTCGAATTGCTGGCCAGCGGTAATCCACCCACCGCCGACGTGCTGGCGTTTCTCACCCACACAGCGCTGGATGACTCCGCGGACGCTGCTGCCGGCGACGCGCGCGTCAAAGCCGCGCAAACGCTCTTCCGTTGGACCAAGAACGATGCGGCGCGCGAGGCCGCTTATCAGGTTGCGGAGCGCGCCCAACAAGGAACTGCGAGCGACCAACTCACGGACACCATCCGCGAGTTCGCCCGCGACCCTGAACATTCCCGGCATGTTAGCGAGATTGTGGCGCGGCTCGCGACGAGCGATCGCGCCCAAGCGTCGCTCGCGTATCAATTGCTGCTGGGGGTGGAAGCGAATGCGAAAGCGTCCGCGCCGGCGCGCGGCGAAGCCCTGACCGCCCTCGAAGCGGCTTTCGAGCAGCCCCAGTCCACCGTGGCCTTGCTGGACGCCATCACGCACGCACAGGCGGACGCATACGGACTGCGCGTAGTCGCCTTGCGCGACAGCGACAACGAAATGGTTCGCGCCGCCGCCTTGGCCACGACGAAGGCGCTCGATTTGGACGCGCTTCCCAATGAGCACGACCCGAGCCGAGTGACCATCGACTCGCTGCCGTTCGAGGACGTGTTGGCCGCCGTGCAACAGGCCAAGGGGGATGTGAAACTCGGCAGCCGCTTGTTCGTGCGGCAAGGGTGCGTCGCCTGTCATACGGTCAAGCAAGGCGAAACGCTCAAGGGGCCGTATCTCGGCGGCATCTCCGCCCGCTACAAGCGGCACGAACTGGCCGAGTCGGTCCTCAAGCCTAGCGCCAAGATCGCCCAAGGTTTTGAAGCCCAGTGGTTTCAAACTTCGCGGGGACTTGTCATCGAAGGCTTCGTCGTCCGCGAGTCCGGCAGCGAAGTCGAGCTCCGCACCAACACCGGCGCCGCTGCAGTGATCGCCAAGGACGACATCGAAGAGCGCGGCAAGCGCGAGGTTTCGGTAATGCCGGACGGGCTGGTCAGCAAGCTCACCACCCAGGAAGTCGCCGCGATTCTGGCGTATTTGGAATCGCTCAAGCAATAGGTTGTGGACCGGCTCGTTGAACCGCGCGGCCACCGGGCCGCGCTTGGACCATGCGTGGTTGCCCTCTTCATGCTCATCTCATCGCGCACGCCGGAAGGTTTGCCCAGCCGTTCTCATCCGCTACCTGGAGCGCAAACATCGAGACGAGCAGGGCTAATGCTTTAGGGACAACTGATGAATAACATCTGATGTTGACGCCGGCCACAAGACCACGACCCCATCCGCCTTGTGCGGATGGTGAGCGAGTTGGTGAGCTAGAAGCCAAGCGACCGACAATCCACGACCCATCCAGCTTGCCTGGATGGTGAAGAAGTCCTTCGAGGCTGACCGCGTTACGCATCGATCCTCAGCCAAGGGTCTCATTCACCATCCGCACAAGGCAGATGGGGTCTAAGAAATAAGAAGGGGCAACGCATTTAGCACACCCTCTGGTTCACCATCCAGACAAGCTGGAAGGGGTCCAGTGCTTATCAATCGCGCAGCAGATGTTGGTTGGCGATGGAGATGCCGCTGACGATGCCGCCGATGATGCCGACGAAGCCTTGGTCGGTGCCGCTGATGAAGAGGTTGGCAAGGTGCGTGGTGCCGTCGAGTTGCTTTTCGGGCGCGCCGTAGACGGCGCCGTTGTCGTGCCAGGTGAAGCGGCGGATGGTGCGGGGGGTGAACATGTCGTAGTCGATCACATGGCGGCGAAAGTCCGGCATAAATCGCACCGCCGAGGCGACCGTGCGATCGTACCAGCGGAGTTTGGCTTGCAGGTAAGCGTCGTCATCTAAATTCGCCCAGCGGTCGAAGTTCGCCAGCGTCGTGATGCGAATCACGCCGTCAGGCAACAGGCCGTCGCTCGCGTCGTAGGCGTAATTGTTCGGCGAGCAGATCACGCCGGTGCGGACGTCGCAGAACTCGTCTTCCGGCTTTTGCCAGTGGAATTTGTCGCTGTCGTTGTAGAACACAATCGTGCGGTCGAAGTCGATCTCTTGCGGCTGGCAATCGAGGACGGAGACGGTCTCGGTGAACGAGAGCCGCCCGGCCTTGGGCGAGACGTCTTCGACAACGTCGTCGCAGAGCCGCAGAGTTTCGACCATCCCGGCGGAGGAAAGATAGCGCTTGGCGGTGAGTTCTTCGCCGCTGTCGAGCACGATGCCGACCGCGCGGCCGTGTTCGACTTTGATGCGTGAGACGCCGCTGCGGAGTCGCAACTCGCCGCCGAGCGCGCGAAACTTCCGCACCAGATTTTTCAAAATCAGCCGCACGCCAGCAAACGGGCGGGCGAATCCCTCCAAGTACACGCTGCGAAACATGATGCAGAACTGCCCCCAGTCCATATCGTGCTCGCGGGCATTGCCGTACCACATCAGCGGGCAAAGGAGCATCTCGATCAGCAGCGGATCATGAATAATTTGCCCCACCACTTCACGGGCGGAGAGCGTGAAGGTCTCGGGGCTGAGATCATCGTAATCGACGAGTTTCCCGAGCAACGTGCGAAAGTTATCGCGCTCGTGCGGAAAGTCGCGCGCGACTTCGGACGCTAACAGTTCAATATTGTTATCAAACTTGAGCGAGACGCCGGGGAAGCTGATCGCCGAGCCAATCTGCGGCACGAGAGCGAACTCTTCCCAGGAAAAGCGGAGCTGTTTGAGCAACCGGGCGAGCGGCCCCTTCTTCGCCCCCTTGGGAGTGAAGTTGGTGACGGCGTGCAAACCGACGTCGTAGTCACGCCCGTTGAGTCGATAGAACGAATTCAGTCCGCCAATGGTGTAATGGCGTTCGAGGATGCAGACCTTCTGCTCGTAATACGCCAGGCGAATGCCTGCCGCCAGGCCCGACATGCCGGCGCCGATGATGATGGTGTCGTACATGGAGGAGAGTCAGCGGGGTGGAGTGCGGACGGACGAAGAAGGAAATTTGCTGCTTCTCGCGATCCCCAATCGCACCGGAGCAGTGATTATTCAAAGATCCTTCATCAGCGGCGTCAAATAATCCACCGTGCTTTGCATGCTCGCGAGCTCTTTGTAATCCGCTTCGGGAACTTGCACGCGGTGTCGTTTGCGGAGCTCCATGACGATGTCGAGAAAGTCCATGCTGTCGAGTTCGAGTTGCTCGCGAAACGCGACGTCATCCTTCAGCCCGCTGAGGTCTTCATCGGGGGCGATGTCGGACAGGATGTCGAGGATTTCGATGCGGATATCGGCAGGGGTCATGAGCGATTTCTAAGGGAAAGCGATGGTTGGGAACTGTTGTTTCGGGCCACGCTGGCGGCGGCGTTAATACTTCTTGATAATCACCACGGAGTTGATGCCGAGCATGCCAAAGGAATTGTTCAGGATGTAACGGACGCCGCCGACTTCACGCGGCTGGTTGAGGACCAGGCCGGGGAGCGCGCACTGGGCGTCGAGTTCATCGACGTTGATCGTCGCATGCACGACGCCGTCATCGAACGCCAGCAGGTTGCCGGCTAACTCGAGCGCGCCGGCAGCCCCCATGCTGTGGCCGATGAAGCTTTTGGTGTTGTTGAAGTAGGTCTTGGCGCTCTGGCCAAAGACGCTGCGCAGCGCGATGCACTCCTGCGCATCTCCTTGCCCGGTGCCGGTGGCGTGGGTGCTGACGATATCGATTTCTTCCGCCGCGAGGCCTGCCCGCTGGAGGGCGAGCGCGACGCACTGGGCTTGCCGCTCGGGATTGGGAAGGACGAAGTCGGTGGCGTCGGTGTTCATGGCGTAGCCGACGAGTTCACCGTAGATTTTCGCGCCGCGGGCTTTGGCGTCGTCGAGTCGTTCGAGCGTGTACATGCAGCCCCCTTCGGCCACGACGATGCCGTTGCGCTGCGTATCGAAAGGGCGGGAGGCTTTGGTCGGGTCTTCGTGCGTGGCCAGCGCGCCTTGGCTGCTGAAGCTCGCGAAGATGCCGAACGTGTGGATGCTTTCGGAGACGCCGCCGGCCAGGGCCAGGTCGCACTCGTTCAGGCGGAGCATTTGCGCCCCTTGAATCAGCCCCGCATTGCCAGCGGCGCAGGCGGCGCCGATGGTGTAATGCGGACCAGTGATTTCCATATTCAGCGCGACTTCGCCTGCGGGATTGTTTGCGACCGTGCGCGGGTTGTGGTGGTGCGACCAGACCTTGGTGTCGTAGTCGAACTGCTTGATCTGGTAAATCTCGTTCTCGGTCTCGACGTTCCCATGCTCGGTGACGCCGACATAAATGCCCACGCGCGAGCGATCGACGTTGTTCCAATCGAGACCGGAGTCCAGCACGGCCTCCTGGGCGCAAAAGATGCCGACGCTCCCTGCCCGCGTGCCGCGACGAACTTCTTTCTTGGCCTGGTGCCGAAGCGCGTCGAAGTTGCAGACGCCGGCCAGCGTTTCGCCGAAGTAGCGAATCTCATATTTGGAGACGCCGCTCCGGCCGGCCAATAGGCTCTCGCGGAGTTCGCGCAGCGAATTACCGTTGGGAGCGGTCAGGCCGATCCCGGTGATGACAATTCGCTGGTTGTCAGGCAAAGGCTGGGCGCTGGGCGCGATCATCGAATGAAGCCCCCACGAGGGCGGCGCGCCGTGCTAAGGCGGCGGAGATTCTGTTGGTTGACCTACGGGGGACGACACAACGTTGGGAAACCTTCGAACTTACCTACTTCAGCGGCCATTGGCAAGCCGCCGCGAGGCGTTGCATGCCCTCTTGGAGGGAGACGAGCGGCTCGTAATTGAAGTCGCAGCGGGCTTTGGAGATGTCGAAATAGTGATGCGTCGCAAGCTGCGCGGCTAGAAAACGGGTCATAGGGGGATCGGACGACTTGCCGAGCAGTTTCCAGGCGGTTTCGCATACGGCGCCGATGCGCGACGCCGTGGCATAACTCAGCGAGCGGTTTACAGGCGGCAGGTCGGCCAGAGCGAGGATCTGGTTGATCCAGCCCCAGCAGTTCACCGGCTCCCCCTGACTCAGGAAATACGCCTGACCGCAAACCGGCGAACCGGGTTCGAGAGCGTCGCAAGCTTGCAGATGGGCGCGGGCGGCGTTCTCGACATAGATCACATCGACCAGATTTTGCCCGTCGCCAATTCGCCGCAGTCGTCCTAATTTCGCCCTGGCGATGAGCTTGGGGACGAGATGTTGATCGCGCGGGCCCCAGATAAGATGCGGGCGAAGCGAACAAGTGAGGAGCGCGCCGCCGGCGTTCGCGCTGCTGACGCTGGCCGACTCGCGATTGGCCGCCAAGACTTGCTGCTCGGCGAGCGCCTTGCTGTGCGGATAGTGCGCGAGCCAGCGATCGGCATACGGCGCCGCTTCGTCAACGTGCTCTTGATCGACTCCGGCGAACGTGACGCTGGGGCTACTCGTGAAAATCAGCTTTTGCACACCGGCGCCACGACAGGCGGCGATGACGTTCTGCGTGCCCCGCACATTCGGTTCGTAGTAGAGTCGCCACGGCCCCGCGAGTCCGGCCCGGGCCGCCACATGAAAGACAGCGTCGATATTCTGGCAAGCCGCATTGACGCGCGCCGCGTTGGTGATATCCCCCAGGAAGATTTCCGCGCCGCCGTGGCGCAGGGCAGCGTCGTCGCGCCGCACGAGCGCACGAACCCGATCGCCCCGCGCGAGCAACTGCTCCGCGATGTAGCGGCCGAGAAATCCATTCGCGCCGGTGACGAGAGCACGCATCACTCCGGCTTTTTGTCGCCTTGCACGGACTGGCGAATCAAGTCGCGAATGTCTTCCGTCGGCTCGCCGTCAGGCACGGGGGGTTGTTGGTTCGCGCTCAAAGGGGGCGGGTTTTCCTCGGTCGGGGGCGCGATGATTTCTGGCGCGGCCTCTTGCGGCGGCTTCTGCTCTGCCGCCGGAGCGGCGGCGATGTTCGGCGCGGCAGGCGCATCGGTCGCAGGCGGGAAGAGCAACTCGCGATCCAGGGCCAAACCCCAATACCCGGCTTGCGTCGCGAGCGTGGCCGATTTTGGCAGCACCAAGCGCAACTCATCGTACGCCTTGGCGGGGACATCGAAGGTCAGGGTGTCCGTGTACTCTTCGCCCACTGCGAGTTGCTTGCCGGAGGCGCGACCGGAGGCGAACGCGACGAGTTTGTTTTCTTTATCGACCAACCAGGCGTCGGACTTGCCGGGACTGTTCCAGCCGGAGTAAGCCAGCGGCGCAGGGGACAGGTTCTTGATGTGAATCTCCACACAGAGCTTCGCGTGCGCGGGAAGCGGAGGATTTTTCACGGCCGGTTCACTCGCGGCAGAGGCCGGTGCGGCCGGATCTGCTGGAGCGGGCTCTGCCGGAGCGGCGGGCTCGGACGACGACTTCGACAGGATCTTTTCGAGTTCCGAGAGTTCTCGCTCCGGCGGCGCCTCGGGGGGCGCCGCGTTTTCCGCCGGCTTAGCGTTATCCGCCGTGGCGGCTGGTTCTGGTGCAGCGGCGGCAGCGGACGCCGGAGCGACTTGCACCGGAGGCGCGACTACCGGCGCACCGCCTTCCCAATACACCCGTTTGACTTCAAACGTGACATAGTCCTTGAGCCCGCTAATCGCACGCGACGCGTCGCGCCAATCGCCGATGGTTGCAAGCGCGGTGAGTTGCTCGCCGGAAAGTTCATTCCCGCGGGCGACGCTCTTTCCTTCCACGGGCGCGGCGACCACAGGCTTCGTTGTCGTGTCGGGTGCGCTGTTCTGAGCGACTTCCGTAGGCTTTTCGGTGC
>CAUJKE010000128.1 GCA_963205385.1 Planctomycetota bacterium | reverse complement strand
GGCGGATGGGGTCTAAGAAAAACGCAGAGGCAACGCCTTTAGCACACCAACTGGTTCACAATCCAGACTAGCTGGAAGGGGACCGGGAAGATTTTCGGGGCCAGTCGCAGATCAGCCGCCAGTTGTCAAGCAAGTCGCGGCGTTAGTATTCACAAAGTTACATTAGTTAGCAGGTTACATTGGTTCGCGCATTACGTCGTCTGGATGGGACGCATGGTCAGAGCAACTCCCGTCGGTTCCCTCTGGGGAGCGCTTCTGCTATCGGGCGTCTGCTGCGTTGCTGCGGCCCAGTCCGGTCGATTTTCCGCTGTCTATCGAGATGGATTCGTCGCGCATTCGAGCGCTTTGGGCGCGCCGAGTTGGCATGAGCCGCGGGAGGAATCGCGGCTGAGCAATCAACTCCAGTTCAACCACCAAGGCGAGCCGCTAATGTATCGCGACGGCGCGGCGCGGCCGCGCTTGCGCCCTCCCTATGTTGAATTCTCCAACGGCGATGTGATCGCGGGGACGGTCTCCGGTTGCCGCCTTCAAGCGAGCGAGTTTGGCGATCGTGCGGTCTTGCTAATCGCGACCGAGTCGCCGCTGAACACGTATGGGAACGGGGTGCTCGCGGTCCGGGCCGATTGCGTCAGTCGCATTGTGACGACGGCCAACCCGCTGGCTCAGCCAGGTGGCCCGCGCGTGCTCCTTACCGATGGTCGCCTGCTGACAACCACTTCGTTGCGGTTTACTGAAACAGGGCTGACGCTGCTGACCGCCGCGGGAATCGAGAGCGTGAACTTCTCGCAGATCGCGGACCTGACGCTCGCCGTCGATCGCACCCGCGCGCTGTTGGAGGATTGCCTGTTTGCGGATAGTGTGCGCAGCGCGCGCCTGGTGCGGCTGACGACGCGCGACGGCACGGCGCTGACCAGCACGCGCATTCATCAACTGCTTGTTCAAGACCGCCGCCTGCGCGAGTCGGCGGCTGGAGGAGCGCGGCCGACGGAGTTGGTCCTGCAACCCTCGTGGGCATTGGAGCCGGTGACGGTGCCCAATGCGTCTGTCTGCCAAAGCAGCTTTCGCCTCCCCAACGAAATACCCCTGTCGCTCTTACCCGCCGTGACGCTCGCGGAGCGGAGCACCATTGGCGGCACTCGGCCGTGGCAACGCAATACCTCTGTGCACCGCGCGCCGCTGACGGCCGGCGAAATGGAGGCCGATACAGGCATCGGGATGCACGCGCATTGCGAAGTTGCGTTCGACTTGCCAGACTCGGCGCGTGAGCTGTCGCTGTGGGTGGGAATTGACCAGCGGGTCGCGCCCGGCGGGTGCGTGGTTTGCAAAATTCGTCGCGACGATACGGCCGGCGAAGTGCTTTGGGAAAGCGGTTTCATTCGTGGAAATGATCCGCCGAAACAAGTTGGGCCGCTGAACGTCCGCGGCTTGCGGCGGTTGGTCCTGGTGGCTGAAATGGGACACCAAGGGCGACCGCAGGACGCCGACCCGCTCGATATTCGCGATGACGTCGTGTGGCTCGCGCCGCTGGTGACCATCGACCCGCATGCGCTGCGCACGCACGATGCGTTGGCCGACATTCTGCCGGGGCTGCGCGCGTGGCAAGTTCCGCCGGAGCAACTGCAAGAGGTCGAACTGACGCACCAATGGAACGCTTTTCGCGCCCGTTGGGATCCCTTGCTCCGAATTGCCAAAGGGCATGAGTTGGTGTTGACGCAGCACGTGGCGATCACATCGGCCAATGACGTCTTGGAGTTCAACACGGCGCTGCCGTCGCATTTAGAAGACCACGATTTTCGCCTGACGGTCAACGGGGAACCGCTGGCCTGGAGCGCGAGTCAGGATCGTGAGCGCATGCTGAAGATGCGGACGGTGCGGCTGAGTTCGCGGCCCAGCACGTCCGCTCGAAAACGGGACGATATTCCCAACGAAGACCTCGCCTACCGTTGGGACTTGCAGGCGTACCGGGGGCAAACGGTCGTCATCGAGCTACGGCTGAAGGCCGGCGAGACGTTTTCGGATCTCGCATGGAATTCGCTCGCACTACGCTCCGCCACGGCCGACCCCGGCGCCGTGGTGGAATGACGCTACCCGTTGAGCTCGTGGGCTTCTTCCCAATGTTCATACAGCTTGGAGAGCGCGAGCTGGTGCTCTTCCAATTCCGCCATCGTCGCTTTCACGCGGTCGCCATCACGGAGAACTTCAGCGCTGGATAATGCGGCGGTGAGTTGCGCGATGCGGGCTTCGCGGGTGGCGATATCACCTTCGATCTCAGCGACTTTGCGATAGGGAAACTTGCGTTTGCGCTTGGCGCTGGGCGCGTCGGACGAACTGTTCTTGGACGCCGTCGGCTCGTTTTTGCTCTTGGTTGCTGGGGCGGAGCGGGCTTCGGCGGCGAGGCCGGTTTTCACCAAGTGTTGATACGTTTCGTAGTTCCCTTCGATAACGCGGAATCGCCCCGGTTCGACGATGAGCAGATGATCCGCGACCTGGTTCAGAAAGTAACGGTCGTGGCTGACGAAGATCACGGTGCCGTCAAAATCGAGCAGTGCTTGCTCGAGCGCGTCGCGAGCCCAGAGATCGAGATGGTTCGTTGGCTCGTCCAAAATCAGCAGATTGGCGTCCAGCGCGGCGAGCAGCGCGAGCGAGGTCCGATTGCGCTCGCCGCCGCTCAGGCTGGAGACTTTTTGAAACACCATGTCCCCGACCACACCGAAGCGGGCGAGCAGGTCGCGCCGCTGTTGATCGTTGAGTTGTTTATGGTCAGGCCGCACGGCGTCGGCCACTTCGCACTCGGGGTCGAGATGCGAGAGCATTTGATCGAAGTAGCCCACCTTGACCCCCGAACCAAACGAAACCTGGCCGGCGTCGAGGGGAATTTGTCCCAACATGCAGCGCAGCAGCGTCGTCTTGCCACAACCGTTGGGGCCGAGGATGCCCCACTTCTCGCCGCGCAAAATATCGAAGCTCAAATCCGCGAATAGCGGACGGTCAAACGCTTTACTCACCCCCTCGGCGCGGACGACGATGTCGCCGGTGCGGCTCGCGGCGGGGAAGCGCATCGGGGGGGAGTGGATCTCACGCGGCAGCGCGACGCGCTCGATCCGTTCGAGCTTCTTGCGGCGATCTTCGGCCTGGGCCGATTTTTGCGCGGCGAAGTTACGGCGGACGAAGTCCTCCATCTTGGCGATTTCCGCCTGTTGCTTCTCGTAGGTGCGGCGTTGCACATCGAGCCGCTCCGCCTTGAGGCGGCGATATTGTGTGAAGTTGCCGGGGAAATCGTCGACCGTGCCGTGGTATAGCTCCAGCGTGCGGTTGGTGACGCGATCCAGGAAATAGCGATCATGGCTGACAATCAGCAAGGCTTGATCGGACTCGATCAGAAACGACTCCAGCCACTCGGTCGCTTCGATGTCGAGATGGTTCGAGGGCTCGTCCAACAACATCACGTCCGGCTCTTCGAGCAGCAGCTTCGCCAGAATCAGGCGGTTTTTCTGGCCGCCGCTGAGCTCGCGAATCGGCTGATGGTAGGCGCTCTCCGCGAAGCCAAGCCCGGTGAGAACCGCCTCGACGCGATGTTCGACGTTGTAGGCGTTGTGGTGCGAGAGTTGGTACTGCAAGTAGTCGAACCGTTGCCCGAGCCTGGCGTGTTCGGTTTCATTCTGGGCCGCGGCGAGCGCGTGCGCGACCCGTTCGGACTCTGCGGCCAAGGCGAGCAGCGGCGCGAGACCGGCTTGCGCTTCTTGCCAGACGGTGCGCGCGTCCGGGAATTCGGGATGCTGTTCGAGGTATCCCAGGCGGGCGGCGTGGTGCAGGCTCACCGTTCCCGCGTCGGCGTCCTGGTCGCCGGTGATGATCTTCATGAGCGTGGTCTTGCCGGCGCCGTTGGGGCCGACCAAACCAACCCGTTCGCCGGGGCGAATGTCAAACGTGACCCCGTCCAAGACCGGTTCGGGACCGAAATGTTTACGCAGATTGTGAACGCCCAGCAGAATCATGCGTTGATTTTATCAGCAAAGGGCTGACGGTGAAGGCGTGTGCCATCTACGATATAATCCACCCATGCTAAATCTTCATTCATCTTCGCCGGACCGCTGGTTTGCCCATGTGCGTGAGCATGTGGACGAGTTGCTCATCGACCATGCGCATTGCGAAAAGAAGGCGGCGGGCACGGCGATGAACCTGCTGTTCGCGTATGTCGAGAATCAAGCGCTCTGCCGCGAGATGACGGAGATCGTGCGGGAGGAACTCGAGCATTTTCACCTGGTGCTCGAACTGCTATGCCAGCGCAACATCCGCTGGCGGCGCATCAAGCCCAGCGAGTACGGCCGCAAATTGAACGATCTCGTTCGCCGCGAAGAGCCGCATAAAGCAGTCGATCGGCTGCTCGTGGCTGGTATCATCGAGGCCCGCAGTTGCGAGCGATTCGGCATTTTGCGGGACCAGCTCCCCGACGCGGAGTTGGCGAAATTCTACGATAGCCTGTTTGAATCCGAGGCGCGCCATCACAGCACCTATGTGCGGTTGGCCAAGGATTTTGCGCCTGAAGAAACGATTCGCACGCGACTGGCCGAACTCGCCGCCGCCGAGGCCCAGATCATCGCCGCCGGCGAAGCGCTCCCACGGATGCACAGCTAAAGTTGCATGACTTGCGGAGTCTGCCTGCTACCCTGTCCGAACCGGCGGAGCGGGGGAATCGGGATAGAGGCCGATCCATTCGCCGCAGAGATCGGCGTCGTGGAAGAGGATCCAGGCGCGGCGCGAGACCTGGCCGGCGAGCACGTGACGGATGACGTGAATCGCGCTTTGCACATCGGTCAGAGCGAAATCGATGTACGAATAGCGGAGGCCCGTGCCGCCGCCGATCTGGCAACCCACGCGATGTTCCATGAGCGCGTCGTTCAGGGCCTCTTCCCACTCCCCCCGCACTTGAAAGCGGTCTTGAATGTCCGCCCCTTCGCCATCGACCTTGAGATAGCAAAAACGCTCGCGGCAACGGCTGAAGCGCGGGCTATGAAAGCCGCTGTCGGTCTGCATGGCGAACGCCAGATCGGCATCGATTGCGATGCCACAGAACATGTCGTCGCGGTCGGCGTAATCTTCGTCTGGCTCGGGCTCGAGTTCGAACACCGCCCACGATTGTTCCTCCACGCGGATGTTGGAAAGTGGCTCCGCTGGAAGTTGATCGATCACGCTTTCGACCGCCGCGGCGACCGTATCGCGCAACCGCGCCAGGGGAAGCATGTTCGGCGCGCGCGTGGGGGGGAGCGGCGAGATATCAATCGCGCCGATCCATTGATCGAGATACTCTTCGCCCAGCAGCGTCTCGGTGGCGACAAAGACTTCTTTCATCGCCTGCAGGTCTTCCGGCCCTGTGGCGCGGGGGGAAAAGAACTCCAGGTCGATGCGATTCGCCTCGCCGATCGTCGGCCGGACCATCACGCCGTCAAGCTTGCCGTTGGTGCGCGCTTCGACGGTCAGTTGCGCCAAGTCGAGCGATTCCGGTAAGCGGTAGGGATAAAACTCCCAACCTGGCAGCGGCGGCGCTTGCTTGATGATGGTCGCCACCAACGGGCGCAAGTGCCGCGCCGACTCCGGCGTAATCACGAGCCGGTGCTGTCCCCCTTGCACGCCGGGTCCAAACTCCCACATGAGTTCCGGGTGAATGCGATTGAGCGTGTTTCGAATCCACCCCGGCAGATCCCATTGTTCGCGCTGGCTAAAGAAAGCGTCCAAGTGCCTGGTTTGCTCGCTGAAGGCTTGCCACCACGCGGCGATCAACGCGAGCGTCGCCTCTTTCTGAGGATAGTCAGGCATGCCTGGTTCGCAGAAGATCCAACGCATTACACGCTCCCGCTCGAAGACCCGTTTGCGGCGCGCCATCGAGGAACTGATTTACGCTTCGCGAAGTCGCTCCTCTCGCAAAGCGTGATGACTACTCAATTGAATTCGCGCGGCCGCTCGACCAATGTCACTTCCAATACCATCGGCTGCCCGCCGCGAATGAGTTGCACTTTCACGGTCTTGCCGATCTCGGACCTGGCGACGATCTGACTCAGCATGGCCGGTTCGAGAATCACGGCCTCATCCCATTTCAGCACCACATCGCCGGCCTTTAAGCCTGCTTGTTGCGCTGGCGAGACGCGGCCGTCTTGGACGATCTGCGCGATCAGCGCGCCGCGCACTTCCGGCAGGTTTTGGCGCGCCGCCACTTCTTCCGTGACTTGCGAAAGCTGCACCCCCAGCCAGGCCCGCGGCACATAGCCTCCGTGCTGCAATCGCGCGGCGACCTCGCGGGCGACGTTGCTGGGAACCGCGAAGCTGATGCCGGAATACGTTTGCCCGACAATGGCCGTATTGATGCCGACGACCCGTCCTTCCACATCCACCAGCGGCCCACCGCTATTGCCGGGATTCACCGCGGCGTCGGTCTGCAGGAAATCTTGATGGGGAGAATTCGCGATGCGGCCGCGGTTCTTCGCACTGAGAATGCCAAACGACACGCTTCTTTCCAATCCAAAGGGACTTCCAAACGCCCAAATCAGCGAGCCGACAGGCAGCCCGTCGCTATCGCCCCACTCGGCGGCAATCAAGTTGGTCGCGCTCACTTTTAGCAGCGCTAAGTCGGTTAACGTATCGACGCCGGTAATCGTTGCAGGCAAACGTCTGCCATCGCTGAGCGTGACGCGAATCTCCTTGGCGCCGCGGATCACATGGTTGTTCGTCAGGATGTAGCCACTGGGGTCCACGATTACCCCCGAGCCTTGCCCAATCGCGTCCGATCGCGGACCGAAACGCTGGAGCAATTCGTCTTCCATCAGCGGTTGCTCTTCCGGCGCCGAGTTGACGTCGATAATCACAACGCTGGGGGCGATGCGAAGCGCGACCATCTGTGACGCCTGTGAGATTTCGTTGAGGCTGGCGTTTTGCAACAGGTGGGCGGCCAGGTCGTGGTCGGCCCGCTGCTTACCGCGCGTCAACGAGTACTGAATCTCTTCGCACATCCGCGGCACGAGGATGCTCGCTAGCAGCAGCACAATGACCATCGCGAGCAGCCACGCGATTACGCCGCCACTTTGACGGGGGAGAACCTC
>CAUJKE010000127.1 GCA_963205385.1 Planctomycetota bacterium | reverse complement strand
GAGTGAGTTCGTTAAAATTTATTTTAGAGTGTCGACGGCTTGGACCTTATCCGCCGGTCGAATTGTGACCGCGATTCACGATGCTCCCGTCGCAATGCGAACGACCGTCCACCAGCCGAGGGCCAATTCTCCTGGCGACGCGTCGTCAGCCGAACGTCAATATTTTGCCCTCCGTTCAACCCCACGACTGCGTGGGCGCAATCGGAGCGACTGCACCAGGCGCTGCTCGACTGGCGATCCGTGCTAGAATAAATTGGCTTGCACGAACGGATATTTTCACCCGCTGGCTGGAGTCAGTCTAAAAATTTGAAATGGTAGGTGCTCTTAATGAACGTGATGAAATTGATAACCGCGATGCTGGGACTGCTCATACTGGCGGCAACGGCCTCGGCTCAAGCCGTGGTTTACGAAGGAACCAGCGGTCCCGGACTCGGCAAGCACATTGTCTTTCTCGCAGGCGACCATGAGTATCGCTCCGAGGAGACGCTGCCGGCACTCGCGCGGATTCTCGCTAAGCATCATGGGTTCAAATGCACGGTGCTGTTCAATGTCGACAAAGAGACGGGGGAGATCGTCCCCGGCAACTCGAATATGCCGGGCATGGAGGCGCTCGACACTGCGGATTTGGCGGTGGTCTTTCTGCGGTTTCAGAATTTCCCGCAGGAGCAGATGCAGCATTTCGACGACTATCTTAATCGTGGCGGGCCGGTGGTCGGACTGCGCACGGCGACGCATGCCTTTAAGATGAACGCCGACGATCCGTTCGCAAAATATTCGTACAACCACAAGGATGCAGGCTACGAGCTTGGCTTTGGGCATCAGGTGCTGGGGCAAACCTGGGTTGGACACTACGGCCGCAATCACCAGCAGAGCACACGAATCACGATCATCGACGAACGCAAGCAGCATCCGATTCTACGCGGGGTGAGCGATATCTGGGTGCAAGCAGGTGGATATGTTGGTAAGCCAACCGATGGCGAGATTCTCACGCTGGCGCAGCCGCTCAATGGCATGACGCCGGATTCGCCGGTCGATGAAACCAAGCCGCCGATGCCTTCGGAATGGACGCGCACTTACAAGTCCAAGTCCGGCAAGGAGGGGCGCGTCTTCACGTCGCTCTACGGCACGCCTGAAGATTTGTTGAACGACGGCTATCGACGCATGCTGGTCAACGGCTGCTTCTGGGCGCTGGGAATGGAAGACGCGATCAAGCCTGACGCTAACATCGCTTTGGTTGGCCCCTTCAAGCCGAACACGTTTGGCAATGACAGCTACGCTAAAGGCGTCAAACCCGAGGCGTATGCAGGCTTCGAGAGCCCCATTGCTGCGAACGGTCACGCGCCGGCGCCCAGCGCGCCCACTGCGAAGAAGAGCGAGAACAAGAAGCGCAACAACAAGCAAGATAACGCCAAAGCCGACAAAGCAGCTCAGAGCGATCCCACCGTCAAGCCGCTAGTCACAGGCAAGCCTGCGCGTTTCGTCCGCATCGAACTGCCAGGCGACAAGCGCATCCTCACGCTCGCGGAAGTGGAAGTGTTCGTGGGCGGGAAGAATATCGCTGCGAGTGGAAAAGCGACGCAATCGAGCACACACGGCGGCGCGGTCGCTGCGAAGGCGATCGATGGCAACAAGAGTCCCGACTACAACAAGCAAGGGCAAACACACACTTTGAACGCGGGTCAAAAGAACCCGTGGTGGGAACTCGATCTTGGCAGCGCTGTGGATGTTGAGAAGCTCGGGATCTGGAATCGCAGTGGATTCGAAAACCGACTGGATGATTTCACGCTCACGTTGCTGGATGCGGATCGCCAAGAAGTCTTTCGCGCGACAGGCATTGCAGCGCCGCAAGCACTGGAAATAGACGTGAAGCAGGGGGGCAAGCTCAGTTATCTCACCTACAACGGCAAGCCAGGAGCGCCGCTGGCCCGGGGCGCGAAGCCGGCGACCAATGCCGGCAATAATCCGGCGCTCGCCGACGTGCCGGCCGATTATCGCGACCCGCTCCCGTTTGCGTTCACAAAAGGCGATACCGTCGCGATTCTCGGCAACGGTCTGGCGGATCGCATGCAGCACGATGGTTGGCTGGAGACGCTGCTGCAAAGCCAACTGGTTGACCAGCAGGTGCGATTTCGCAACATGAGCGCCAGCGGCGACCGTCCTAACAACTACCCGCGCAGCGCCGGGCAGATGTCGATGACCGCCTATCTGCAGCACGTGAAGCCCACAGTGGTCCTGGCGTTCTTCGGGTACAACGAATCGTTCGACGGAAAGCCTGAGGAGTATAAGCAGCAGTTGCTCGAATTCGTCAAGCAGACGCGCGGCGCGAAACCCAGCGGCGACAGCTTCCCGCGGATCGTGCTCTTTAGTCCGATTGCCCACGAGGATACGGGCAATCCCAATGTGCCCAACGGCAAAGCACACAACGTGCGCCTGTCGGCATACACGAGAGCGACGGAAGCGGCGGCGAAGGAAGCTGGCGTCGCGTTTGTGGATTTGTTCCACCCCTCGCTGAAGCTGTTCGAAAACTCGACGCATCCGCTCACGATCAACGGTGTGCATCTTTCGGAAGAGGGCAATCAGCAATTGGCCCAGGTGATCGCCGCGGAGCTGCTCGGCCAGCCGGTCACGACCTCCAATTCACTGGAACCGTTGCGCCAAGCGGTGCTCGACAAGAATCTGCACTGGTGGAACCGCTACCGCGCATCCGACGGTAACGACATTTGGGGCGGTCGCTCGACATTGAAGTTTGTGAACGACCAGACCAACGCCGATGTGCTCCAGCCTGAACTTATCATGCTCGACGTGATGACCGCGAACCGCGATGTGCTGGTGTGGGCGCGCGCCGCAGGCAAGGAGGCGACCGTCGATGACAGCAATGTGCCCAAGCCGGTGCCGGTCATCTCGAATGTTGGCGGCGGCAGCAAGAGCTCCAGCGCCGAGAAGGAAGGCTCGCTGAAATACATTAGCGGTGAGGAAGGATTGAAGCGGATGGCCGTGGCCAAGGGTTTTCAAGTGAATCTCTTCGCCGATGAGGGGCGTTTCCCCGAACTCATCAAGCCTGTGCAATTGCAGTTCGACACCAAGGGACGGTTGTGGGCCGCCGTCTGGCCGTCGTATCCCAAATGGGAGCCGCTCAAGCCGATGAACGACGGGTTGATCATTCTCCACGATGACAACAACGACGGCGTCGCCGATCGCGTCACCGAGTTTGCGAAAGTGCAGAACCCGCTCGGCTTCGAATTCTGGAACGGCGGCGTGATTGTCACGTGTCAATCGGAACTACTGTTCTTGAAAGACACCAACGGAGATGATGTGGCCGATGAGCGCTTTACGATTCTGCAGGGACTCGACTCGTCCGATACGCACCACGGCGCCAATAACCTGATTTACGGCCCCGATGGCGGCATCTACTGGCAAAGCGGCGTGTTCATGGTGCACAACCATGAGCATCCGTGGGGCCCGTCGCTGCAATCGTCCGCGTCGGCCATGTATCGTTTCGATCCTCGCCGCTTCACGATCTCGATGCACGCGACGAACTCGCCGAACCCGCATGGGATCTCGTTTGATTACTGGGGCTACCACTATGCCACCGACGGCACCGGCGGTCGCGCGTATCAAGTGCGGCCGGAGGGGAACGGCTTCAAGATGCACGAGTTGCTGAAGAAGGAAGTTCGTCCCGTCACCGCTAGTGAAGTGGTCAGCAGCACGCACTTCCCCGAATCCATGCAAGGGGACTTCCTCATTTGCAATGTGATCGGCTTTTTGGGCATCAAGCATTATCATCTTGAGCGAAATCCTGAGACCGGCGCCGTGTGGGGCGAACCGGCAGGGGACGAGCTGACGGTGATGACGATCAACGCCGACGGAAGCAAGACCGAAGACAAATCCCGCGGCCTGTTGATGAGCGGCGACAAGAACTTCCGCCCTTCGGACGCGATCTTCGCGCCTGATGGTTCGTTGTATTTCAGCGACTGGCAGAACGTCATCATCGGCCACATGCAGCACAACGTGCGCGATCCCAACCGCGACCACGTTCACGGCCGCATCTATCGCATGACCGCGATCGGCCGACCATTGCAGAAGCCGGTCGCCATTGATGGCCAGCCTATTACCGCGTTGCTCGAAAACCTGAAATCGCCGGTCGATGGCATCCGCCACCGCACGCGAATTGAGCTTAGCGAGCGCGACTCCCAGGAGGTCATCGCCGCGACGAAGGAGTGGATCAAACAGTTCGATCCGCAGAAAAAAGAAGATGCGCACCACCTGCTCGAAGCCCTTTGGCTGCATCAGCAGCACAACGTGAAGAATCCAGAGTTGTTGCAACTGGTGTTGAATTCGCCCGAGCCGCATGCGCGGATCGCGGCGAAGACCGTGCAGCACTTCTGGGTTAATGTCGAGAAAACACTGCGCGGCGGCATTATCGCCGGAGCGGAACTCGCCGCGTCGCAGAAGTCCGGCATCCTCAGCGATACGCCGGAACTTACCACGATTCGCATTGCCACCGTTCCTGAGCGGATGATGTATGACGTGAAGGAACTTACGGTCAAGCCGGGCAAGAAGGTGAAGCTCACGTTTGCCAACTATGACTTCATGCCGCACAACATCATGCTCGTCAATCCCGGCAAGGCTGATGAGGTCGGGCTGGCGGCGATCAATCTGGGCGCGCGCGGCTTCGATGTCGGTTTTGTGCCGGAAAGCCCGGAAATTCACTGGCATAGCCAACTTGTGGACTATGGCCAGGAAGAGGTTATCGAGTTTACGGCTCCGACAGAGGAAGGAGCGTATCCGTACATCTGCTCCTTCC
Organism: Planctomycetota bacterium; assembly: GCA_963205385.1. Classification (GTDB taxonomy): domain Bacteria; phylum Planctomycetota; class Planctomycetia; order Pirellulales; family Pirellulaceae; genus JAEZGD01. The sequence goes on along the minus strand of CAUJKE010000127.1, from coordinate 1,224 downwards.
CCGGCCATCACCGGATGATGCGCGGGACACTGTTTGTCACGAATAACCTCGCAGAGTTTCTCGCGAAGAATCCTCAACAGGAAATCAAGCTCACGGAGTGGAAACACAGCGACTTCACCGAAGACCTGAAGCGCGTGGGACAACATCGCAATTTCGCCGAAGGCAAGCTCCTGTTCACTACGCTCGGCTGCGCTCAGTGCCATAGCTTGAATAAGGAGAACCCTGGCAATGCGCCGAGTTTCGCCGGCGGCCTGAACCACAGCGTTGGCCCGAACATCGACGACAGCATGACGAAGTACAAGCATGACGCGAGTGCCGTGCTGCTCGAAATTCTCGAGTCCTCGCGCAACGTCGACGAGAAATATCGCCAGGTGGTGCTCGCGCTCGAGGACGGGACGGTGCACACCGGCATCATCGTCGCCGAGGATGCGAAAACGCTGACGCTTCTCTCCGGCACGCCGGCGAAGACGCTGGAAATTGCGAAGAATGCGATCGATGCCCGCCAGGCGTCGCCGCTCTCCATCATGCCTAGCGGTCTGCTGAACACGCTGGACAAGGAACAGATCCTCGACCTCTTGGCCTACTTGCTCGCCAACGGCAACCCTGACGACAAGGCCTTCCATCATCATCATTGACGGTAAGGCGGAGCGGCGGGAAACTAGCGCGCGTCGAGTTCGGCTCGGCGGCGCTACTTTGCGCTGCGTTTAATTCTCGCTGAACTGGGGCGGAAAGCTGCGCATCGCGCCGGCGACGAGGCTCGCAGGCTCGCCGTGCGCTTGCTTGAGATGTTCCAGCAGCAGGCTCGCGCGGCGATCGACATGCCACTGGTTGAGCAGTTCTTGCTTCAGCGGCAGCGGGAGGTTGATCGTAAACGCGACGATGTCGGTCAACATGCCGAGCGAGATTTGTTGCGCGAGGAGTTGGTCGAACTGTTCTTGCACCAACGACGTTTTCGGTACGAAGCGGCGGAAACCTTCGAGCAGTTTGCGCTGCATGGCTTGCCGTGTGCCGGCCCCGGAAGCTGGGTAGTGATCTTCCAGCAGCTCCACTTTCGCGCGGCGGAACGATCTCGTCGGTTTCAACTCTCGGCCGATCGCCGCCCGTTTGAGCCCGGCGAGCATGATGTTATGCCGTCCATCGGGGAGCGCGGTGTGCGAGATGATCTTGCCCAGGCAACTCATGGGGGCCAGTTTTGGCTCGCCATGTGTTTGCTTTTCCCACCCC
>CAUJKE010000126.1 GCA_963205385.1 Planctomycetota bacterium | reverse complement strand
GCTTGTTCGAGTGCAACGTCAGCGTCTCGAGCGCGCAGGCCAGGCTATCGACGGAGAACAAAGCGGCTTCCAAGGAGCCGACCGAAACGCTGAGCGCGAACTGCCGTGGTTGGTTGCCCCCCTGCGCGGCAAGTTGGTTCAATTCTTGAAGTATTTGTTGTTTAAGGGGCATAGCTCACCATTCGTCGCGCCACTAGTGCTCTTTGCTCTGTTTCTTAGTTGCCGCCGGCGGCGGGTCCGTCACACGCGTGTGATGTTGGCTGCCGTCGTAACTTAGCACCGTTTTCTCGTCGCTGAGCGTCGTCTCGATATGCACGGGGCGGCCCCACAAGCGGTGGAGATTCACGAGGGTATCCGTGGCGTACTGAGTCTTCAGTTCAACGCCGTTGAAATCGTGCTTTAGATACAACTCGCCGCGATTCTTATAGTTGCCGTCCACAACATGAATGATGGGGCGGCCGAGGTTTGTCAGGTTGAACAGCAGTTGTTGTTTGACCTTGGGAAACTCGCGGCTCTCGATCTCATAATAGCCGGAGCCTTCATTGTAGCCAAAGGAAAACAGTTTGTGCGTGCGGCAGAAGTCCAGCGTCAGGAACTCATCCACGAACGTCAGATCGTTGTGAATCTTGCGAACTTCAAAGATCTTCTCGCGCCCCAAGCCGGCGCCGGTGTTCCAGTCGCGCTTCGCGGCCAGGTCGTCGCAACGCTCCCAATCCTCGCCATAACAACCCCGATTCCAGCGATCTTCAATATCCCGAAACAACTCCACGCCCAGCTTATAAGGGTTGAGTCGCGTGGGACTGCTGGCCAATGTACCGGCGCAGTGGTCGCAGTAGCAGATCAAATCCGCCGGTTGGATTCCGTGTCGCGTCATGATCGTCGAATGCCAATACGTCGCCCAGCCTTCGTTCATGATCTTCGTTTGCCCCTGCGGCGCGAAGTAGTAGGCTTCGTCGCGGATGATCTCCAGCACATCCAGTTGCCAGCTCTTGAGCGGCGCATTCTCGATGATGAAGAGCATCACGTCGCGCTCCGGCCGCGCGGGAAACTGCTGTTTCTTCTGGCTCTCCGCCGCCTTCCGCTCCGCTTCTTGCGCCAAGGCCGCAGGCGGATTGACGAACCGCTCCATGTAGCCTTTGGCGTCGAAGCGGCCGCTATGCACCTCCGGTTCCTCTTCGCCATTATTGGCCATCGGCGCGCGGTGCACGGACTCGCGGCGTTTGATAAACGGCGAGTAGATGTCGATCAAGTCCTCGATGCTGAGACAGGCGTCGATAAAAGTCTCGACTTCTTCCACGCCCCAGCGATCCATATACCGCCGAATCCGGTTGCCGTGGTTCGCCATGTCGTCGATCATGTGGCGATTGGTCTTGCTGAACCAATGGTTGCACTTGAAAAAATCGCAATGGCCATACACGTGCGCCATCACCAACTTATGATCCGTCAGCGCATTGGAGGCGAGCAGGTAGGCGTAGCAGGGGTCGTTGTTGATGACGAGTTCGTAGATCTTCTGCAAGCCGTACGAATAACCTTTGGTCAGCCGCTCGTACTCCATCCCAAACCGCCAATGCGGATAACGGGTGGGAAATCCTCCATAGGCTGCGACCGCGTTGAGCTGATTCGCGTCGACCACTTCAAAAATCGTCGGGAAAAAGTCCAGGCCATAGTCGCGCGCATGGTCCTCCATCTGCTCCTGAATTTTCATCAGGTCCGGCGGAAGGGGGCGAAAGTTATGCAAAGCGGTCAGCATGGCGATCCTCGAAAGTAGCAGGCACATTTCGCGCGCCGCTTGCGCGAACTGCGGAATGCCCAACTCGTCCTACACCTCTTCTGCAAACGGCAGTCGGAGACTACCTGCGACTGCGTGCGACGCTAGTACATCATCGAGACGCGGAACTTGTCAGGCGTCAGCTTTTGGATCACATCCCACAGTCGCGGCAACTCGTGGCTGAGCTTGACCTTGGCGACGCGGATCGCCTCTTCGGCGGAAGTCCCTTGGACCAGCACCGAGTTATGGCCGACTTCAACTTTATACATACGGACGGTTTTGTTGGTTTCGTTTGACATCGCACACCCCTTTGTTCTGTTGGCGCGTTCTAAGTGGACCTCACGCGGAGCGTGAGGCCAACGTTAGCGCCCTTTTCCTAAAAACGTCTTGATCGACGCCAAAATGGCGTCGGCGTTTTTGATTTCTGAGAGCACGACCGTGTCGTGCTCCGCCCCGAACGCCTCCCGCAGCGCGCGAATATATTCACCGCTGCCGTACGGACTTTCGACCTGGCCGTAGCAATACAGATTGCAGTGCGGCACGATCTGCTCTTTGAGAATCTGCAGCGACAGCCGGTTGTCTTCCCCCCAGTTGTCGCCATCGGAAAACTGGAAGCAGTAAATATTCCACTGCTCCGGCGGGAATTGCTTCTTGATGAGTTCGGCGCAAACTTTATAAGCCGAACTGATCCGCGTGCCGCCGCTTTCGCGCGTGTGGTAGAACGTGTTTTCGTCCACTTCCTTGGCCGCGGCGTCGTGAATGATGTAGCGCCGCTCGATCCCCTTGTATTGACTCTTGAGCCAGGTGTCGATCCAGAACGACTCCGTCCGCACAATCTGCTTTTGGTCATCGGTCATGGAGCCACTGACATCCATCATATAAAGGATGACAGCGCTCGCTTGGGGTTCGCTGACTTTCTCCCAGGAGCGATAGCGGCGATCGTCTTTGTGCGGAATGACGCGCGGCGACTCGCGATCGTACACCCCTTCGGAAATCTGCCGCTTCATCGCCTGAACGTAGGTCCGTTTGAAATGGCGCAACGACTCCGGCCCGACGCGGCGGACGCTGTTGTAGCGGTTCTTCTCCTGCGTGATGTTCTCGGCCCCTTTAGGCTTCACCTGGGGGAGTTCGAGTTCATCGCCGAGGATCTCCGCCAGCTCTTCGAGCGGCACATCCACTTCCAGAATGTGCCCGCCGGGATCACTGCCAGCCCGGCCGTTGCCATCGCCTTCGCCGTCGTCGCCGCGCGCGATCGGCTGGCCTTCCTCCCCTTCGCCTTGACCGACCCCACCGGAGCCATTTTGGCCGTACCGGAAGTGCGGCACATCGAGCGACGGCACCGGGATGCTGACCAGGTCGCGTCCCTTGCGGCCGATCATTTCGCCGTTGGTGATGTACTTCTTCAGGTTCTGGCGGATCTTGCCGCGCACGATTTCGCGGAAGCGATTCGTATCGCGGTCAATTTTCATAGCCACGGCGAGTTTCCTCAAATCAGCAAACAGACTTCTTAAATCGGCAAGCGACCTTAATCATTCGCGTCGCCCCGTGCGAAAATACTCGCCACGTATTGCAGCACGTCGGTGGCGCTTTCGTCGTCGTAACCGTAGTCGCGGATCAGGCGGCCCTTGACCACATCGATCTTGGCCTGCGTGTCTTGATCCACGACCTTTGAAACCAGGCTCGTGAGCTTGATCGAGTCCTTTTGGTCCTCGAACAGCTTGAGTTGCAACGCCTTGTACAGGCGCTCGTTGGTCTTGTAATCGAACGTCCGGCCGTCGATCGACAGGGCGCCGATGTAGTTCATCATTTCACGGCGGAAGTCGTCCTTACGGCTTTCGGGGATGTCGATCTTCTCCTCGACACTCCGCATCAGCCGCTCGTCCGGCTCTTCATATTGCCCCGTGAACTTGTTCTTCACCCGTTCGCGCTGCGTGTAGGCCTTGACGCTGTCGATGTAGTTGGCACACAAGCGTTTCAAGGCATCTTCGTCGGCTGCGATCGCGCGCTGGACTTCGTTCTTGACGATGTTCTCATACTCCTCCTTGACCACGGCGAGCAGTTCGCGATAGCGCGTCCGCAGGTCTTCGTTGGTAATCAGCGAATGATGCTTGAGGCCCGCCTCGAGCTCGTTCATTACCATGAAGGGGTTAATCGATTTCGATTCGTGATGCGCCACCAAAGCGTTGGAGATCTTGTCCTGCACATAACGGGGCGAGATCCCTTGCAGGCCTTCGCTGACGACT
>CAUJKE010000125.1 GCA_963205385.1 Planctomycetota bacterium | reverse complement strand
GATGCCTGCCAGTTGATCCTGCGGGCGGCAAGTTGCATTTACTTGCCACCTGAGCCTAAGCAAAATGAAGGCGATGACCCTGGACGATTCTGCGATCCTTGGACACGGTGAAAGACGGGGACCACCTGCAGGCCCCGGAGGGGCTGTGACCAAGGAAGCCGCGAAGGAACTGAGGTTGCATTTCTTGGCGGTGGGGCGGCGCGCCCTGTCTATTTGGATTTCCGGGCCAAGCAACCGTGCGCAGCGAGACGCATGATTCCAGTTAACCTCTTTCTGGGAAATCCTTTACAGTAGATTAGTCAAGTGTTGTCCCTAGCCGTTGAACGTCGCAAGTCTGCAATCCTGGAGCGTCTGACACTTGAAACACGGGTGATTTCCACACGAAATGCCGCCTTTTGGTGCCGTCTCGGTGCTTGAATCGTCATTTGGGGTGGTGACGGCCTAGAGCGTCGAATCGAAAATACGCGCCCGATTAGGAACCCCCTGGGAGCCTTTTTAGAATCATTCGACATGCAACGAATGGCTATTTGTGGCCGGTCTCGGAATCCCTATTGGACTCAAGGCAACCATGGAATCTGCGCCTAGGTCCGGCTCATTCTCCTAATGGATCTAACGGTCCCTGATCCTCAAGCACCATTCGTCGCTGAATACTTGGCTCGATCCGACTCCGTTGCTCAGCTACCCAATCAGCTCCAAACAGTTGCTCGAACGCCGCCTGCGAAAAGCTGACTACCGCTAGTTCTTCGATGCGAACATGACGCAATCCAGGCTCGACCGCAGCCCCATTAAGAAGCCTTTGACGAATCGAGCTCCAAAGCTGCTTGTACTGATCCCGTTGACGTTGAAGACGAACCAGTTCACGAAGTTCGACCTGCCCGATTACATTGTCGCCTTCCGCTTGCGCGTTCTGACGGCGACCCCGGCTTCCACTTTCGCGCGGAGGCGGATTCCATAGTTCGTGGTAGTTGTTGTTGTCAGTCATTGTAAGTTCTGTAAATGTTTACGAGCCGGCCACCGTAGCCATTTTGCCAGAGTGAGTTCATCCACCTTTGACACCAGGCAAGAGAACCGCGTTTGTCATCGTGTTCGGAGTCTTACCCGGAGAAAACCTCGCCTCGCGGAGCTGTCTGAGAATAGATGGTGTATCTGCGATCCAAACCTTCTGATAACAACTTTCGATCAAAGGAATGTTCACCAGGCGCTTCCTTCTCGTCTCAACTTCGGTAAATAGAATCCGCCTCGCGACAAGCGGTAGTGGTCCATTCGTGGCGGCTGTGGCTGGCGTCGCGAAGGTTGTAATGACGTAGGTGTGCAAATAGCGCCACTTTGTTTCCTCGCCACCACAGCCTCCGTAAGTCTCTGTCAGATTGCCACTTACGTCGTTCGGCTCGCAGATGCCGATGACTGGCACAACAAACAATAGGATTTTCTTTTTCATATCTACTCGCGAGATAGTTACTAATAGAAGAACATCCTAAGAACTAATGTTGTGCCAGCCATCGACTAGTCAGGTTTGTTGTTCTAAACCCAATCTTCGCAACGGTTTCCGCCGCGAGGCTAAAGGTAGCGCTTTTTGCACGCCCGATTTCTACGTCATCTCCGCTGCGAGACGCACAGCGACCTCTGCTACTTCTTTCGCAAACGATACTTGCCATCCCGTCTTGCCCGAGACGAGCCTGGACACCCGAGAACGGTGCCATCCCAACTCGGTAGCTAGCCAGCTGATGCTCTTGTGGTTTGCGTCGAGCCAAAGCCGGACATCCTCTGCTTTGGTGAACTTTCTGACCGAGGGACTGCTGATCTCCCTCTGCATATTCGCGAGTGTCACATTAAGTGCCTTGATTAGCACTTCCGAACCGTGGCGCTCACTGAGCAATCGGACAACTGCTGTGCGCGAGCATCCCGCTGCTTTCGCCAAGGCGGCCTTACTTACTCCCAAGTAGGTCAGCTGCCGTTCAATCCGTCGAATAGGATCGTGTGACCAACCCTCTTTGAGTGGGCCGCCATTTTGCATCCAGCGATCCTGCTGGATCTTCGAGCGGTATTTCTTATCCGAGGGAAGGAGTTTTTTCCAATGACCAAATGTGTGATAGGTGCGATGCCGAGCAGATCGCAGCACTTTGAAGCGACTCCAGTAGGCAGCCCCAGAAAGCAGAAACAAGGGTTGCCATGCCATTGCTCCTCGTAGTCCAACCGCTCGACAATAGGTGTTCTCGCCTTCAGCGGACAAACAATAGGCCCTTTTCTTCGCTGCTTGGTTAACGCGTGCCCCTACTTCCCATAAATCGAATCCATACGAGGTACCCGCAAGCAGCATGCGAGCTGCATCCTTGTAAGCCCCAGGGACAACGACGCACTCTACGGGCTGCCCGTGAAGGCGAAATGTATCGACTTCCCTCCCCACCCCGAGACGTTCTTCCAGCCCGGGAACATACTGATCATGGACTTCACCTACGATGGCGAGCTCATGTTGGAACTGACGCTGACTCGGTCCGATCTGGTGGAATCGCAACCCGCCAGTCACACCGATGCTCCTTGCCAAATCAACGAGATCCTTAGAGATCTTGTCCGCACATCGTACTTCATAGGTTGTGAGCGTGTGAGAGAGGCATTGATTTGATTCAATGCGGTTGATCTTCGCCCCGTCGGGACAGTCGGAGTAATACTCGGGGTAGTTAAGAAAAAGCCATTGGTCGTACTTGGCCTGATCTCGCTCGAAATCTAGCTGCGAAGTTTTTAGGTTCAGTGCGGGCGTGGAGATCGCTACACGAAGCAATATCAAGTGTTTGCCTGCTCGTCGTCCTTTAGACCACGGCCCTTTCTCGACTTGGCCAACTAGTCGGGTCGCGCTTCGAGCATTGCAATGCGGGCAAAACAATGGTTTGCGGCAGACCTCCCGACCACCAGCGATTGTCCATTCATCGCACTTCCAGCTTGAAAAAAGCGCTCCGCACGGGCGGCAATGTGCCATTTCGGCAAGAATGTTTTTGGCCCGGTGAGATTTTGGAGGGCAGATGAGCAACGCATTCAAATACCTTTGCCACTCCGAAGCAAAAGTCCAGGCTGCGCGGGCCTGGCGTACTTTCAGGTCGCACCACTCGTTGTCAAAACCGTTCCAACGGTCAGACATGATTTGGTCAGCGACGCGATGCACTACTGGATCGTCGTGCTTTAGCATGCGCTGCCCAAAGCGTTTACTCCGATAATCGAGCAACATCGCGACGGAAGTGACCGAGCGTTCCATCCAAGGTACCCGGCCCATTCCTACGTCGCAGAGTATCAACCGGTCAAGGCTTTGCTCAGCCAGGTAATCCAGTTGACCAGCGCGAGCACGTTTTCCATTTTCATTGTAGTCGCGCAGCACACTGAGTCTTTGTCGAATCCATTCATCACAAAGTTGCTGCAGTTCTTCGGTTTTCTTCGGCAGTCGGGAGTGCTCAATCTTCAAGTAGTTGGTCTTGCCGGCTGGTTTCGCAGAGTTGGTGCTCGTCTGGTGCGAGGAGGTGTCCTCCATGCTGGAAGACGACAATGTTCGGTTTGCATCAATATGCTGTTGTGCAATGTCGGCATCGCCTAACGGATTAGAACCAGCCGAATACTGACAAACGCGCTCGGCGTCTTGAAGTTGAAAACCAGGGTTGATTTGATGGTTAATGCTCGTACTATTGTTCATGCGTGTGAACTCCACGTGTAGCTTTGAGCGCCCGCTGGCTGGTCCCGGCGGGCGTTCGTTGTTTTGAGATTTAGGTTGATGTCTCGGGCTATGGCTATTACGATCACCAATCGCACGCTGACTTGAGAGGGATGAGGGCTCAATCTGCCAATCAAAGCAGACCATCAGCCGGCGGATCGGCATCGGCAGCTAAACTGACGGTCTGGCGGGAGCGAAGCACCGAATCGGATCGGCGTCGTAGAAAATCGTGGAAGGCGGCCTTAGTAGTTTGCCACTGGCCGTAGATCGGTACGGCATCCAAGGTGACTCCGCCTGACACGCCTTTGTGGGTCCAACGCCAAATCGTGGGCCGGCTCGGGCGTTGTCCTGTAACGTGTTCGGCGATGGTGGCGACGGGAAGCATGTCGCCATCTTTTAGCAAGTCGTTCACAGATTGACTCCTCATGCTGTTGGGGAGTCCGGCGCATGAAAAACCGTAGCTGCGCGCGGGACTCCCACCGGTAAGGTGAATGTCACTGTCGCACACTACGGTAAGTTGGTCGGCCGCCTTACGCGTGCCGGGGACCGTGTATCTGTGTGGTAGGTGATCGAGATGGATCACCTACGATGCTTATCTTTGCAAATAGTTACGACAGGTCAAGTAACGTTACCTGATTTTCGTCCCATAGCATGCTCGGAACTAAGTTCAAACTGCATCCTGATGGACTGAACTTCTCGGATAAGTCACACAGCAGTTCGCATGTGCTTGAAAGCATTTGGCATCTCGTTGCATCGACTAGGTCTCTGACCATCCGTCCCTTTGTTGTTCGGTACAAATCGCTGATAGTCTTACGGTACTCATAAAGGTTCTGATTGTGTGAGAGCTCTCAGAAACGCGTCGTTGCAACTCTATTTCAGTGAATAACTTGCGACGACGCATTGAGAAAGATGCACATTATTTTCGACATTCCCGCCGCCTCCACATTCAAGGTCGCTTACAGAATTCTGTAAGGGGCGCTCGATCAATAAGTTTCCGATTTTCACGCCGGCCAAAAGATCACGACCCCATCCGCCTTGTGCGGATGGTGAGCGCGTTGGTGAGCTAGTCGCCAGATGCACCAACATCACGACCCCAGCGGGCTCGCCCCGGTGGTGAAGAAGTCCTGTGGGCTACCGGCGCCACGCGGCGATCTTCAGCCCAGGAACTCATTTACCATCCGCACGAGGCGGATGGGGTCTAAGAAATACGAAGCGGCAACGCAGTTAGCTCACCACCTGGTTCACCATCCAGACGAGCTGGATGGGGTCCGGGAAGACGTTCGGGGTCAGCCACAGATCAGTGTCCAATTGTCACGCAAGGCGCGGCGTTCGTATTTGGCTATTTGTGATAGCCGAGGATCTGCATCACGTGCAGCATTTCCTCAAACGTGATGAACCGGCGACGGTGCGCGAGCTTGTAGTTGTCGATCGCTTCGGCCAGTTCGCGAGCGTCAGGCGACAACTCCTCGTGGCTGTTGGTGAATTGGCGGCGCTCGCGGCCGGTGAATTCACTTTCGTTGCGCGGAACGCGACGATCGAGAAACGAGTTGACAGGGCTTTCCATGACATGGGACACGGGCAGTCTCCGTGCAAGGGCTGGGGAGTCATCGCCGCGATGCGCGCATTGGCATCGGCGGAATACGGCGTCTGAGAAACGTAGGTTACAGAATGCCGCCTGTCAAAAAGTTTGGGCGCTCTCGCAAGAATCCGCGCCGCACACCCCGCAAAATCGTTACCATCGTTTCAACAGCCTCCAGATCGCCCCTTACCGCCACTCATTTCCGCGTGGCACGCGCGCTTGGAAGAGTTCGTCGCGCAAGCGTTGGCTGGGAACATGCTGCGGCGAAAGTTCGAGGCCGGCGGCGACGGAGAGCTGCGCGTTGACGAAATCCCCAGACTGCGCCTGGACGAGAGCCAATGCGTAGTAGGTCTCCGTAAGTTTCGAGCCGCGATCAATGGCTGCCGTGAGGACGCGCGCGGCGTCGTCATGGCGACCCAAATCACGCAGCGCCAAGCCTTCTTGCACCAGTAGTTCCGGCGGAACCCGGTCAGCGCGGTAACGATCTTCGAGCGCCGCGAGCGTGGCTAAGGCTCGCTGCGGCCGATGCTGGGCGCGATACACTTCCGCCAAGGCCACCTGCACGTGCGGGAAGACCTCTTGCAAGCTGAGCGCGCGATGATAACTGGCGAGCGCGTCGTCGAGTTGCCCGGCGGCGCGTTGCGTATCTCCGAGCAGCGACCAGGCTTCCGCGTTGCGGTGATCGCCTTGCACGGCCCGCTCCGCTTGCCGTCTGGCCTGCTTGGTATCGCCCCGCGCAAGGTGCATCTGGCCGAGTCGCACCACGACGCTGGGCTCGCCGGCGGAGAGTCGGACCGCTTCGTTCATCTGGCGAATCGCGCCGTCATGATCGCCGCGCCGCCACAGCAGATCGGCATAATGGTACCGCGCCCGCTCATCGACAGGGCAGGTTTCAATCGCCTTGGCGAATAACAACTCCGCATCGTCATACCGCCGATGCTGCAAGGCCTCGAGCGCGTCGAGCGACATCTGCCGCGAATGCACCACGTTCTCCGCCACCGGCTGCTTGCTCATCGACTTGCACCCGTCACAAGCAGCGAAGGCGATCAGGATCAGGGCCGCACCCCACATCGGCCGCGCACTTCGGCGATGCTTCGCCGGAAGTTGCTCGCGACTGGTGTGAACGTGCAGCATGGCAGGGGAACTGGTATCGGAAGCGGGAACGATTCGCGGTCTTCGGAGGCGCGCAGCGCCGCCCTCATCGAAGACTGCCGCCGGGAGGGTAGCAAAAGGCGAAGCTCGCCACAACGACGAAAGCCGGTGCTAGCAAGCCCCGCCATGCCCCGGCCTCTACCCATCCCGCCACGAAGCCGTCATACTAGCCGGTTACGTTTTGCCTCGCGTTACCGCCTAACTCTTAACGTCTTGCCGCGCATTTTCTCATGGCGATTTCTGCTGCTTCGTCGGCCGTGCCGACTGCTCATCCCGTTTCCAACACCCGCCTTCCCACGTTCGTCTTCGAGACCGGTTACGATTTGGCCAGTCATGTGGCGCGGATCGTCGCGGCGGTCATGCACGAGCGCCAAGCGCTCGGCCAGGCGTGCGTGCTGGGACTCTCGACCGGCTCCACCTCGCTCGGCGTCTTCCGCGAACTCGTGCGGATGCATCGGGACGAGGGGCTCGATTTCAGCAGCGTCCAGCTCTTTTTGTTGAACGAGTTCTTTGGCGTCGCCCCCGAGCAGTTGCAGAGCTATCACCGCTGGGTCCACGAAAAGTTTGTCGATCACGTCAACCTTCCGCCGGAGAATCTGCACGTCCCGGATGGGCTCGTCGCGCCGGAGGATATCACTGCGTATTGCCGCCAGTACGAAGCGGCCATCGAGCGGGCGGGTGGAATCGATGTGCTGCTGCTCGGCGTGGGGAGCAACGGGCATATCGGCTTCAACGAGCCGTTCAGCGTCAAGAATAGTCGCACCCGGCTCTGCACGCTCGACCCCGTCAGCCGCCGCGCGCTCGCCAGCGATTTCTTCGGCGAGCCGAACGTCCCCACGCAGGCAATCACGATGGGGATGGGCACCATCCTCGAAGCCCGCAAAATCTTGCTCCTCGCCCTGGGCGAACACAAAGCCAAAATCATCCACGATATCTGCGAGGGGCCCGTCAGCGACCGCGTCCCCGCGAGTTATCTGCAAGACCACGGCGATGCGGCGGTGCTCGTCGACGGCGCCGCAGGCAAGGAACTGACCGGAGTTCGCACCCCGTGGCTGGCCGGCAATGTCCAGTGGGACGACACCCTCATCAAGCGGGCGATGCTCTGGCTCTGCGACCAAACGAACAAGGCCCTGCTCAAGCTCAGCGACGAGGATTTTCGCCAGCACAATCTGCATCAACTCTTGCGACATCATGGCCCCGCGCCGGCGCTGGCGCATCGCGTCTTTCGCTGGATGATGGACACCATCGAGTACCACCCCGCCGGCAAACAGCCGATCAAGTGCATCTGCTTTAGCCCGCATCCCGATGATGACGTGATCAGCATGGGAGGCACGCTGATTCGCCTGGTGGAAGACGGCCACGAAACGCATGTCGCCTACATGACCAGCGGCAACATCGCGGTCTTCGATCACGACGCCAGCCGCATCGCCGACATGGTCACGGAATACAATCGCCTGTTCGACATCGACCAGGAGCGGTCCAAGCAAGTCGAGCAGTCCGTCGTCGAAGCGCTCGCCAAGAAGTTGCCCGGCGAGCCGGACATCGACGCGGTGCGGAAGATCAAGGGGCTCATCCGCTGGAGCGAGGCCAAGCACGGCGCGTTCAAGGTGGGCTGTAAGGAAGAACACCTGCACTTTTTGGACCTGCCGTTCTATCGGACCGGCACGGTGGCCAAGAATCCGGTCGGGCCGGAAGACGTGCGGATCATTCGCGACCTGCTGGAGCGCGTCCAGCCGGATCAAGTCTATCTGGCCGGCGACTTGTCCGATCCGCACGGCACGCACCGCGTCTGCGCGGAGGCGATCTTCCTGGCGCTTGCGGAGATTGAAGCAGCTACGGGAAAACGCCCCCAGACGCTCCTCTATCGCGGCGCCTGGCAGGAGTATGAACTGCACGAAATCGAAATCGCGGTCCCCCTCAGCCCCGGCGACCTCGCGCTGAAGCGCAAGGCGATCTTCATGCACGAGAGCCAAAAAGACGAAGCCCTCTTCCCCGGCAGCGACCCCCGCGAGTTCTGGCAACGGGCCGAAGACCGCAACAAAGGCACCGCCGCCCGCTACAACGCAATCGGCCTCCCGGAATACTTCGCGCTGGAAGCCTTCGTCCGCTGGAAAGGCGTACCGATTTGACGCCTGGCCACTAGCCTACGACCCCATCCGCCTGGTGCGGATAGTGAGCAAGTTGGTGAGCTAACAGCCAAACGGCCGACAATTCACGACACCATCGGGCTCGGGGCCTGTTGATTTTATCGACCGAACCACAACCGCTTGTATGTAGAAGACACTGCTAGCTTCAATATCTTGTGCAAGCACCGATTAAATCAACAGCCCCCTCGCCCCGATGGTGAGCAAGCTGGTGAGCTAAGAGCAACACGCCCCAACACCACGACCCCATCGGGCTCGCCCCGATGGTGAAGAAGTTCTCGGGGCTTTGCGATCTAAGCGTCCAGCGCAAACAACAAGGCAGACCGTTTGGCCTGCCTTGCCTAGCGAAAGCGTTTCCTGTTTTCTGCCTGCGAAGCTGCTTACGCCTCGCTCGCCGGCTTCGCCAACCGACGGCGGCGATAGCCATAAACGGCCCCCGCGGCGCTTAAGAGTCCCCAGACGGCCAAGCAAGCCTGTGCGGGGGTTTCGGTGATGCTCACGGCATCCAGCTCAGGGCCGAATGACGAACCGCCCGGAGCAGAAATTCCAGAGCCGCCAAATACCAGTACCGACGTCGTCGTCGTTGCCGTAAAACGAAAATCGTGAAGCGTCCAATGAGCAGGGTCATATGCAGCGCCACCAAAGACGCCTTGGGATGGGGTATTGAAGCTCCCTTGAAAGTTTGAAGTATAGGGTTGGCTGAAGATTGCCTTGCCAAACTCCGTAAGATCGGGAAATACGGCAGCGCCAGCTTGTAGGACTCCGGTTCCGTTGTCCGAGTTGCGAGATAGAGCAAACGAGACTTCATACTCTTGCCCAACAACCGTATTGAGCTGTTGCCAGATGAGACCCGCGCCGCCCGTTCCATTCAGGTCGACCGACTGGCCGGTTCCGCCGTAGCCGGGCCAGTACGTGCCGATGTGGTCGACGTTTTGGGCGTTCCACCCCGTTGGAGGAGTGCCAGGCGGAACCGTTACGTAGGGCCCACCGACAACGGGAGTCTCAAACCCACCATTAACAATTATCGGGGCGGCATTGGCCGCGGGGGAGAGGCCCAGCCCCATTCCAATCAGCAAGAGACAAAATGCGATGCGTTTCACAGGTAGCGACTCCATAGGTGTATGTGGGGGGGGAAACCAGCACAGGATAATCGGCAATTCTTATGCCATCTACAATGCGTTTTATCGCAATTCATCAAGTCTTTACTGGCAAACGCTTTGCGTCATGTCGAGACATTTTGGCATTAAATTTATGCGCTAACTATCATTTACACCTATGCGCTCACCCATACGTCCCAGTTTGCGCATTTACACTTCGAGTCTCACGGCCCTAGAGTCGCAGGCGACGGCGCAAGTTGCACGGTTGCGGTGCCGATCAAGACGCTGACGCTCCCCAGGTACGGCGTCGTGATGGGATCAAGCGTGCTGGGCGCGCAGCGAAAAAAACAAGGCAGACCTCGTGGCCTGCCTTGCAGCATGAACTCTTGTTGTTCGTCTCAGTTTTGCGCTATGCATCCCCGGCCGACTTCGCCAGCCGACGGCGGCGATAGCCAAAAGCGGCCCCCGCGGCACTCACCAGGCCCCAGAGAGCAAGGCTCGCCGGTTCGGGAACTTCGGCAGCACTCGCGGGCGTCAGTTCTAGTAGGGAATTGTCGAATGCAAGCGGGCCGAACTGATTGAAGTCAAACCAGCCGTATCGATTGCCACCGATTCCGGAAATGATGTCAGCGGGATCACTCAGAGTCCAAGAGTGAACTAGCGAATTCGATGAATCGAAGATGTTGAGATCAACGGCTAAGACACCTCCGTTGTCATAGAACTGATGTTCGAAAGTGTACCACCCTGTCGTGGAAATAGCGATTGGGTCTCGCGCAGGGTTCTTAGCGTATGCACTCCCAGGTTGGCTATTGTTGCTAGCGCTAATTACGAATCGATTTGTACTCGCACCCGGTCCCGTTGCGTCGTTGTAAAATCCAGCATTAAAAATAAAATCACGTTTGAACGTGCCCGCGGAGTTATTGATCGCGGAATCAAAATCAACTCTAGTGTTGTTCGCCCATCCACCGCTAACATCAAGATAAATGTCGACAGACGTTCTATACGCCTGGAATACCGTTGGCACCGCATTGCCCGCGCCATAATTGTATCCGCCCCAATTTCCTGCCGATCCACTTGTGGTGTTCGTAGCGTGAAAGCCTCCCGATGCCGACGGAATGCTGTTAGTACCGCTCGAAACGCGCGTCGGATCGAACCCCGCCCCAAAGGCGTCCCACCCAGCGATGTCCGTCTCGAATCCATTAGAATAGAGTGGAGCAGAATTCGCCGTTCGAGTTGTGAGAATTGCACTCAAGAGAAATAACGCGGCAAGTTTTGAGAGTTTGATTGCCGAAAGCTGTACGTGTGTGGCCATAAATTTCTCGCAAAATGGGGAGATGTGGAGTCAAGGAGGTTCCTATCGCGCACTCATATATTCGCAATAATCGTGCCAAAACACCCCTAAGGCAGGGAAAACGCTGTAACAGCTATGTCTTTAAGAGCTTACACCATCCCCCTTCATGTGATCCCTCCACGGGTTGCTCAGCCAAAGCGCATGGATTTCTTTACGCATTTGCGCTAGCTTAGCGCAAAGCCGAGCGCCCGTGCATCTTGCTCCCCTCCACTTGCTATGGGACTATTCGCCCAGGTCTAAATCGAGGGTTCTGCGTGGATGCCGACATTCCCAGGGCCGTTTACGGTCCTTTGCCGCCGTGAGGCGGTCTTAGGCCCGTGCTTGAGCACGGGTTATGCGGCTCCGAGCGTGAATCTGCCAGAGGGCCATTCATGGCCCTTCTCGCTGCGCGGCTTGAGCCTCGGCGAACCACTCGTTCCCAGGCTAAAGCCCCCCAGCGAGAAGGAGCGTAAACGCCCCTGAAATACAAAACA
>CAUJKE010000124.1 GCA_963205385.1 Planctomycetota bacterium | reverse complement strand
CTACATGGCATCATTTTCCCATCCGGGACCGTCTGGAAAGCCTGACGGGAAAGATCGTTTCGTTTGCCAACGACGCGAATGCGGCCGCTTATGGCGAATTTTGGGTTGGCGGCGGGCAGCACTATCACAGCATCGTGATGCTGACGCTGGGAACCGGAGTGGGGGGCGGGATCATCATCGGCGATTTGTCGATTGACGGAGAAAATAGTCACGGCAGCGAGTGCGGGCATATAATTATTGATTACCACGACGATGCGCGTATGTGCAGTTGCGGACGCCGTGGTCATTTAGAAGCGTATGCTAGCGCCACGGCAGTGATTCACCGCACGGAAGAGCTCTTGGCCAACACCACACGCCCCACCACCATCCGCGAAAAACTGGCCGCAGGGAAGGAAGAACTAACCCCGCTGCTGTTGATGCGCGAAGCCGAGGCGGGGGACGAAGTCTCGCTGGAGTTGATTCTCGACACGGCCAGGTATCTGGGCGTCGGTATCGTCAGCTTGATGCACACGATCGATCCCGGCACGGTGATTTTAGGGGGGGCTATGAATTTCGGCGGGCATGCGACGCCGCTGGGACGACAGTTCCTGGAGCGCGTTCGCCGGGAAGTGCGGCTGCGCGCGTTCGAAACGCTCGTCGAGCGCACCGTGGTTGATTTCGCCCATCTCGGCGGACATGCCGGTTACATCGGCGCGGCCGGCATTGCGCGCATGCAATATCACAAAGCGCGGAAGTAAGTAATCAGAGGGCCGCTGTTTCGCTCGAAGCCGATGATACGGCTTGGCGGAACCGCGGCGAAGCAGTTGGTTTTCGGATCCCTTGTTGTATGCCCATCGATAAAGAACACATTCGCAATTTCTGTATCATTGCTCACATCGACCACGGCAAGAGCACGCTCGCTGATCGGCTCATCGAGCATACCGGCACGGTTGCGCGCCGCAAAATGCAAGAGCAACTGCTGGACGATATGGAACTCGAACGCCAGCGCGGCATTACGATCAAAGCCCGCGCGGTCTGCTTGCGCTACATCTACAACAACGAGGTGTATGAAATCAACCTGATCGACACCCCCGGCCACGTCGACTTCCATTACGAGGTCTCGCGCTCGCTCGCGTGTTGCGAAGGGGCGTTGTTGCTGGTCGACGCCAGCCAAGGCGTCGAGGCGCAAACCGTGGCGAACGCCATTGCCGCGATGAACGCGAATCTCACTATCGTCCCCGCGGTGAACAAGGTCGATCTGGTAAACGCCCGCTTCGATGAAGTCGTGGTCGAAATGGAGCAGACACTCGGGATCGATCCCAGCGAAGTGCTCAAATGCAGCGGCAAGTCGGGCATTGGCGTCGATGATATCCTCTCCGCCGTCATCGAACGCGTCCCGCCGCCGCAAGGCGACCCCAACGCGACGCTCCAAGCGATGGTCTTCGATTCGCACTATGACGCGTACCGCGGCGTGGTGACTTATGTGCGCGTGATGAACGGTGTGATTAAGAAAGGTCAAAAGGTCAAGTTTCTCAAAGGGGGCAACGTACACGAAGTGCTCGAACTGGGGCAATTCGTCCCGGCGCAGCGCCCCTGTGAGGAACTCACCACAGGCGAAGTCGGCTACATCATTTGCAATATCAAGTCGATCAAGCAGGTCCATATCGGCGACACCATCTCGATCGCCGGCGACCAATCGGCCAAGGCCCTCCCCGGTTATCAGGCTCCCAAGCGGATGGTGTATTGCGGCTTGTATCCCAGCGATGGCCAGGACTTCAGCGAGCTGCGGGACGCGCTCGAAAAGCTCTCGATCAACGATCCTAGCTTCGAATTCGAGCCGGAAACGAGCGACGCGCTGGGCTTTGGGTTTCGTTGCGGCTTCCTCGGCATGTTGCACATGGAAATTGTGCAGCAACGCTTGGAACAAGAGTCCGACGTGGACCTGGTGCAGACCGCTCCCAACGTCACGTATGAGATTAAATACAAACGGACCGGCGAGGTCGTGCAGATTCATAAGCCGCAGGATGTTCCCGACTCCGGCGATATCGAAGAGTTCCGCCAGCCCATCGTGCGCGTGAACTTGATTCAGCCGAGCGAGTACATCGGCACGGTGATGAAACTCTGCCAGGATCGCCGCGGCGTCCTCGTGCGGCAGGAGTACATCTCGCCGACCCGCTCGATGATCGTCTACGACCTGCCCTTGGCCGAGGTGATCTACGATTTGCACGACAAACTCAAGAGCGCCACCCGCGGCTACGGCACGATGGACTACGAGCTCCTGGGCTATGTCGCGGCGGATCTCGCGCGGATGGATATCCTGGTCAACGGCAATCGCGTCGATGCGCTCGCCGTGATCTGCAATCGGGCGGATGCCGATCGCCGCGGCCGCGCCGTTTGCAAGAAGCTCAAGGCCGAAATCGAACGCCACATGTTCGAAGTCGCGGTACAGGCGGCGATCGGCACGCGCGTCATCGCGCGCGAAACCGTCCCCGCGTTGCGGAAAAACGTCACGGCCAAGTGCTACGGCGGCGATATCTCGCGGAAGCGCAAACTGTGGGCGAAGCAAAAGGAAGGCAAGAAGCGGATGAAGGCGATCGGCCAGGTTGAAATCCCGCAAAAGGCGTTCATGGCGGTGCTCGATACCGGCGACGATAAATAACTTACTGGCCACAAGCGCCAGCGGCAGAGCCAGTATCCGCGCATCGAAACAACATCGCGCGCATGTCCCCAAGATCCCGCACAACGTCGGCCGCGAACTTCTTCAGCGTGGTTTGCCTCAGCACCGCGCTGATTGTCTGCGCCTTGTTGGCCGCTTTTACGCGACCCAGCGGCCCGGCGATATTGCGCATCGTCGGGCCTTCGATGGCGCCCACGCTGCTCGGCAAACATGCGGAACTCGTTTGCCCGCGGTGCGGCTTCGACTTTGTTGTGGACGCGGAAGAAACGGCCGTCCCTGAGCTAGTGGCCTGTCCCAATTGCGGCCGCGCGTACTTGCGCGCTGATGAGGTGCAAACGCATGACGGCGACCGCGTCACCATCGATTCCACCCCGTTTTTGCGTCACGGCGTGCGGCGGTTCGATGTCGTCGCGTTTAACGTGCCGGAGGGGAGCGGCCAACTTGCTGTCAAACGGGTGATTGGTCTGCCTGGTGAGCAGGTCGCGATTAGCCACGGTGAACTGTTCATCGACGGCCGCTTGCTCGTCAAGAACGTCCGGCAGCAAGCGGAATTGGAACTACTCGTGCACGATGCCGCTTTTCGCCAAGCGCCGGCCTGGCATCCCGCGCAACAGGACAGCGCGTGGAAAACGAGCGACGAACGTGAACCTTGGCTATTCGCAGCCGCGCGCGGCGAAGATTCGGCGCACGTTGATTGGCTCGAGTTTCATCCCGCGGGGTTGAACTTTCCCGGCGACGCTCGTCCGCCGGCGCCCCGCACGTTGCTCGACAACGACGCCTACAACCCCGCGCTCGCCCGAGAGCTCAATCCGGTGTTCGATTCAACGCTGAATCTAACCGCGACCGTTAGTCCCGAGTCCGTCGTGGCGATTCGCGGCCATGATGGCAACCAGGCGTGGCAACTGTTGCTGGAGCGCACCTCGCGCGCTACGCTCCTCCGCGACGGCGAACCAGTCGTGGCCGCTTCGCTGACGAACACCAACAACCCGCTGCGGATTCGCTTCGCCATCATCGACGGCCGGATCCGCATTACGGTCAACCATCAGCAACTGTTCGACGAGAGCGCCGCCTCCCCCGCGCAGCGCCGCGCCGCTTCTCCAATCCCCTGGGCGATTGGAGTGCGGCAAGGCGCGGTGCGCATTGAACAACTCACCGTCACGCGCGACGTTTTCTACCTCGATCCCAGTGGACTTGCGCGTCCTTGGGTAGCCGAGCGACCGCTCGCGGCGGGTGAGTATTTCCTGTTGGGAGACAACCCGCCTGTCTCGACCGACAGCCGGCACTTCGGCTCGGTCCGGCGAGTACAATTGCGCGGCGTGATTCAAAAACTGCCAACCAGGTGACGGCGTCACTTCTTCAGTTCGGCCTCAATCGTCTTCACCACCGCGGCGTCGTCCGGCGTGGTGCGCGGTGAAAAGCGGGCGACCACTTTCCCATCTTTGCCGACGATAAACTTCTCGAAGTTCCACGAAATCTTGCCGCTGCCGGCCGGTTGCAGATCGAGCGCGGTCAACTCTTTGTAGAGATCGCACGCGCCGTCGCCGTTGACATCCACCTTGGCGAGCATGTCGAACTTCACGCCGTACTTGGTGGTGCAGAACTCACTGATCTCGGCCGCCGTGCCGGGTTCCTGAGCGCCAAATTGATTGCAGGGGATGCCGATAATCGCCAGGCCTTCGCTGCCGTACTTCTCATGGAGCGCTTCGAGTTCCCGGTACTGCGGCGTCAGACCGCACTTGCTCGCGACGTTCACAATCAGGACGACCTTGCCTTTGTAGTCGCCGAGGTCAACGTCCTGGCCGGAGAGGGTCTTCATTTTGTGGTCGAGCACATAGCCGTCATCCGCGGCCTGACTCGCAGTGTTCAGGGTCATCATCATCGCCATTGCAAACAGGAAAGTGAGCCATTTCGGCATGGGTCGAAACTCCAAAGGAAAGGAAACCGGGAAGCGCGTCTAACTTTCGCTACTATACCGGGCGGGAAAGGGGAGCACCACCGTTTACTTCCGCATCAATTCCAGCACCGCGGCGGTCATCGCGGTCACTCCGGTGACGAGTGTTTCGTCGGTGTCCGGATAGTACTGGGAGGAGTGCAGGGACGGGGGACTTTGGCCCAGTTGCTGGTAGCGTTCCAGGCGTTTAGCGTCGACCGAGCCGAGGGCGAACATCAGGATCGGCACGCCGGCGCGACCGAAGCGGCCGAAATCTTCGCCCCCCATGGAAGGCTCGCGTTCGACAAAGTTCTGCTCGCCGACGACCGCTTTCAGCGGCTTAGCCATGCGGGCGGAGAGTTTTTCATCGTTGAACAGCGCCGGTGTTCCCTCGCTGATGACGATCTCCGGTTCCGGGGCGCGGTTGGACATCGCCACGGCTTTCGCCTTGCGCTGGACCGCTTCCAGGATTTGCGTGCGAACTTCGTCGGTGTAACTGCGCACCGTGAGTTGCAAATGGCAGCTATCGCCAATGATGTTGTGCTTGCTGCCGCCATGAATGGCGCCAACCGTGACGACTGCGGGCTCAATCGGCTTCACTTCGCGGCTGACGATCGTTTGCAATGAGAGCACAAGTTCGGCCGCTTGAATGATGGGATCGATCGTGGTGTGGGGAAACGCGCCGTGGCCGCCTTTGCCTCGCATGGTGATGTCGATGCTGTCAACATTGGCCATCGCGAAGCCGCCACGATAGCCGACGCTGCCGGTTGGAATCGTCGCATCCACATGCAAGGCGAGGGCGAAGTCTGGTTTGCCGAAGCGATCGAACAGTTTATCCTCGAGCATCGCCTTGGCGCCGCCGCCGCGCTCTTCCGCTGGTTGGCCGACGAGCATCAACGTGCCGCTCCAGAGTTCCCGGTGAGAACTGAGAAACCGAGCGACGCCGGTGAGGCTGGTCATGTGAACGTCGTGGCCGCACGCATGCATCACGCCGACTTCGCCGCCTGAGGGATCCTGCACGCGAACCTGCGAGGCATACACCAGGTTCGTATCTTCCGTCACCGGTAAGGCGTCGAGATCGGTTCGCAGCATCACCAGCGGCCCGGCTCCGTTTTTCAAAATGCCAACCACCCCGTGCCCGCCGACGCCGGAGGTGACTTCAAACCCGGCCTGTTTCCACTCCGCCGCGATCCGCGCGGCCGTTTGCTCTTCTTGGTAGGAGAGTTCCGGGTGCGCGTGCAAGTGACGATAAAGCTGCGTCAACTCGTCCAGATGGGCTTGCGCCCAAAGACGAGCCGCGGCCACGCCATCGGCGTCTTGCTCCTGAGCAGGTGGGCGCTGCGCAATTGCCGGCGGAGCAAATGCCAGCCATGAGATAGCAATACCTAGCAGAAGCATCGTACGGGAGAGCATGAGGTACCTCGGATGGAAAGCAAGCAGGTGCGAGCAGGCGGCCAAAGAAAATTCGCAAGTATTTTACCGCGCGGCCCTTGCT
Organism: Planctomycetota bacterium; assembly: GCA_963205385.1. Classification (GTDB taxonomy): domain Bacteria; phylum Planctomycetota; class Planctomycetia; order Pirellulales; family Pirellulaceae; genus JAEZGD01. The sequence goes on along the minus strand of CAUJKE010000124.1, from coordinate 1,169 downwards.
AATTCAGCATCACCAGTGGTAATCTGAGGGCATCATAATCACGCGCGCGCTCTTCATTTGGCAGGCGGATGGGTTTATTCACTCCGGCTGCCTTTTTCATGCGCCCTTGGGGAGCCATGCCGTTACGGCGATTCGGGACGGATCGTTTGGGCGCTAGTGTTGCTGCTGGCGACCACGGTCTTGCCGTCAGGTGCGAGTAATTCCGCGACGAGCACGATCCCCCAATCCTGCACCGGTAAATCGCCGGGAATTTCCAGATGGATCGTGGCGGTGTTCGTCTCCGGCGCGAGCACCGGTGTGTCGCTCGCTAAGCGGAGCGCGCGATCCAGGTCGTCCACTACCTTATCCTTGTTGTTTTCCTTGATCTTCTTCTGGGGCATTGGTTGCGTGGTGAGCAACTTCAAGCGAACGTTTCCAACCGTCCCGTCGCGCCGCGTTAGCTTGATGGCCAGCGGCAACTGCGTTCCTAACCGCGTCTTCTCCCGCTCAACGCTGGCATCCCAGTCGATCTGGATGGGCCCCGCCGGGCCGATTGCAAATCCAAGCGACTGCCGCACGTGCGGTTGATAGCTGGACGCGCTGCCGGAACTTGGGCCTTCAACATAGCGGGCGAGTTCGACACCGGGTTGCGTCGCTCGAACGACGATGTTCGCCAGACTCGCCAAACTTTGGCCATGCTTCGCCGTGAGCGTCAGCAAGGTTGTGTTCGCGCCGGCCGGAATCTCGTTTCCCGCGACTTCAATCTCGCCTACCAGGCCGCCAACGTCCAACCGCAGTGGGCCATTGTAATTGGTGCGGCCAATGCTGACGGGGACCACCGCCGTGCCGCTGGCAGGGACATTGATGACCGTGGTTTCAATCGTCGCGGCGATGTCCGGCGCGGCGGCGTCGCGAATCACCAGGCGGTAGATATAGTCCGGACCAAAGCGATCGGCCATGTCGCGCACACCGACCAGAAGCTGAGCGGTATTCGCGGGGACGGTGAACTCCAGCGCGGAGTCTTCGCTGCCTGGCTGATCGTCGTTGCGGGCGAGTTCGACGCCTTGTGCGTTTCGCACGATTAGCACGCTATCGAGCATCGAACCAAGCTGGCGCGCGTGCACCGCGATGCGCAACTTCTGGCCTGCGGTGACCGGCACGAGGAACTGATCTTCTTCTCCCTTGGCCGC
>CAUJKE010000123.1 GCA_963205385.1 Planctomycetota bacterium | reverse complement strand
CGATCCGCGTGTGCTATCCCAACGTGGCGCTCCGCGATCGCGCGACGCACTTTGTCGGCGTGAGCGATGTGATTGAGCCCAACCCAGACTGGCGCGCGTTCAAGCGTGAATTGACCGGCCGTGACTGGGACTACGACTTCCGGCGACTGTTTTACACGTGGACGCCTGACATCTTGCAGCAACCGTTCGCCGCGTGGGTCGAGATCGCCAGCCGCGAGACAACCGGCGGCCACGTTCAGCCCGGCGACCTTTGGCTCGCGCCCAACGGCGACGCTCACCTGGTTTGGGGCGAACGCGCGCTCGACGAACGCTTGCGCGAGAAGTTCTTTCCCGCCGCGAAACAGAGCGAGCAGTTGAACTACGCCGTGGTTCGCGATGGAAAGGTCGTTCATCGCCGCACTCTCCTCGAGACCCAGGGAGCGTCGTCCGGCATTTCCGGCGCGGCCAGTCGATTTCACGTCACCCCGGACCATCGCCTGTTCGTGGTGTATCGGATCTACAACACCGGCGAGCAGGGCCGTCGCGGGCTAGAAAACCGCATCGTCGAGCTCCTGCCGGACGAGAAGACCGGGAACACAATCCGGATTCCGCTCCAACAGCCTTTCAACAGCTTCTTCACCGCCACCACGCGCGCCGGATCCGCGCCGTCGTGGAAGCTAGAACTGCTCGGCCCCCGAGAGCGCGCCTCAAACACGATCAGCTACGCGCGGATCAACCTGAAACCCGGCGACATGAATCTTTCACAACCCGCGCCGTAAGGTCAGCCAAGAAACGAAAAAGGACAGGCGTTACCCTGTCCTTCTGTTTCGTTCTTGGGGAGACTACCGGGTCCGGGATCCCGGTGGCCTCGTCGGTCGAATCATTCGACCGCCCAGGAATTTATGATTGCCTTCGCGGGGGTCAACCGCGACGGTGGATCGTGATTACGGCGGGTTTAGTTTAACGGGCGAACCGTTCGTCGTTAGACGAGTTCCTTCCTGGCGCCGATGAGCGTCCGGAGACGTTCGGCCAGGAGATGGGCGTCAAACGGTTTCTTGAACGTTTCGTTGATACTCGAACGATCGAAACTCATCGGGCTGCCGTCGTCGGGCAACAGCGCGATCAGAATCGTCTCTGCAAAGTCGGGGTTTTTGCGCAGGTTTTGGCAAATCTGTAACGCTTCTACCTTACCGATCGAGAAATCCACGATAATGCTATCGGGATGAAAACTCTCGGCTTGGATCCCCGCTTCAAAGCCGCTGGCGGCAACCGCCAACTTGAACGACTTTTCGGCAGGCAATTCGCGCTTCAAATTCTCGATCAGCACTTGATCCTGAGCAACCACGAGCACCTTGGCCATGGCCTCATCTTCGAGGTCGCCAAGAGGCATCCCATGCTCTTTCAGGAATCGAATCAGGTATTCGCGAGGAATCCGTCGGTCCTGGGAACCGGGAATGCGGTAGCCCTTGAGCCGACCGGAGTCGAACCATTTGCTGACCGTGCGCGGGGCCACTTTACAGATCTTCGCGACCTGTCCAGTTGTGAAGACCTTCATCGCAGGCTCTCCAAATTCTTCTCTCGTTGGATCGTCATATGCCTGTCCGGACTTACTTCGGTCACAGTCAGGCGTCGAACTTCAGGCTTGCGTCGGCCGCGGGTCTCGGTCCTTCTCGGCGGCTGTGGGTAGCAACCGAACGCAAACATCTGGGTCGAAATTCGACTCTAAAATCGCTTCTGGTGGCTTGGTTTCAGTTCCCTCTGATCCGCGCCTCTATCGGCAAACATCGGCAAACCGGGCTTCAGGAATTCGGCAAAACATCGACTACGCGGCAAATAACATGCGGGAGCTATTCGCCCAATCGATCTGTCCTGCGGTCCGGCAGTTGTACTCGGCGGGGCACTTGGCGGCGGGAAAACGTGCAGGAACCGGCACTGTGCGGGTCGGCGTGGTGCTGGTCGGCGAGCGATACATGCATACCGCTGGCAAGATTTCCCCCTGGTTGACTGATGCCGCTGGCGGACTCTTCGTCGGGAGCGAGTAGTCCACGGCACAAGCCTTCCGAATGTTGTTTTCGTTTCAATCGTGGGTTGGACTTGAATATCTTTCGCCTGTCGTAACGAACCGCCCGCGTTTGTGGCTCGTAGCCATCGTTCCGCCGAGGCCAAATCGGCCAGTCCTGACGCCCTAAGTGGTTGATTCGATGAGGGTTGGCGCAGCACCTTGCGGACGCCTTGACCAGACGAGTGAAAAATTCGCTCCGGCAGGCACATTCTCAGATTTCCGGACGAGCCAGAGCGGCGCGTCGTCGGTCTAACTCCTACGACCGACACAATTCCATCCTTTGAATGTGCCATAGCGCCCCAGATGAGCGGCGCGAGCGCTGGAAAGCACTTCCCTCTTAGAAAAGTGTACGCACGAGGTGGCCGAAAGGCGAGAGCGCGTTAAAGTTTGCTCACGTTAGCCACAAGCGCTATACTCGCAGTCCCCGCCGAACTCTAAACTTCCATCCTCTTATGCGCTGAGTTTGCCATGCGTCTCCTGCTTGCATCCGCCGCCGTGTTGATCGCTTCTCTCCCGATCTCTCTCTTTGCGCAGTCTGAGCAAAATGCACAGGCCAATCGCATTGTCGTGCTGCCCAACACATCGCCACTGACCCTGCAAGGCGATCTCGCGGAGCAACTCGTCGCCGGGGCGGATGCGTTTCTCTTGCGGAAGACCGCGGAGTCAGCCGGGCAGCGTGATAAGACGTGGCCCAAGACGTTTGAAAACGACGAGGCGCGTGCGCGATTCTTTGCGGACAAACGCACGCGCTTGGCCCGACTCTTAGGCGTGCGCGATGAGCGCGTGAAGTTCACCGCGCCCGAACTGCTCGCCACCACGGAGCAGTCGGCGCTCCTCGCCGAGGCGGATTCCTACCAGGTCTTCGCCGTGCGCTGGCCGACGGTCGGCGAGTTGAACGCCGCAGGGCTGCTCATCGAGCCCAAGGCGAAGGCAGTCGCCAGCATCATCGTGCTGCCGGATGCCGACCAATCGCCGGAGCAGATGCTCGGGCTGGTTGCAGGGACGCCGCACGAGCACCAATACACCCGCGAGTTTGCGGAAGCCGGTTATCGCGTGCTCATTCCGGCCCTGCTGAGCCGCAAATACGAAGCCCGCAATGGCCGCGCGAAGATGACCGACCGGGAATTCATCTATCGTTCCGCCTTTGAATTGGGACGGCACGTGATCGGCTACGAAGTGCAGTCCGTCCTCGCTGGCGTCGACTGGCTGGCCACGCGGGGAAAGACGCCGATCGGGGTGGTCGGCGTCGGTGAAGGGGCCATGATTGGGCTCTATGCGTCGGCCCTCGATCCGCGGATTGGCAAGACGGCGATAATAGGCTACTTCAGCCGGAAGGAGCACGTTTGGGAGCAGCCGATTGATCGGAACTTGTTCGGCGTCTTGAACGAGTTTGGCGATGCGGAAGTCGCCGCCTTGACGAACGACCTGATCGTCGTTGACGCCGGCTATCCAACGTTGGTCCTTCCCAGCGAAGGCGGCGCGCCTGGTGAATTGAAGCCAGCGGATGCGAGCGAAGTCCAAGCGGAACTTGCGCGGTTGGCGAACATCTCCCCGCAGCAGACTGTGACCCACTTGCGCGGGAGCGCCCCAGAAGCGGCGGCGGAAGCGCTGGCGTTGGGGTTCTTTCCGCATCGCACCCCAGGCGACGACTTACGGGGAAACGACGAGCAACTCGTTGCGAAGCACGACAAGTTTGACGTCGAGGGGCGGCAAGTGCGATTGCTACATGCCATGGATCGGAATAATCAACAACTGCTGAATGAAAGCCCGTACGTTCGTCAGGAGTTTATGAAAGGACTTGAGACAAGTTCGCCGGAAGCGTTCGCCAAGAGCAGTGCCGCGTATCGCGAGAAGTTCAAACATGAAACAATCGGTTGGTTTGATGAACCGCTTCTAGCCGCCAAGCCGCGAACGCGCCGCATCAGCGAGCATCCCCAGTACACCGGCTACGAAGTGGTGCTCGATGTCTGGCCGGAAGTCTTCGCCTATGGCATTCTGCTTGTGCCGAAAGATATCGATCCGATCCAGCCGCGCCCCGTCGTCGTTTGCCAGCATGGGCTGGAGGGTCGTCCGCAGGACGTGGTGCAGGGGAATCATGGCGCCTATCACGACTACGCGGCGAAGTTAGCGGAGCGCGGCTTCATCACGTTCGCGCCGCAGAATCTCTACATCGGCCAGGACAAGTTCCGCACGCTGCAACGCAAGGCGAATCCGCTAGGCAAGACGCTCTTCTCGCTCATCATTCCGCAGCATCAGCAGATTGTCGCCTGGCTGAAGACGTTGCCGGAGGTGGACGACGAACGAATCGCATTCTACGGCCTGTCGTACGGCGGCAAGAGCGCGATGCGGATTCCTCCGCTGGTGCCGGAGTATTGCCTCTCGATCTGCTCCGCCGATTTCAACGACTGGGTCTGGAAGAACGCCTCGACGCGCTCGCCTTACAGCTATGTCTGGACCGGCGAATACGAGATTTTCGAGTGGGATTTAGGGAGCACGTTTAACTATTCAGAAATGGCGGCGCTGATTGCGCCGCGCCCCTTTATGGTCGAGCGCGGACATTTCGATGGCGTCGCGCCGGATGAGCGCGTGGCGCTCGAGTTCGCCAAAGTGCGGCATTTGTACCAGGCAAAACTCGGCCTCCGCGACCGCTGCGAAATCGAATGGTTCGTCGGCCCGCATATGATCAACGGACAAGGCACGTTTCGGTTCTTGCACCACCACCTGAACTGGCCGGAGCCGCCTCAGTAGGCCTCCGTGCTACGCCAGGAGTTCTGGGATTACTTCGGCATGCAAGACGCCGGTCAGACGTTGATCGAGTCCTTGAAAACGATAACTGAAGCGCTCGTGATCGAAGCCCATCAATTGCAAGATCGTCGCGTGGAAGTCTCGAATGTGGACGGGATCCCTGACGATATTGTAGGAGAAGTCGTCCGTTTCACCGTAGATCGTCCCCGGCTTGATGCCGCCGCCGGCCAGCCACATGGTGAAGCAACGGGGGTGATGATCGCGACCGTAGTTGGTCTTCGAGAGCCCGCCTTGGCTGTAAATGGTGCGGCCGAATTCGCCTCCCCAAATCACCAGCGTTTCGTCGAGCAGGCCCTTGCGCTTGAGGTCTTGGACCAGGCCGTAACACGGCTGATCGACATCGCGGCATTGGTCCGGCAAGCGGCCCGCCACGTTGGAGTGCGTATCCCAGTTGTTGTGGAAGATCTGCACAAAACGCACGCCGCGCTCGACCATTCGTCGCGCCAGCAGCGTCGTGTTGGCGAACGTGCCCGGCTTCTTCGCCGCGTCGCCGTAGAGCTCAAACGTACTCTCGGGTTCTTGGGAGAGGTCGGTCAAGTCCGGCACACTGGCCTGCATGCGGAACGCCAGCTCGTAGTTTTGAATGCGGGTGTGCGTTTCGGGATCGCCCACCGCCTGGTAGTTGATTTCGTTAAGCGCTTTGAGCCCATCCAGTGTTTTGCGACGAACTTCCGCCGGCACGCCAGGCGGGTTGTTGATATACAAAATCGGGTCGCCGGCCGTGCGAAACGATACGCCGGAATGCTCCCCTGGCAAATAGCCTGACTGCCACAGGCGAGCCGAAATGGCCTGCACTTGCTCGGTATTGGTAGGCTTGGCGACCAGGACGACGAACGTCGGCAGGTTGTCGTTCAGCGAGCCCAGTCCATACGAGGCCCACGCGCCCAAACAAGGGCGGCCGGTGTTTTGATTGCCGGTTTGGATAAACGTGATGGCCGGTTCATGATTGATCGCTTCCGTTTGCATGCTGCGCACGAAGCACATGTCGTCCACCATCTTGGCCTTCCACGGCAACAGTTCGCAGACATCCATGCCGCACTCGCCATGCTTCTCGAATTTGTACTTCGAAGGCGCGATGGGGAACCGCTTTTGCCCGCTCGTCATGGTCGTCAACCGCTGGCCCATGCGGACCGATTCCGGCAAGTCCTTGTCGTACCACTCGTTCATCGCAGGCTTGTAGTCGAACATGTCGATCTGCGGCGGTCCGCCGACCATGTGCAGGTAGATCACATGCTTCGCCTTGGGCGCAAAGTGCGTGAGGTTCTTCTTCGCCTGCTCATCCGTCGCGCCGAACGCAGGCGTCTGGTTGCCTAGCAGCGAAGCGAGGGCCGCGTACCCGATCGCATTGGCGCCTTGGCCAAAGAAATGGCGGCGGGTGATGTTTTGTTTGAATTCGTCGAAGGAGAGCATGGGAAGCTCCTTGTAGGTTGGAAATGTGCGAATCTATCGGGATGGTGAACGGTCAAGGACGTCCGAAAAACAGCGCCGGTAGCCAGAAACGCTTCTTCGCCATCCGCACAAGCCGGATGGGGCCGTAGTCATGGTTGGCGTGAAAATATCAGGAGCCCTTTCGTCGCTTGCGCCTCGGCAGGAGCCGAGACGC
>CAUJKE010000122.1 GCA_963205385.1 Planctomycetota bacterium | reverse complement strand
GGCGATTCAGGACGAGATGTGCAAACGGGACATTTCGACAATCTACGATTATTACACAAAACAGGATGTCTAAGTAAACTTCAAGCGGCGTCATCCGGGCGGAAGATTCGAGCTAATACTCGACCCCGGAGCGGCAATGCGTAATTGCTGTAAGTGCTTTCGCACTAATGAAATATGCACGACACGAATTGCGCATAGCGGCTAATAATTGACCTCAAAAGGGTGGGCTTAGCGAAATGGCTTACCTTAAATCTGCGCCGTGCGCGCGCTCATGGCGCAGAGTGGTAACACACCACGAGACGCCGTCCTTTGCCCCAACGGGAGGGTGCGGCTCCGCATGTTCAAATTCGCTTGCTTCGTACATCCGTCGACGCAGCGCCAGGAACGTGCCCCCCGCTCTCTGTGGGAGGAATCAGGTTTATTGACGGATTTCAGCAATCGCGGTACATTATCCGATTCGTCGCTAGTCGCCGGAGTCCCTAGGTGGGCCGGGGCGGCTGGCGTGGTTTCCTTCGCGAAGCGGGCATAAGGTCTTGGACCTGTAGGAGCAATGGTTCCTATTCGCCCCACCTGTCCCTACTAAGGAGTTTAGTGTGGCTGATCCGTCGATTGTGCAAGAGTTGATTGAATCCGGCGTGCATTACGGGCATCGCGCGAGCCGGTGGAATCCGAAGATGTCGCGATACATCTACGCCCGCAAGAATCTGATTCATATTATTGACGTCCGTCAAACGGTGCGCGGGCTACTGATGGCCAAGAAGTACCTGAGCAGAGTCGCCGCCGGCGGTGGCTTGATTTTGTTCGTGGGAACGAAGCGGCAAGCGACCGCGGCCGTGACGCAAGAAGCGAGCCGCTGCGGAATGCCGTTTGTCGCGGAGCGCTGGCTCGGTGGAACGCTCACCAATTTTCGCACCATTCGGAGTCGGCTCTCCCGCTTGGAGGAAGTCGAGCGTTTGCGCAGCGGCGAAGAGATCGAGAACTACTCCAAGAAGATGCAATCGGCGCTCGCGCGTGAGTATCGCAAGATGTTCCGCAACCTCAACGGTTTGCGTTCGCTCAGCCGCTTGCCGGAATGCCTGGTCATTATCGACCCCAAGAAAGAAAAGAACGCCGTGAAGGAAGCCCGCGCGCTCGGCATCACCACGGTCGCATTGATCGATACAGATTGCGATCCAGACCAGATCGATCTGCCGATTCCCGGCAACGATGACGGCCTCCGCTCGATCGAGTTGATCATGCACCATTTAGCCGACGCAGTGGTTGCCGGTCGCGCCACTGCCGGCGCTGCCAAGGCGGACAAAGCCGATAAGGGTGAACCTGTCGGCGCTGCCTAAGCCAATTACATCTTGCCGCTTGCCAGACGCCACGCGGGACAGGCAATTGAACCTGCGAACGATTTGCACTGTCAATGCATGACGAGCGGCGAATCGTTCGCGTTCGTTTCAGCACCTCATATTCAGTTACAAGAAAAGCCACAAGGAGCAACCATCCATGGCGGAGATTACAGCCGCTTCGGTCAAAGAAATGCGTGAAATTACCGGCCTGCCCATGATGGACTGCAAGCAAGCCTTGCAGGCCACCGATGGCGATAAGGACGCCGCCGTGCAATGGCTGCGCGAAAAAGGCCTGAAGGTGATGGAAGGCCGCGCGGGACGTGAAACATCGTTCGGCCGCTTCGGTCTCCACACCGGCGAAAAGTATGGCGCGATTGTGGAACTCAAGTGCGAAAGCGCTCCAGTGGCCGGCAGCGAGGAGTTCATTCAATTGGCCAACGACCTCGCGAAGGTGCTGGCTGAGAATCCCAAGATCGACTCGGTCGAGGCGTTGCTCAAGCAACCGTCGCCGTCGAAGGCGGGAAAGACGCTCGGCGAAGTCAAGGACGACATGTTCAACCGCATCCGCGAAGTGTTCAACGTCGGCCGCATCGCCCGCGTCGATGGCGCGACCGGCGGTTACAGCCACAACTCGGGAACCGTCTCCGGCGTGCTACTGCAGTACGAAGGCGCGCAGAACGACGTGGCTGCGAAAGATATTTGCATGCACGTCGCGGCGATGCGTCCTAAGGGGCTCAACAAGGAAGACATTCCCGCGGACGATGTCGAACAAGAGCGCAAGATTTTGCGCGAAGCTGCGCTGCAAGAAGGCAAGCCGGAGAACATCGTCGATAAGATGGTTGAAGGCCGCCTGAAGAATTACTATGCGGAGAAGGTGCTCAGCGAGCAGCCGTTTGTGAAGGACGACAAGCAATCGGTCGGTGCTTACGCCAAGAGCCAAGGGATGAAACTGGTGAAGTTCATTCACTGGGAATTATAAGTTCGCCGCAGTCTGCAGATTCAAGCATTAAACGCCGGTCGCGAGGCTTATCGCAACCGGCGTTTATTTTTCATCCAGGGCGGATCCTCGGTCTACCACGGAGAAATACCCGCGACCCCATCAAGCGAGATTCGCCCCCGGGTTTCTGAATTCCCGGCGGCTTTGCCCGCGACCTGGGGACGACACTGCCCCATGAAATCGTCGGTTCGCGCCGCGCGAACTGAGGGCGATTGCCTTTCAGGCGGGGGGGGGTAAACGCAAATGACCGCCTTTTTGGCGGATAAAAGCGACGTAAAGATTGATTTCGGGTGGAATTCTTAATATCGTGTGAATGCACGCATTTTTATTGGGAGGAAGTGGCCCCCCTTTCACGAGTGGTCACGATGTCGACCACTTCGGGCTTTTTCCTTACCCATTTGTAATGTCGCTTTCGACAGCGTTGCGGCGCCGCAAGAACAAGCATACTCCCGAATGAATCGACTGCGGACTGTCGGTCGAGCCCTCGGATCAGGGACTGACGATGGCAACAGAACTTCAGGCCGTGCGGCACGAATTGAAATACCTCATCGACGAAGGCCAAGCGCGGATGATGCGCGACTTGATTCGCGGGCACACCGTGCTTGATGAGAACATGCCCACGGACGACTGCTGGGGTTATTCCGTCCGCAGTCTCTATCTCGATAGTCCCGCGCTGGAATTGTGCCGGCAATCGATTCAGGGACACAAGAATCGTTTCAAGCTCCGCGTGCGATATTACGACGACGCGCCTGAGCACCCGGTCTGCTTCGAGATCAAGCAACGGCTGGGCGAAGTGATTCGCAAGCAACGCGCGCTGGTGAAGCGTCGCTCGGCGGTGGCCCTGATGGAAGGTCACCAACCGCAGTTGCGCGACTTGGAAAAATACAACGCCAAATCGGAAGCCGCGTTGCACCGATTTTGCCGTCTGCGCGACCAGGTGAGAGCAATTCCCCAGGCGTACGTGGTTTACGCCCGCGAGGCGCACGTCAGCCCCGGCACGAACGATTTGCGAATCACGTTCGATCGGCAGATCATGGGTTGCCCGTACTTGCGTGAGAATCCTTTGCAACTTCCGATGTCCGGCTATTCGATTCGCAGTGCGGGGGTGGTGCTGGAACTGAAGTTCACGAACGCTTTCCCGGCCTGGCTGCGTGAGATCGTGCAAATTCTAGGGATTTCCCGCACGTCGTTTGCCAAGTATGTTCGCACCATCGAGGCGATCCAACTGGCAAGTCCCCATCGTTACCCGATGTGGAGCGCTGCATCATGAACAATTGGGGCGACCTCCTGCTGCACAGCGACTTCGGCAGCGCTTCGGCAAGCTTTGAAGTGGTGCTGTTCGCGATGCTGCTGTCGTTCACCATCGGGCATACCGTGGCCTGGGTGTACATGTGGACGCACGACGCGCTGAGCTATTCGCGGACCTTCGTGACGTCGCTGGCCGTCATTCCGGTGATCGTCGCGCTGATGATGATCTTGATGTCGTCGGGGCTCGTGGTCGCCTTTGGCCTGCTCGCGGTCTTCGCCGTGGTGCGGTTTCGCAACGTGCTTAAGGACACGCGCGACACCACGTTTATCCTGTGGGTCATTGTCGAAGGCCTGGCGGTCGGAACGATGCGTTATTCCTCCGCCCTGGTTGGCCTGGTGTTCATCGCCCTGGTGCTCTTCTACTTCCGCCTCACTTCGTTTGGCAGCCGGAATCGTTACGACGCGGTGCTCTCGCTGCAACTCACCGGCGATTTGGCAACCGCGCTGGCGGAACTTAAAGGGGTGCTCCAGCGGTATACAACCAAGTCGCTCCTTACCAGCGAACGCCGCTTGACCGACGAAGGCTTGGATTTATCGTACCGGGTGCAACTGCGCGATCCCCGCCGCTCCGAGGAGTTGCAGTGGGCGTTGCGCCAAGCGGCCGGCATTGAGCACGTTTCGTTCTACTTGCATGAAGGGGAGTCTGAAGTTTAGACATGGCCGATTCTCGCCGCATTCCGATTCCCTGGTCCCTCCGCTGGCAGCGGTTCTGCGAACGGGGTCTCCCGCTCGTGGCGTTTTGCGCCTGCATCGCTGGGACGGCCTGGCTCTGGCAGCGGCAAGGCGCCGCGCCGGCGACCATGGGCGAAGTGGAAGCCGTGCGGGTGGACATCATGGGCAGCGCAGTTGGGCAACTCGTGCCGCTGCCGACGCGGCAATTAACGCTGTTCGACAAAGTGCGCGCCAATGAAGTCATTGCCCGCTTCGACGATCGCCTGGTGCTCGCCCAGTTGGAAACGGCGCGCCGCGAGCTCGATCACCTCCGGCTCGAGGTCGACGGCACCGCGGAGCAACTCATCCTGGACGAAACGGAGCGGACCCACAATCACGCCCGTGAGGCGGCGCGCCTGGCATGGACGCTGCAAGACCGGCAGCTCGACGTGCTCGACCGCATCACCGCGATTGAAACCGACCGCGTCGAAGAGCGGCGGCTCACCATTCGCTTGGAACGCCTGGAACCGCTCTTGAAAGACGGCACGATTTCCTTCTTGGATATCAACGACACCCGCTACGAACTAGGACTCGTCACCCAGCGCATCGCCAAAAACGAGCGCGGGCTCGAGCAAGCGCGCGAGCAAGTGCGGCTGGCCCAGGAGCGAATCGCCGCCCAACCGTCGCTGTTGGAGCCGAGGTACGAGCGCTTGCTCGGGCCGCTGAAAGCGGAAATTGCCGTGCAGGAAGGTCTGATTGCGGAATTGCAGGTGCAGCTCGAGGACTTGGATATCCGCGCGCCGTTCTCAGGCGTCATCGCCGCGATCTACGCCTGGCCGGGACAGATCGTCCAGCCCGGCAATCCGATCGTTACGCTCGCCGCCGATCAAGGCCGTTACGTCGTCGCCTACATTCGCGACAACGAGCGTTTTCGCCCGCAAGTCGGGATGCGGATCGATTTGCGCACCCGTCACGAACAACCACGGATTTATGTCACGCATGTCGAACAAGTTGGACCTCAAATGGAGTTGCTGCCGCTCCATCAGTCGCGCGATCCGCGAATGATGGAATGGGGCCTACCGGTCCGCATTGCCATGCCTGCCACGGCGTCCCTGCGCCCCGGCGAACTGGTGGATATCCGGTTCGTGCGTCAGTAGAACTCGCTTTGGAATCAAAAAAAGAGGCTCCGCTTGAAGACTAAGCCCGCCCTCAGCCGGCGTACGCGCCACGGCCGCAACGCGTCCTCGCCAAGACAGCATACCCGGCGTGCATTGCACCTGGAAACGCTCGAAACGCGAGTATTGCTCGCGAGCGATCTTGTCATCACGGAGATCCTCGCACGCAACGTATCGGGAATCAAGGACGAAGACGGCGAGCGTTCGGACTGGGTCGAGATTCACAATACGTCGACGCAGACGATCGACCTGGATGGCTACTACCTTACCGACAACGCCAACAACTTAAACAAATGGCAATTCCCCGCGGTATCGTTGGAGGCCGGCGGATTCCTCCAACTGTTCGCCTCGGGTAAGGATCGCGACGACCCACTCGCGCCGTTGCACACCAACTTCTCGCTCTCCGGCGGCGGCGAGTACTTGGGATTGATTGCGCCGGATGGCTCCACGATCGTCGATCAGTTCGCGCCCTCGTTCCCCGCCCAATACGATGACGTCTCCTACGGTCGCGAGCAGGAAATTGAAACGCTCGTCAGCGAGGGGGCGACCGCGCGCTACTTCGTGCCAACGGCGGCGCAAGCAGGACTGGGCGCGCAGTGGATGCTCCCCGGGTTTAACGACAGCAGTTGGTCCACCGGCCCCACGGGCTTGGGCTTTGGACTGGTTGAACCGGGTCTCAAGGTGCGGATGATCGATGTCGAGGGGGGCGCCGATGGCACGCTCGATTCGGCCACCGAAGCGTTAAACGTGCTCAACGGAAACTTCAACCCCGCCAATTACATCCTCTCGTTCGATCAATCGCGGACCGTCAGCACCATCAACTTCGGCGGCGGCGCCGGCTCGTTTGGCAACGATCAGCCCTATTTCGACGGAACAAACAACACGGAGCTTTCGGATATCGCGATGCGGGCGACGGCGATCGTCACCATTCCGGTCGGCACATGGACGATTGGCTTCGGCAGTGACGATGGCGGCGCGCTGCGCTTGGCAGGCGTGAACTTTACCGGTGAAGCGGGAACCAACGGCGACACGCCTGGCGATAACGAGGTGCGTTTTGAGGGACCGCGCGGTCATAGCTGGACTTCCGGACAATTCACCATCACCGGCAGTCCGCTGACGACCACGCTGGAAGCCTGGTTCTTTGAACGGGGCGGGGGTGATTCGTGGGAACTGGCGATTCGCTCCGGCGCCGGCAACAATAACTACGTGGCGAGCGGGACGCTCCTGGCCGATGGCGCGCTCGGCTGGTCGGTCGTGACCCCCACGAGCGTCGGCGAAGCCACCAATTTGCAGTCCGTCCTGCAAGGCGCGAACTCCACGCTCTGGACGCGGATCCCGTTTCAGGTGACCGAAGAGATCGATTTTCAATCGCTTTTTTTACGGATGCACTACAACGACGGTTTCGTCGCCTATCTCAATGGCACGCCCATCGCCAGCCGCAATGCGCCGGCTGCACCCAGTTGGAATTCCACCGCGACGGCCGCGCGCACGCCGGCGCAAACTTCCGTGGCGGAAGACATCAACATCACCAACTTTCGCGCGCTGCTCCAAGAGGGAACGAACGTCCTCGCGATCCAAGGGCTGAACGTCAATAGCGGCGATAGCAGCTTCCTGGTGCTGCCGGAATTGCTGGGGATCGAGACTGAGGAGGAGCTGCGCTACTTCCTCTCGCCGACGCCGGGGGCGGCCAATACGTCCGGTATCATCGACTTCGTCGCGCCGGTCGAATTCAGCGTGGAGCATGGGTTCTATGATGCGCCGTTTGCGCTCGCGCTCACTTCCGCGACGCCGGGGGCCACCATTCGCTACACGCTGAATGGGTCGGCGCCTTCGGCAACCAACGGCGTGGTTTATACCGGCGTCCCACTCAACATCAACCGCACTTCCACCGTCCGCGCGTTCGCTTACCGCGACGACTATGAGCCGAGTCCGGTCAAGACCAGCACCTACATTTTCATCGCCGATGTGTTACAGCAGTCGCCCAACGGCGCCGCCCCGCCTGGCTTCCCGACCGGCCCCATCAACGGCCAGGTGCTGGACTACGGCATGGACCCCGATATCGTCAACAACGCCACGTGGGGACCGCAACTTCCAGCCGCCTTGGTGGATATTCCGTCGCTGTCGATCGTCATGGACATCAACGATCTGATGGGCGCATCCTCCGGCATCTTCGTGAACGCCGGTCAACACGGCGGCGCTTGGGAACGTCCCTTCTCGCTGGAACTAATCGACCCCAGCGGCGCCGAGGCCGGCTTTCAAGTCGACGCCGGGCTGCGTATTCGTGGTGGCTATAGCCGTAGCAATGACAACCCCAAACATTCTTTTCGCGTCTTTTTTCGCGGCGAATACGGCGCCAGCACGCTGAACTATCCGCTCTTCGGCGACGAGGGGCTGGACGTTTTCGATGGCTTCGACCTCCGCACGGCGCAAAACTACTCTTGGTCGTTTGGAGGCGACAATCTCAACACCATCAACCGCGACGTGTTCTCGCGCGATGTGCAACGGGAAATGGGGCTCCCCTACACGCGCAGTCGCTACTACCACTTGTACATCAACGGCCAGTACTGGGGTGTTTTCCAGTCGCAGGAGCGGTCTGAATCCGACTATGCGGCCAGCTATTTCGGCGGCGACGCGGACCAGTGGGACACGGTCAAAGCGACCGGCAACAGCGGCGGGTACACGGTCGAAGCCACCGATGGCAACCTCGATGCCTGGACGGACTTGTGGAACCTGGCGAATGCCATTCCCTACGCTCCGAATCAGAGTACGGCGTACGCGCTGTTCCAACAAGCACAAGGAAACAATCCCGACGGAACTCGCAATTCGGACTTCCCCGTGCTGCTCGATGTTGACAACCTCGCGCAATACATGCTAGTGATCATTTTTGGCGGCAACAAAGATGCGCCGATCTCGAACTTTCTCGGGAACGATCGGATCAACAACTGGTTCGCGGTGCGGGAGCGAGGGGGCGACGAAGGTTTCAAGTTCTTTGCGCACGACAACGAACACACGCTGCTGCTCGGCGACCTTAACATCAACCGCAATGGTCCCTGGCCTGCCGGATATCAATTTCAATACAGCAATCCGCAGTGGATTCACCAACAGTTGATGGCGGTGGACGAGTATCGCGTGGCGTTCGGCGATTTCGTGCAGAAACACATGTTCAACGACGGCGTCCTCACCCCCCAAGGCGCTGCGCAGTTGTTCCTCGGCCGGGCCGCGGAAATCGAGAACGCCATCATTGGAGAATCCGCCCGCTGGGGAGACTCCAAATCCACCGTCCCCAAGACCAAGGACACCTGGACCACGGCGGTCAACAACATCGCCAATCAATATTTTGTGCAGCGCAACCCAATCGTCGTCTCGCAGTTCCAAAATGCGCAGCGTTGGACCGACCCCATGGGAGCGCGGAATGTGTTGGTCAGCGCGCCCCTCTATCCCTCCGTGCCAGCGCCGCAGTTTGCGCAGCGCGGCGGCGACGTGGATCGTGGGTTCGAGGTGCTGATGTCCTCGTCCGCGCCCCTGATCTACTACACACTGGACGGCACGGACCCGCGACTCGTTGGCGGCGGCGTCGCACCTACGGCGCTCGTTTACGACACCGGCGTCACGACGCAGTCGCTCATTTCCGCCGGCGCTACCTGGAAGTATCTCGACAACGGCTCCGATCAAGGAACCGCGTGGCGCGCCAAAGCATTCAACGATTCCAGTTGGTCCGCGGGACCGGCAAAGCTCGGTTACGGCGAAGGCAACGAAGCGACCGTCGTCAGCTATGGCGACAATCCTCAAAGCAAACATATCACGACCTACTTTCGCCGCAGCTTCAACGTCGCAGACCCTGGCGGCGTGATGGGACTCAAACTCAGTGTGCTCCGCGATGATGGGGCGGTCATCTACATCAACGGCAATGAGGTGTGGCGGTCGAACATGCCGCTCACCGAGATAAATTACCAAACCCTCTCGGCCGGCGTCGTCGGTGGCGCCGACGAAACCACGTTCTTCGAGTTCCTGGTTTCGCCCAGCGTTCTGCAACTCGGCGAAAACGTGATTGCCGTCGAGGTCCATCAAAACGTCCCCAACAGCACCGATTTAAGTTTTGACTTGAAGCTCGAAGCTCAGGTTTCCAATGCGGTTCCGCCGGCCTTGATGGAGTCGGCGCTTGTCAAGGCTCGCGCGCTGAATGGCGGCGTCTGGAGCGCGCTTGACCAGGCGCAGTTTTACGTCGATACGGCGGCGTCCACCGCGAACCTCGCAATTACCGAAATCAACTACAACCCCCTACCGCCGACGATGGCGGAACTGGCGATCAATGCCGGATTCACGGCCACCGATTTCGAATTCGTGGAACTGCGCAACGTTTCCGCTGACGCGATTGACCTGACCAATGTGCAGTTCACCGCCGGCATCGCCTTTAACTTCTCCGCCGGCGGCATCCAGTCGCTGCAACCAGGCGAGTTCGTGCTCGTCGTCAAGAACCCGTTGGCCTTCGCCGTCCGCTACGGAAATAGCCTCCCGGTCGCAGGCGCCTATACAGGCTCGCTCGACAACAGTGGCGAACAACTGATCCTCACCGATCGCGCAGGCGGGACGATTCTCGATTTTACCTACGATGACAATAAGAGTTGGCCGAGTCGGGCGGATGGCCTAGGGAGTTCGCTCGAGGTGATCGATCCGACCGGCGATTACAATCAGCCAGGCAATTACCGCTCGAGCAGCGAGTATGGCGGCTCGCCGGGGCGGTTGGGAACCGGGCCCATCGTGGATGTTCTCATCAACGAGGTGTTGACGCATACCGATCCGCCCAACGTGGACTCCATCGAACTTTTTAACACCACCGGCAGCCCGATCGACATCAGCGGTTGGTGGCTCTCGGATACCAGTAGCAACTATTTCAGCTACCAGATCCCCGACGATACCATTTTGCCTGCTGGCGGTTATCTCGTCTTCGACGCGTTCGACTTCAACACCGGCGCTCCCGGCAGCTTTCTGTTGAGCAGCCTGGGTGAAGAAGTCTGGCTCGTCGCGAGCGACGCGCAAGGCCGGCCGAGCCGGTTTGTCGATCATGTCAGCTTTGGTGCTTCGGCCAACGGTGAATCGTTCGGTCGCTGGCCCAACGGCATCGGCGAGTTGTATCCGATGAAGCACCTCACGCTGGGGAGCGTCAATAGCGGACCGCGAATCGGCCCCGTGGTCATTACGGAAGTCATGTTCGCGCCGCCGGATCCTGATGGGGATGGCGGAATCGATCCAAACAACCTGGAATTCGTGGAAATCTATAACCCCACGAGCGCGTCAATTGACCTGACGCAGTGGCGTTTCACGGAAGGGATTGATTTTGGCTTCGCTGCGGGGCAAATGCTCGCCGCGCGCGGCACGCTGGTGATCGTACCGTTCGATCCCGCCGATCCGCTCAACGCGACGCTCGTGGATCAATTCCGCGCAGTCTACGGGATTGACGCTAGCGTGCTGTTGGTCGGCGGATTCAGCGGCCGACTCGACAACTCCGGCGAGCGCGTGCGAATCTCGCGCGCCGACGAGCCCCCAACCGGAATGCCGGACCTCTTCCCGATGCTGTTGGAAGATGAAGTCATTTACGACATTGTCAGTCCCTGGCCAGCCACTACCGCCGGGTCGGGAGATTCGCTCCACCGCAACTCCGCGAGCACCTGGGGGCATTCGGCCAGTTCGTGGACCGCAAATCCTCCCACCCCCGGCATCGGGCTGGCAGGCAACGGCCCGCGGCCTGTGAACAACACGGGGCTGGTTGTGGCCGAAGGGGGCGTGCAGGTCATTACCACGGCGCACTTACTTCATGAAGCCAATGAACAACCGCCTGCCGCGCTGATCTACACCATCACCGCACCGCCGCTGGTTGGCCGGATCGAACTATCGACGAATCCAGGCCTTCCGCTGGACGTTTTCACGCAAGCCCAGATTGACGCCGGCCTGGTTCGCTATGTTCACGACGGCTCGGAGCCAACGGCTGAAGGCTTCACGTTCAGAGTCGACGCCGGCGACGAAAATCCGCTCACCGAGCAACAATTTGCCATCACGATCACCAACGTCAACGATCCGCCGACGATGGTCCTGCTGGACAACACCAGCGTTTCGGAGAAAGTCGCCGGCGCTGTCGTAGGTAATCTTACGGTGATCGATGCGGATGTGGGCGACACCCATACATTCACCGTCACCGACGCGCGGTTTACCGTCGTCAATCATCAATTACGCCTCAAAGCCGGCCAAAGCCTGGATCTGGCGGCCGCCGCCCAAATCGAACTCGAGGTGATCGCCACCGACTCCGCCGGCGCGCCCAAGTCACAGCTCTTCACGATTAGCGTCCTGAAACTGAACCATCCACCCACGCAGATCACACTCAGCAACTCGTTCGTGCCTGAGAACGCCGTGGGCGCGGTCATTGGCGCGATTACCGTCGTCGATGAGGATCTCGACGATGTGCATACCTTCACCACCAACGACGCGCGGTTCGAAGTCGTCGGCGGTCAGCTTCGGCTGAAGGCCGGCGTGAGTCTCGATTATGAAACGACGCCGAGCCTCAGCTTGCGCATCACGGCGACGGATCAGGCCCAGGGCAGTTTCGAGCGCCTCTTTCAACTGACGGTCACCAATATCAACGAGCCACCGACATCGATTCAGCTTTCCAACGCCACCGTCGTCGAGAATACGGCGGGAGTGTTGATTGGCTTGCTCACGGCGACGGATCCCGATGCCGGCAGTGTGCACACGTTCTCCGTGGCCGACCCGCGGTTTGAAGTCGTCGGGAATCAACTCCGCTTGCGGGCGGGGCAAAGCCTGGATTTTGAAGCAACCCCCACACTCGCGCTCGCGGTCACCGCGCGCGACAACGGCTCGCCGCCGCAAAGCGCCACGTTCTCGCAGACCATCGTCGTGACCAATGTAAACGAGCCGCCGTCCGCAGTGACGCTCAGCCGCAGCGATATTTTCATCAACCTGCCAGGAGCATGGATCGGTGAACTCGGCGTGATCGATCCCGAGCCGGGTGATACGCATACGCTCTCGGTCAGCGATCCGCGATTTGAAATCATCGGCCGCGATCTATACCTGAAGGCTGGCCAGTCCATCAGTGGAACTCCAGGACAAACGGTCGTCGTCGCCATCCAAGCGAAAGACAACTCAGGATTGAGCTCGCTTCACAACAAGGGACTGAAGCTCGTCGTCGCGCCGACCGATTGGACCTGTCCGTATCGCTGGCAGCCTAGCCCGTTCGATGTGAACGTCGACGGCTTCATCTCCGCGCTCGATGCCGTCTTGATCACAAACGAAATCAATGCCAACGGCCAGCGGCAACTGCCGCCGATCGCCGTCGGGCGGGCCAGGCCGGCTTTCTACGATGCTTCGTGCGTCGGCTACGTGAATGCCACGGACGCGCTCATCGTAACCAACTACTTGAACGCCTTCGGCCAAGGAGCGGCCGCAGGGGAGCCGCAGC
>CAUJKE010000121.1 GCA_963205385.1 Planctomycetota bacterium | reverse complement strand
ACCACATCAAACTAAGTTACGATCGGGTCGTGCACCGCATCGACGCTCGGCGGACGTTCGAGGAGACCGGCACAATTCGTGAGATTGCCTACGGAGTCCGCTCGCTCGAAGTGACCCTTCCCGAGCGCGCGGCGCCGGTGACGTTCGTCGCTCCCGCCGATTGCCTCATTAAGCTGGGTTCGGAAGAGATTGCGTTTGACGATCTGCGGCGCGGCGACCAACTGCAGATGGTGCATGAGTCGCCGGACGGGAACAATATTCAACTTCGCGAAATCACCGCGTCGAGACCGGCCGATCCGAGCAAATGGGCCCTGCTGATCCTGCAGGCAGAGTACGATGACGCGGAGGTCGCTCAACTCGACTATCTCGCCGCGGATCGGGCCGCGATACAAACAGCGCTCGTGGAGCGTTATGGCGTCTTGCCCGAACAAGTTCTGGTGTTGGCCAACGAGAGTCGCATCCGCCTGTCCCGTGCGATTCCCGAAGCCCTCCAAAAAGCGGCCGGCGCGAAGGAACTTTTCGTCCTCTTCGCCGGTCATGCCGCCGCGGATGACGCCGGGAAGGTGTTCTTGGCGTCCAAAGATTTCGATCATCAGCGAATTGCGGAGTCAGGCGTGCCGCTCGATTGGTTCATCAAGCAACTCGAAGCCTCGCCGGTTCCGGAGAAAGTGCTCCTCTTCGACGGCAGCCATGTCTCTGAGGGGAAAGCGGCGCTCACTCAAGCATCGGCGGCGGAGATGATCGAGACGATTCGCGGCACGCGCAGCCGGCCCGGCCTCAAGACGACCACGGTCATCGCCGCAGGCGCCACAGGAGAGCAAGATCATCGTCGCACGAGCGACAATGCCGGCGCTTTCGGCTTTGCCGTGGCCGAGGCTTTCCGCGGCCAGGCCGATAAAGATCGCAATCTGAGGATCACTCCCAGCGAATTGTTCGAGTCGCTCGAACGGTCGCTCGCAGGCGCGCGCGGCGAAGCGTTGCACCCGACGATGTTCCTGCCCAACGATTCACCGCCGCGGCTCACCGATGAAGCGATTGTCGCCTTGCGCGGCCTGGGCGCTATTTTGCGCCAGAACAAAATCGATCCCACGGAAGCGCGCGAGGCGTTCGCGAAGGCGAAAGAGCTTAGCGGCGCGCAGCCGGAGGCGCCGGCGTTATACAGCCTCATTTTGATCAAGAACCGCCAATTCGATGAAGCCCAGCGATTGATCGAGGAAACCAAAGCGGCGCATCCGAATTTCTGGCCACTGCAAGAAGCCGACATTTGGTGTCACTTTAGCGACCGGCAGTACCGTCTCGGCGTGAAGGAAATGACCGACCTCGTCGCGCGCTTGGCCGCCGCCAAGTCGTTGCCTGCCGGGAGCGACCTCGAGCGGATGTTCGTCTTGATCGGGAAGTTGCGGGAGTTTGCCGAAAAAGCGTCGGATGATCGCAGCCTGACGCCGGAGGCGATTGCGGCGCTCGATGTGGCTGTCTCCAAACTCGGCGCCGCCGCGCTTGAGCCCTACGGTCGCGGGCGAGAGGCGAGTCTGCGGGTCATTTCAGGCTTCGACAAGAACATCGCCGACGCCACGGATCGCCTCGACATTTCGAAGCACATGTTCGAACGCCGGCAAATGCGGCACTACATCACGTTTTCCTTCGATTCGCTCGCTGACGCGATTTTAGCCAAGGTGGACGAATAGCCAACGCTCAGCGTTCCAAGCCCAGGCTGTGCAAGTAGGCTAAACGCTGCTGTTGGCGACCATGCGATTCCGTAATCGCTTCAAACTGCGCGGCCGCATTCTGCAACGCTTCGTCGGGCTCGACTTCTCCCCGCGCAGCGGCCCGAACGGCGTCGTCCAGCGCCGCGTGATATTCTCGGGCGCCGGGGATGCGCAGCGGCACCAGCACCAAACCGCTGGCCTGGGTCGCGCGCGCGAGCGCGACGAAATCGTTCGTGGCGGCGGTGGGAAGGAGCTTTTCGACCCACGGTTGCGGGTGCCGCAAATGCGCTTTACGAAACGGCGCCGCGGATGCTCCGGCGGTTGCAATTTCGAGGGCAGCGTCGCCTTGGGAGAGCCAGGCGACGAAATGTTCCGCCGCGCCGGCGCGGCGTGCTTCGCGCGTGACCGACGCTAACATCGTCGCGCTCCCTACCAGCGGCACGCGTTGCGCGACGTCTGCGGCGCGCTGTTCCCACGCGTTGAAGCCAAGATTGAACACGTCCAAAGAGCCGGGGAGCGCCGCGAGACGCAGGTTGTCCACGATCGTACTTGCTGGCGGCGAAGCAGGCGAGAACGAAGACGACGGCCACGTCCAGGCCAGCGCGCACTCGCCTGCATAGATCGCAGCACGGGCCGTCGTGGGCGTGGTCTCCAACCAGATGTCGACGTGGCCGACCGTGTTGGCCGCGGTCACCAACTCCGTGAGCGCGCGTACGAACGGCGGGCGGGTGAGGGCTGGCTCCATCGTGTGCATATTGAAGAGCGCGGCGTATTCGTCGCGGTGCCGGACATAACAGGCCGCGCGGGCCAGAAAGGTCAGCCCCGCCCAACCATGCGCCAAGGGCTCGAGCGCCGCCACCTGAGCCCTGGCCGGCGGCTTCGTGAGCGCCGCGAGCAACTGCTGATATTCCGCCCACGTCGCTGGTGGTTGCAAGTTACGCTCCGCGAACAGATCAGCGCGGTAGTACAACAGCAGCGTAGGCGAACCCAGCGCCACGGCGAGGATGTCCCGCCCCCATTGCACTTCTGTCGTGCGAAGGTGCGTCAACAAGTCGGGCTCGTCGAATGCATCGCTCTGGAGCAGGGCATCGGACAGCGGCGACAAGCGCTCGGCCTCCGCCCAGGTTCCTAGGAGTTCCGCAGGGTAGATAACCACATCGGCGGCAAAACGCGGTTTTTTTTGCGCCTCGGTTACGGTCGTTTGGCGGACTTCAAACGGCGCGTCGGTTTGGGACTTCCAGTAACGCTCGATCCGCGTCGCCAACTGAGGGGCATCCACCACGAGCACGCGCAGCGGCCGCGCGGGCTTCTGCTCCGCGTCCCCGGTCTCGTGTTCCACAGGCTGTGAATCGCCGCCGCATCCGCTCGCGGCGCAAGCGATCATTCCCGCGGAGACGAGCAACCAAGGACGTCGTGCTATGTTCATGAACGTGTGTGTGTCGTGGTTGTAGTTGCCTTCGCTTACGCTTAAGCCAGCAATTCATGCACGACCTGGCCGTGGACGTCCGTTAGACGAAAGTCGCGGCCTTGGTAGCTGTAGGTGAGGCGTTCGTGGTCGAAGCCTAAGAGGTGCAGGATAGTTGCCTGCAAGTCGTGGACGTGGACCTGCTTATCGGCGACGTGAAAACCAAAATCGTCGCTCGCGCCGTAGACGGTTCCCGGTTTGACGCCGCCGCCGGCCATGAACAGCGTGAAGCAGTCGGGGTGATGATCGCGGCCGAGGATATTGCCGCCGCTGGTGCGTCCCTCGCGGAACGGCGTGCGGCCGAATTCGCCCCCCCAAATCACAAGCGTTTCGTCCAGTA
>CAUJKE010000120.1 GCA_963205385.1 Planctomycetota bacterium | reverse complement strand
AACCTGGGAGGGGGAGCGGCCAACCAACACGCCGCAATTCACCCGCCAGCGGACTGCCCCGGTGGCGACGAACAAGCGGCGTCTGGGCCGTGTTCCAGCGGCGCGGCAGGCTGCTCGGCTGCTTGGGCCAGACGGCTCAATGCATGTTCTATCGCTTCGGTTTGCTGGCTGTCCAGGGTGGAAGCGCCAAAGCGCACGCGGTAATACGCCTCGACAATCTCTCCGGGGAGACGCGCGAGCGGTTGGGCATGGGGACCGATCGCCGCCAGGCGGAGCGCCGCTGAGGCCGCGAACTCGCGCTGCGTTTGCGCGGGCGAGCGCTGGATGCCAAGCCGCGCGAGCAACTGTTCGAGCCGTTCGTAGAACTCGACGATGTGGCGCTGTCGCGCGGCGGGATCCGGCGAACTTCGCAGCCAATGGGCCGCGAGCCAATGCCAACACCACACCCCTAATTGCCACAGCACGACGAGCACCGCCGCCAGAATCGCGCCGAAGACCCCTGCGCGCCAGCTAAACCATTGACCTTTGGCCGCGCCATCGACCCCCAGCACCGTCGCGAGTTGGGTCAGCTTGTCCTTGATCGCATCGGTCGGGACCATCCGATCAATGGCCGACGTCGCCTTTTCGGTGAGGGGCGAATAGAACGATTTGCGTTGCCGTTCTGAATTGAGCCCCAGCACGTAGTCGTCCCACAAGAGCTGCATGTAATCCATCGCGTCCCCCATCCGCGCGAGCAGGCCCACGCCGGCGGAAATTTCCTCGGGACCGCTTTGGGCAGGCGTGGGATCCAGCCGCAACCAGCCGCCGGCTTCCGTATCAAGCGGCCCGGCCAGGATGCCTGCGGGAATTTGGTCTTGCTCCAGATACGCCTCGACCCAAGCGTGGCTGTGAAGTTGCCGCACCCAGTAGTACCCGCCGACCGAGTTGTACTCGCCCCCCTTGAAGCCCACCACGATGCGGGCGGGAATGCCTTGGCTGCGCAGCATCAAGCAGAGCGCGCTGGCGAAATACTCGCAGTGGCCTGTGCGGTGATTGGCGACGAAGTCCTCGATCGGATCGACGCCTGGGGTGCGCGGCACGTTGCGGAAGTCGAGCGTGTACGTATAGGCGCCTGGGCTACGAAAATGGTCTTGCAGCAACTGGGCCGCGACAACCCGTTCGCCGGGTTCTAAATTCGCGTTGGCGAGAATTCGCTCCGCCGTGGCGATCAATGCAGGAAAGCGCTCGCGGTTGATCTGCGTCAACTGCTCCTTTTCGACTTCCAGGTCGCGCAGCCACCACGCCCGGCGGCGTTGCTGTTCCTCGGGCGTGAGATCGGGATGAATGTACGACACCGCATAGTGCGGCGTGACGGGCAATTGCCACGTATCGCGAAAACCGGCCGTCACGAGCGTGTAAGCCATCGAGCGCCCCGCCGCGGGAACATCTTGCCCGCGCAAACTGAGTTGCCCGCTGAAACGATCAAAGCGGAACTTCTCGCGCACGTGGGCCGGCATCTCCGGCGGCGCGAACGTCGGCGCCACGCCAAACAGCAGCTCGTCCCCGCCCATATTGAGCACGATATCCTGATACACCAGCGGCACGCCGCTAGGCGCCGGCGGCAACTCGCGGTGGTCCGCCCCATGAATGTTCGACCAGCGCCCCGAAGTCGTCGAGTAGTTGGTCAGCACGGTGCCCAGAAAGAGCGGTTCGCCGGCGACGACGAGCGGTTGATCGCTCCCCGGCTTGCGAAATGTGACCCGCATTACGATTTCGTTGCTTTGGCGAATCTCTGTTCGTTCGTTGAACGTCACCTCTTGTGTGAACCCGACCTGCGCCACCCCTTCGCCGGCCCCTTGGTGCGCCGTGTCACTGGTCCGCGGTACAGAGAAGAAGAGCACGACGGTGAAGAACAGCGTCATCGCTCCCAAACTGCCGACTTGCCCCACGAAGCCCCAGCCCATCAGGGACGCGGTCAACGTGGTCTGCGGCAAGAGGGGCGTCGCCACTGCGGCGTCGCCCAAGAGTCGCCGCCGTAGGCTGCGCGGCTTGCGCTCTGCGCCCGCAGACGCGGGGCGTGCTTCGGCCGGGTCTGGGGCGCAGTGGTGGAGTCCTTCGCGATAGATGAAAAACAGCGACAGCGCGGAGAACGCAATCAGCATGTAGACCACCAGCAAAAATCCAAACTCAAAGCCCAAGTTAAGCGCCGCCGCCACCACCACTTGCAACAGGCTCAGCAGCGCGAGTTCCCAGTACCGCCGCTCGACCTTGGGTTGATAGAGCAGGATGATTTGCAAGTACACCAGCAAGTTGGCGATCGCCAGGAGTTGTTGTTCGCTGGCGTTGGACCAGAAATCGAGCGACGACATCAGCACCGCGCCCAGCGCCGCGATATTGGCGAGCGTGCGATTGAGCCAGAACCAGCGGAGCGAGTCGGTGAAGATGACGCTCGTGATCGAGGCAAAGATGGCCACGACCGGCAGAATCGGATTACGCTGCCCCATGCCCAGCAGCAGCGTCCCCAGCGCTGTCAGCGTGGCAATGTGAATCTGGAGCAGTCGTTCGACAGTCATGGATGGCGATCAATCCAATTGAAATAACTGGGGGAGTTGCGGGCCGGTGACATCCAGCCACAGCGTCTTCGTCAGCGCGGAGCGCTGCCGCGCCGCCTGGCGCGCCACGAGGTCTGCCAGCAACCTTTCAATATCGACGCTCCGCGTGCTGAACACAATCAGGCGGGTTCCGGGGAGCGTGGATTCCACCACCCTTTCAATCACCGCCAACAAGCGGTCGTCAGGCGCGGCTTCCACGACCGCCAGCTTTTCGAGCACATCTTGTGCGAACGCCGGAGTGGCCGGCGCGGACCAGGCGTCCAATTCCTTCCCGTGGATGCCGATCGTGAGCGTATTGTTCCCGCGGCGGCAGAGATCGACGACCGCCGTGGCGGCCACACTGACTGCCACTTCGACGTTGCCAAACGCGCCATCCGAAGGCTTGGATGGCAGCCATAAATCGAGCACAATCGCGACGTCGGCCGTATGCTGGTCCTCGAATTGCCGCACCGCCAGGGTATTCGTCCGCGCGCTGGTTCGCCAATGGATCCAGCGGCGACTGTCGCCGGCGCGCCACTCGCGGATGCCGTAATAATCCGCTTCGGTCAGGCCGCGTTTGGGACTGGTCCGCTGCGTGCCGCTCCGCTCGGAGTCGATCCATTGCTCCCAGCGCGGCGCCAAGCGGCCGACGCGCGGGCAAACAATCAGTTGCGCCGGGCACTCGACGCGGACCGCGGCCGCAATCAATCCCAGCGGAAAACGGGTCGTCAGTTTGATGGGACCAAACCGATAACGCCCGCGGCGCGTGAGCAGGCAGCGGTAGGAGGTTCGGGTGGTGCTATCGGGGGCGATGGCCGCCGCGAGCGCTTCGGCCTGGGTCGGCGGATCGAGCGCCGGCGGCGCTTCGCGCTCGAACTGGTCTGTCGCCAAGATCGCGAAACTCGTCAAGTGGCGGCGCTCGTTGGCAATTTCGAGTTCAATAATGAGCGGGTCGCCGACGGAGATCGTGCGCGGGAGGCGGCGCTGCAAGGAGAGTCGCCCGATGGTGGTCGCGACCCACCGCCAACTGAACAGCAACGGGCCGAGCATCATTCCGGCGAGCAACACGAGCAGGTTGACTTCGCGCAGAATCGCGCCGCCGATAATGAATCCCAGCACCAGGATGTAATACCAGCCTTCGCGAGTGAGCCAGATGTAACGCGAAGGGAGTTGCATGATGCTTCGATCAATCGTGTAAAAATCGCCGCGGCGTGCGCTGACGCGCGCCGAGGCGCTGGAGCGCCTCACGCCAACACCTGTCGCAGGAACTTCTGCGTGCGCTCCACCTGCGGATTTTCCAGCACCTT
The DNA here is from genome assembly GCA_963205385.1 of Planctomycetota bacterium. GTDB lineage: Bacteria > Planctomycetota > Planctomycetia > Pirellulales > Pirellulaceae > JAEZGD01. The sequence goes on along the minus strand of CAUJKE010000120.1, from coordinate 12,430 downwards.
GTCAGGCGAACCATATTCTATCACGCGGCCGTCGGCGAGTACGGCGACCTGATCGGCGGCGCGGCGCGCGAAGCCCATTTCGTGCGTCACCACGATCAGCGTCAAGCCGTCGCTGCGCAGTTCTTGCAGCGTATCGAGCACTTCACATTTGAGTTCGGGATCGAGCGCGCTGGTGATTTCGTCGCACAGCAGGCCCTGCGGTTTCATGGCGAGCGCGCGGGCAATGGCCACACGTTGTTTTTGCCCGCCAGAAAGCTGCCGCGGATAGTGATCGGCGCGCTCGGCCAGGCCGACGCGCGCGAGGAGTCGCTGCGCTTCTTCGCGCGCCGCGGCGCGTGGTTGCTTCAGCACTTGCAGCGGCGCTTCCATCACGTTCTCCAGCGCCGTGAGGTGCGGAAAAAGCTGGAAATCCTGAAAGATCATGCCGAACATCCGCCGGACCGCGCTGGCCGTCTCGCGGCTGGTGCGCGGCATGAGCAGGTGCTGGCCGACATGAATCCCACCGGCGTCGAACGTGGTCAGTCCGTTGATGCAGCGGAGCAACGTCGACTTGCCGCCGCCGCTAGGTCCGATCAGCGCGACCGTCTGCCCCGCGGGAATCGCCAGCGAGACATCGTCCAGGATCGTGCGGGCCCCGTAGCGCTTGGTGACGTGGTGTAAAGTTACGGCATTCATGTGCGGCGCGTCCTTGTTTGGACTCGAGGGGTTCTGTTCGCTGCTATTCCTTCCCTAGACGCTTTTCCAGCCATCGCGAAAGATAGCCCAGCGGCACGCTCATCAGCAGATAGAGCACGGCGGTCGCCAGGCCAATCTCGACGTATTTCATGCTGCTCTTGGCGAGCATTTGATATTGCTTGGTGAGCTCGACCACCGCAATCACGCTGACGATGCTGGTGTCCTTGAAGAGCGCGACGAAGTCGTTTGTCATCGGCGGCAACACCACGCGCCAGGTTTGCGGCAGGATGATGCGGCGAAAAGTGGTGGCCTTGTTCATTCCGAGCGAAGCCGCCGCTTCCCACTGACCCTGGGGGATGGAACTGATGCCGGCGCGATAGATTTCCGCTTCATAGGCGGCGTAGTTCAAGCCAAACGCGACGATACCGACGAGAATCCGCTCCCACTCGCCGAGTGACACGCCGAGCAACCGAAAAATGATCGGCGAGATGCCGAAGTACAGCACGTACAGCAGCAGCAACACCGGAATGCCGCGAAAGAATTCGACATAGGTCACTGCCAGGAATTTCAGCGGCAGCGGGCCATAGAGCCGCATGACGGCGACGACCAATCCAATCAGCACCGCAAGCGCCATGCTGCACACGCTCAGCAGGATCGTCATTTGCGCGCCGTCGAGCAGCAGCGGCAGGTACCGGGTGAACGTCATCGCCTGACTGCTGGCGCCGGCGACGAGCGGTTGCAAATTGGGATCCGCGAGTTGCAGTTGGTCGTCGTTCCAGATGTTCCACTTGCGATAGATGCGTTCGAGTTCGCCCCGTTGCGCGAGTTTCAGCAGGGCCGCATCGAACTGTGCCGCGAGCGCTTCATCCGACTTGCGAAACGCAAGGGCGTAATGTCCCGGCGCGAGCGGCTCGCCAAGGAATTGCAACCGGGGGTTAGGCCGGGCGTAGTACTCGGCGATCGGCAGATCCAGCAGTACCGCATCCACGCGCCCCAGGGCCAGGTCGAGATAAGGCTCGGCCTGGCTGTCATACTCGGCCACCGAGATGCCGCGCTGCTTGAGCAAGCGGGAGGCCGCCGTTTCGTTGAGCGTCCCCACGGTCAGGCCCAAAGTTTGGAGTTGATCGAGCGTGACAAAGCGGGTCTCGCCAGCGCGGCCGACAAGCTGCAATGTGTAGACATAGTAGGGCCGCGACATGCGGAGGCGTTCCACCCGATCGGCCGTTACCTCGAGACCGTTCATCACAAAGTCGACTTCGCCCCGCTCCAGGTAGAGGACGAGGTTTTCATAGTTTTTCTGCGAGAAGTTGATCTCGCGCCCCAGTTCCGTGGCGAGCGCCGCCGCGAGATCGACCTCGAAGCCTTGCGTGCGGCTGGGGTTTGCGGGGTCGAGAAAGATGTACGGCGCGCCCCCTTCGGCATCGGCGCCGTAGCGGAGCGGGGGAAGGTCTGCCGCAGTCGCCTGCGCAGCGCCCAGCGGCAGACAGACGATTCCGAGCCAGACCAGAACGTGCAACCGTGGCATGTACGCAAACTCCGAGAACAATGCTGTGCTCAATCATCGTAACGCAGCCCAGGCGCAGTAAAAGAGCGTGGAACGAAAACTTGTTCGTTCCACGCTCGTCAATCTTCGGGCTGTGTCCCCGCTGGCTAAAACGCACCGGGAGGGTTCGTCGCGCCACCCCGCGTGGTTTTCGTCAGCTATTCCAAAATAATATCGTCCACCGTGTGCCCCGAGGGAATCATGGGGAGCACGTGTTCCTGGTAGGGAACTTCGACGTCGAGGACGTAGGGGCCGGGGTAGTCGATCATCGTTTGCAGCGCGGTCCGGAGGTCTTCCTTCTTGCTGACCGAAGCGGCGCCCCAGCCGAAGCCTTTTGCGATGGTGACGAAGTCGGGGTAGCGCTCGGTGGCATAAATGCTGGAGCCCTTGCCGCACCATTCATCGTGATGGATCGGGCCGAGATAAGTATGGGCGCGGTTCTTCTCATGGAAGCGGTCTTCCCACTGCACCACCATCCCCAGGTGCTGGTTGTTGAGCAGCAACACTTTCACCGGCAGGTTTTCACAATAGCAGGTCGCCATCTCCTGGATGTTCATTTGAAAGCTGCCGTCGCCGTCGATATCGATCACCAGCGAATCTGGATGCGCCGCTTGCACGCCCATCGCCGCCGGCAGGCCAAAGCCCATGGTGCCCAGGCCGGAGCTTGAGAGCCACGTGCGGGGCTTGCTGAAGCGATAGAACTGCGCCGCCCACATTTGGTGCTGGCCGACGCCGACCGTGATGTAGGTGTCGCGTTCCTTGGTCATCTTCCACAGTTCATGAATCGCGCTTTGCTGCGTGATGCCGTCGAACTTGGCGTCGAACTTGAACGGCACGTTCTTTTTCCAGGTCTGGCATTGCTCGACCCAGGCGGAAATCTCCGGCGCTTCGACGATTTTGTTGAGTTCCGCGAGGAAAAAGCCCACATCGCTGCAGATCGGGAAATGGGCTGCCTTGTTCTTGTTCAGTTCGGAAGCGTCGATATCGACGTGAATGATCTTGGCGTGTTTGGCGAACGCCTCGAGTTTGCCGGTGACGCGGTCGTCGAACCGCACGCCCAGGCCAATCAGCAAGTCGCAATCGCGGACGGCGTAATTGGCATACGCGCTGCCGTGCATGCCGAGCATGTCGAGACAGAGCGGGTCTTCACTGGGGAATGCGCCGAGTCCCATCACGGTCATCGTCACGGGAATTCCGGTGCGGCGGACGAGCTCGCGCAGTAGTTCGCTCGCTTCGCTGGCAATGATGCCGCCGCCGGCATAGATCATCGGCCGCTTGGCAAGTTTGATCGCAGCCGCGACCTGGCGAATCTGCTCCGGCGCGGCCTTGCACTTCTCACCGCTATAGCCAGGCAGGTTCATCGGGGCGTCCCACTCCACGAGCAACTGCTGGTTCTGCACGTCCTTGGGAATATCGACGAGGACCGGCCCCGGGCGTCCGGTCGTGGCGATGAAGAACGCTTCGCGCATGATGCGGGGCAGTTCGCGGACATCGGTCACGAGGTAATGATGTTTGGTGATGCCGCGGCAAACTTCCACAATCGGCGTTTCTTGAAACGCATCGCTGCCGATGACTTTCGTCGGCACCTGCCCGGTGATTGCGATCATGGGGATGCTATCGAGTTTGGCGTCGGCGATCGCGGTGACGAGGTTCGTCGCGCCGGGACCGCTCGTCACCATACAAACGCCGGGGCGACCGGTGGACCGCGCGTACCCCTGCGCGGCAAAGCCGCCTCCTTGCTCGTGGCGGGGAAGGATGGTGCGGATCTGATCCTTGTACCGTGTCAGCGCCTGGTGCATCGGCATCGACGCGCCGCCGGGATAGGCGAAGAGAACTTCGACGTTGTGCTCCACCAGCGAGCGGACGAGAATATCGGCTCCGGTTAACAGTTCAGTTCCGGCAGCAGCTTCGGTGGTGGACATGGACACAACTCCTAAGGATTGCACTTAGCCGCGGCGGTTGCCGGGCGTGCAGTTACTACGGCTCAAGCCGCAAGGTGGAAAACAGTCCAGTTTACGGGAGTATTCCTTTCCCTTCAACTCGTTCTCTTAGCGTACATTGTAGTTACAGTGTTGGGAGTGGAGGTTCGCGCGCCGCAGGCTGATTTTCTCGCCTCAAAACGCCTAAGTCCAACCTGAGCAGCGAATTACGAGCGATTATGAAGGGATCGGACATTCTCGTGGAAGTGCTCGGCGTCGCGATCGGGGGATCGCTGGGCGCTCTTTCTCGCTATGGAGTGGGGGTCGCTTGCGAGTTTCTGACCACATCGTCCTTTCCGTGGGCGATTTTGGTGGTCAACTGCGTGGGATGCTTTCTGTTTGGACTGGTCGCCGCGGCGATGTCGGAGGTCGATCCGGCGTATTACTGGCTGCGAGTCGCGCTGGCGACAGGCTTTTTGGGGGGCTTAACCACCTTCTCTTCCTTCGGGTTCGACACCTACCGGCTATTGGAGGCATCCGATTGGACGCTCGCTTTCCTCAACGTCGCCGCGAACATGCTCACCGGTTTGGCGGCCGTCGCGGCGGGCGTATGGCTGGGGCGGCAGTTTGTGGTGTAGTTGGACTGAGGTGCCAGTTGCCTTTGCGACTACCGGCGGTTTGGGCGGCAAGGTCTTTGCCAATCCCTAAGCGCTGCAACTCGGTAAACCGGCGACGGCCGGTTTTCCACTGCTTCCAGGCATAACTCTTCAACAGCCGTGAATCCAGGAGTCGAAGTCCCGCAGCACCGAAGGGGTCAGGCAGCAGCCAAAATAGCCACGCCAGCCCAACAGGTAACTACGAAGTTCGCTGATGACGCGATCCAAGGAAGAACCTCGGTTGCGTTTGGTCAGTTCCCGGATGCCTTCAGCTGACTTCAGACGCCACGTCACCGTGACGCACTTGCGCTTCGCTAATCCTTCACCCCCATCAAGTTGGCTAAGGGACTCACAACCTCAAGTTGAAAAACATGCCTGGCACGCATAAAAAAACCCGCCTACGACAAGCAGGCGGGCAGGAGAACGGGCTGTCTGGAGATGAGCCTTACCGGCTCGATTAGTTTTGGTTGTACGAATTGCTGGCGGGCGAAATGAGTTCGGGATAGGGACGCGTTCCCGGCGGGGCGACAACGTTGTCGAGGGCATCGATGCCGGGGCGGACGACCCCGTTGCGATTCAAAAACATCTCATCGCCGCAATCGTTCTCGCCGCAGCCTAGAACATAGGCGGTGCGTTCGGATTCAAAAACGGCGTTTTGGCCCTTGCCATCATGATGCTGGCTGACGAGTTGCGGGGCGAATCCGGTGGGGGCATCGGCGGCGAGGACGCGATTGTCGCGCGAGAGATTGCGGCCCATCGTGTAACGATCCCCGTCTTCATACCCCAAGCTGATCGCGGTGCTCCCACTGGCTTCGCGTTGCAGGCGCAGGCGTTCTTCACCTCGGGCCCGTTTAATGGCTTCCGCGGAAGCGATCGACCAATTGCCACGTTTCTCGGCCAGTGGCGAGCTAGGGCAGACCATCACACCAGGGCTGGTCAGGTAGCCGCGATCGTGAAGGCTCACGGCCGGCCAGCCTACAAACGAGAGCGCGCCGTACTTAGGAATGGAAGGAAATTCTTGCCGCGGATCAAGCTGCGCGGACTCGGCCATCGCGTGCCCGAACTGGCGGAGGTTGTTTTGGCACTGCGCGAGGTGCGCCTGGTAGCGGCTGTTAGCAATGGCGGGAAAAAACAACATTCCTGCCGCGATAAAAATGCCTGCGGCGACGACGAAGTCAGCCAAACTCCAGCGACTGGACGCCTCACTCGCGCCGTATTCGGCATGCATGGCCGCCGCGGCGCCGTGCCGCGCCGGCGCTACGGGATGCGCCACTTCGGCAAACACATATTTACACGTGCGCGACGCCAGACCGGCGCGGGGCGCGTCTTGATGACGACAACACTCCAGCGGTTGCACGCACCGGGCGATCCCTTCGAGTTGCTGCGCAAGGCGGGGGTTGGTGGCGATTTCGCGCTCGAGCAGTTCGTTTTCTACCGGCTCTAACGCGCCGAGTAGATAGCCGAGCAAATGTTCTTGGGTGGGGCTTGTCATGACTGCGGATGCTCGTGATTCCAAATCTCGTTAAGCTTCAAAATTGCGGAGTGCAAGCGGCTCTTCACCGTGCCTACCGGCACATCGAGCGCTTCGGCGGCTTCGCGATATTTCAGTCCTTGGTAGTAAACCAAGTGAACGACGCTCTGCATCGACTCCGGAAGTTGGCCGATGCTCTCCTGAATCCAGTTACGTTGCTCGGACAGGCTAAGTTCGGCGACCGGGTTAAGTTCTGAACTTTCCAGCAAATTGGCCAGTTTTCCAACCTCTTCGCCGCTATCGCCGTGACTCACGCGGTCCAGGCTGACCATCCGGTGGCGCTTGTTCCGCCGCTGGGCGTCAATGGCCTGGTTCGTGGCGATGGTGTATAGCCACGGGCGAAACTTGCGTCCTGGTTCAAACTGTTCGCATTTCAGGTGGATCTGCAAGAAAGCTGCCTGGAAGGCATCTTCTGCCATTTCGGCATCACCAAGATAGCGCCGGAGGTAGCTGAAAAGCTCCCGCTCGTACCGGTGCACAAGCTGGCTAAACAACTGCCGATCGCCTGTTTCGCGGTACTGGAGCAACAATTCCTCGTCGCTCAAGGCCGCAAGGTTCGAATTCTGGCTGACGGTAGTGTTCATTGTTTCTACGCAACTATTTAAGGAGAGTTCGAGTTGGACCTTCGCCCGGCGACTCCGCCGCAGGTCGAAGCAGCACTCTCCGCTGTCGGACATCCTATCATTTTGGGCGACAGACGGGAAATTGCAGCTAGCAGCCAGTGGCGTTTGACAGCCACCGGCAGGCGTTTTAGACTCACGCCCGATAGAAAAGCAATATCCGTGCCAAGCGGGGTGACTGTGACCAAAAAATCGTACCGCTGGGCAGCGCCAGGCGACGTAAATGCCTTCTTTGGCTTGATGTTAGACAATATCGCCGATTTGCTATTGACAGTCAGCCTGCTCGTTGGCGGGTTCGGTCTCAGTGCAGATTTTGCATTTCAGCATCTCATTCCGGGAACGGCCGTCGGTGTGCTGGTAGGGGATTTGCTGTTTTTTTGGCTCGCACTGAGATTAGCGAGAGACTCCGGTCGCAACGATATTACGGCCATGCCGCTGGGGCTCGACACCCCTAGCACCTTTGGCATGGTGTTTTTTGTGCTCGGTCCCGCCTTGGTCGCAGGGAAAGCCGCCGGACTCTCGCCGGACGCCGCCGCCGTGCAGATGTGGCACATTGGTATCTGTTCGATTTTCATCAGTGGTTTGTTCAAGTTCGCGTGCGCTTTTGGCTCGAATTGGGTGCGCCGCGTCGTGCCGCGGGCGGGACTACTCGGCTCGCTGGCCGCAGTGGCGCTCGTCTTGATCAGTTTTTTGCCACTGGTGGAAATGCTGCAAGCGCCAGTAGTGGCGCTCGTGGCGCTGGCGATTATTCTCACCACGCTCGTGGCGCGGGTGCCGCTGCCGCTCAAGATTCCCGGCGCGCTCGGCGCGCTGTTGGTGGCCGGCGGTATGTACTGGTTGATGGCCCTGCTCGACTATCAGTTCGGCTGGCATCTACTTCCTCAGATGCATCGTGAAGTACAAGATCCGTCGCAAGCACTGCTGCCGCGCGGTTGGTTGACCGTTTTCACGTTCGAGTGGGTCGGAGCGTTTCCTGCCACCTTGCAGTATTTGCCGATCGTCATTCCGTTCGCGCTGGCGACGGTCGTCGGCGGAATTGATTGCACGGAAAGCGCCGCCGCCGCTGGCGACGAGTTCGACACCGGCCAGGTGATCGCGGTGGAAGCCTGCGCGACGGTTGTGGCCGCGCTCTGCGGCGGCGTGATTCAAACCACGCCGTACATCGGCCACCCCGCGTACAAGGCGATGGGAGGGCGCGCCGCCTACACGCTCGCCACCGGACTGTTCGTAGGGGCGGCAGGCCTGATCGGCTTCTTCGGCTATCTGTACGTCGTGATTCCCAAGCCGACCGTGTTCCCCATTTTGATCTTCATCGGCCTCGAAATCACCGCGCAAAGTTTTGTCGCTACGCCGCGCAAACATTATGCCGCTATCGTCTTGGGCTGCGTGCCGGCGCTGGCGGCGCTCGCGCTCATCTACCTCAATGGCTTTCTCGGCGAACTGGCGCGGCTCGGCGTCTCGCCCGATCTGCTGCGTGCGGACTTTCGCGGGCAGATCGACATCGTGCGCATCTTGGCCAACGGCTTCATCGTGACGAGCTTATTGTGGGCGTCGCTCTTGGCGAAGCTGATCGACCGTCGCCTCACGACCGCGTCTGGCATCGCGGCGCTGTTGGCCGTGTTGACGCTGTTTGGCATCGTGCATTCGCCGCTCCCTGGCGCGCCGATGTTGGTCCCCTGGCCGTACCCGTTGCCGGGGCGGGAACAGTTGGCGTCCTGGCAACTCGGGCCGGAGTTCATCCGCACCCCGCTCGAATACGCCGCTGGGTATTTGTTCGTGGCGATCTTGCTTTACGCCTGGGGCAAATGGGCCGATCGTCAGCATCAGGCCAGGCCGTTGGACGTCGAGTAGCTTTGTCACGCGGCAATTGCGTTACAATGCGTGCTCGGAAAGTCCGTCCCGTTTTCGCTTTTTGCAAGTTGAGCTCGCCATGTCCCTCGCTCGCGTCCTCGAACCAGAAGTCATGGATTCACCGCAGGAAGCGCGGGATTATGACTCGATGGATCATGCCGAAGTCAACCGTCTGTTCGTCAGCGATTTGCTGGCGTTCCTGACAACGCTGCCGGAGCAAGAGCGCTTTGACGTGCTCGATTTGGGAACCGGGACGGCGCAAATTCCGATCGAGTTCTGCCGCCAGTCGCCAGAGGGACGCATCCTGGCGGTCGACGCGGCGATCGAGATGCTCGAACTGGCCCGCTACAACATCGAACTCGCCAGCGTGACGACGCGCGTCCAACTCGCGCACGGCGACGCCAAGCAACTCCTCTACCCGGCCGGCATGTTCGATATCGTGATGTCCAACAGCATTGTGCATCACCTTCCAGAACCAGCCATCGCTCTCGCCGAAGCGGTCCGCGTGCTGAAGCCTGGAGGCGTGATCTTCTTTCGCGACCTGCTGCGCCCCGCCAGCGATGCTGAAGTCACGCGCCTGGTTGAACTCTATGCCGGCCAAAGCAACGAGTTGCAACGCGCACTCTTCGACGCCTCCCTCCGCGCCGCTTTAACCGTCGCAGAAGTGCAGGCCATCGTCACGCAACTGGGTTATCCGGCCGAGAGCGTGGTTATGACCAGCGATCGGCACTGGACCTGGGCGACGGTGAAGAACTGAGAAACGCCGCTCTTAGTGCTCTGACTTAGGCAACCGCCGACGTGTCGGAGACGAGCTCGAAGTACGCGTGGATCGTGGCGCCGTGCGCATCCAAGACGCGCCCTGCTCGTTCCAACGTCACGCCATGATACTCATTTCGTTCATCGCGCGACGTTTGCGATCAATGCACGTTCAAGCGCTCCGCTAGCTCCTGCTGAATGCCCCCGCGCAATCCGCAGGCAAACGAGCGCATGGCCGAGCGTGCGCAAATTAGTGATTGCACGTATTTCACCCCGCCGCAATCGCTCCTGACTCAATTGCATGTGCATCAATGTAGCAACTAAGCAAGAAGTAATCAATACATATTTACATAAATATCGCAAATATGCGATGGCTGTTTCGCTTCCTCCCGCGCGCCAACGACTGAACTTGCGCTGCCGCGAGCCCAAACCCCACCCTTCTGAGGACAATTATTAGCGCGGGCGCGCATATGCAAATCGCCGTAAATAACGTCCTGCCAAAGCGTTAGAGAATTCGCCTCGCGCCGATCATCAGCCGATATAAGTTGCCACCCACCCATCGGAGTAGTGCGCGCACGCGCCCTGATTGGGTGGATCGATCTCAGCCAGCAGAACTAGGTCGTCGGCTTTGACGATTCGGACGCGTCAACGCGCTGGCCTCCCCCGCGCACGGCTTGGTGCAGGGTTTACCCTTTCTGTGCACGTTCACTATCGTTCCTGCTTCGCCTTCCTTGACGACGCACGACATCGCTTTACCGCGACCAATCCATCTCGTTGTGGTCCGCCAGCTCGTTGTGCTCGGGCACTTCGAACACAGGCAACAGCGAGGGTCGCACATTGTGGGCCGTGAAATGATAGCCGCCGGGACCGCATTGTTCGTGCAGCGCATGGATGATCCGGTTGCTGCGCTCCGCGGAGTCGTGCGGTCCGGAGATGTAATACGGCGTGCCCTCGCAGCCAAACTCAAACTCAAAGCCGTCTTCGATGACCTCAATATCACCCAGAATGATACTCGCTTTTTTGTAATCGGGGTGCGGCGAAAAGCCGAATTGCTCGGCGTATGCGATCCCGCCTTCGATCAGCATGCGCGCAAATTCGGGTTCAACGTCCTCGAGCGGCATTTTCTCACGGATAAAGGCCAGAAACTCGTGCTCGTATTCCGCCTGCGATTTGATGGACATGAAGACGTCTTTCACGCCCAGGCAGTAGGTGTCGAGCAGGAAGTCGGCGAACGCGACTTGATTGCCGGTCAATTGGCGGCTGATGATGACGTGCGCGATGCCTTGTTCCCAGATGCTTTCGGTGACCAGGCAATCCAAAATCGGGGCGGTAGCGATGGATTTGAAAAGTTTTTGCTGCAACTCCTTCGCATGCTGCTTTTCGGCCAGTTTGCGGGCTTTGTCCTTGGCCTTTCGTCGTTCGACTTTCTTTTGCTGTTTGCGTGGATCGAGAGCCATTACGCACCTCCATGAATGGTAAATCGTGACAAACACCCCTCACTTGAGCGCGGCCTGGAAACGTCCCACGTCGCACTTTGCAAACCGCGAATTTTAATTATCTTGCGATCCAAAGCAAGCGAAGAATCCGCCGATTTCTCGCCGACACGACGTCGCCCGGCGCCGCGGATCAGCCTTGCCCGCTGCGCGTTGTCATAAATCAACCGATATTGATATAATCGAGTCCACACGAAATTCCCCGCCTGCCCATCCCCGCCTTGAGGTGTTGCCATGCTCTCCGTTCTCGCCCGCCCCCAGCGGCTATGTCGCGGCTACACCCGACGCGAACTACTCACGATTGGCGCACTCGGATTCGGCGGGCTCGCGCTGCCGGATTTATTACGCGCCGAAGCGGCTCAAGGCCGGGGCAATTCGCGCAAGGCGATCATCATGATCTACCTGTGCGGAGCGCCGCCGCATCAAGACATGTTCGATCTGAAGATGGATGCTCCCGCGGAGATTCGCGGCGAGTTTCGTCCGATTCCGACCAAGGTCAGCGGCATTGAGATTTGCGAGCATCTGCCCCGCCTGGCCAGCATCATGGACAAACTGGTTCCGATCCGCACCGTCTATGGCTCGCCCAATGGCAACCACGATTCGTTCATTTGCTATACCGGCCGCAGTGTCGATCGGCAGCCCCCCGGCGGTTGGCCAAGCGTCGGTTCCACGCTCTCGAAGTTGCACGGCGCGCGCGATGCCGCTGTGCCGCCGTTTGTTGGTCTGGCGCCGCCGGCGGGCCATCCGCCTTACGGTTCGCCGGGCCACCCCGGTTTTCTCGGGCCTGCTCATGCCGCATTCCGTCCCAACGGCCAAGGCCAGGGTGATTTGACGCTCAACGGCATCGATGCCGCTCGCCTGCGCGACCGCCGGCAGTTGTTGGCCGGCATGGATCGCCTGCGCCGCGATCTGGACGCCAGCGGCGGCATCGAAGGTTACGACGCTTTCACCCAGCAAGCGCTTGGCGTGCTGACTTCAAGCAAGCTGGCCGATGCGTTGGACGTTTCGCAAGAAGACGCCAAAACCCGCGAGCGCTATGGCCAAGGCGATCCCCGGAACTATGGCGACGGCGCGCCGCGCAATCTCGAACACTTCCTCATCGCGCGGCGACTCGTTGAGGCCGGGGCGCGTTGCGTCACGTTGAACTTTGGCCGCTGGGACTTTCACAGCAACAACTTTTCGGAATTCAAAAACACGCACGCTCCGCAGTTCGACCAGGGAATGAGCGCCCTGGTGGAGGATTTGTATGAGCGCGGCCTCGCCAGCGACGTATCGGTTGTCGCCTGGGGAGAATTCGGCCGCACCCCGGTCATTAATAAAGACGCCGGTCGCGATCACTGGCCGCAGGTTGGCTGCGGGCTCTTGGCAGGCGGCGGCTTGAAGACC
>CAUJKE010000119.1 GCA_963205385.1 Planctomycetota bacterium | reverse complement strand
ATCCAACCCCAAAAACGCCCGCCAATCAGCTACACTTAACATGACATTGCACCTGTGATGGAGAATTGAAGATCGTAAACACCTCAATCCTACCTCCTGGTGCAACGTCTTCTTTTCATCCCATCTGGCTTGCCAGTGCTGAATCGCGAGTAGGCGTGCTACTTTGTTGATCGTTGAATGGCAACAGGTGTCCCCGGCTACACGAATCGAATGTGACATCTTGAGCAATCTCGGCCAGTGAGTGCCAACCAGTCTTCGGCACTCAGCGGCTCGACCGGCGAAGGCAACGCGCCGCTGAAGTTCAGGCTTCGACTCGCCAAACGAGGATGTCGCACGCGCGGTGAACGATTATGATGAAAGCCACATGAACGCGCACTTCCGCACTGGTACGCCTGTGTCGCTCCGCCGTTCCAGTTTAGCCCCGTCGAACGCCCCAGCACGATGCCAATTCACCCGCAGATTCTGGTGAGGAGGCCTAAAACGAAACCGAGGACCGAAACCATGAAACACATTGCCGTCACCATTGTCGCAATCGTATTTCCGTGGTCCGCGCTTAGCGCGGCAGACGTCGCGGACGTCGCTCCCGCGGCCAGGCCCAACATCGTCTTCATTCTCTCGGATGACCAAGGCTACGAGGACGCCGGGTTTATGGGCAGCAAGGAGATCCGCACGCCGCATCTCGATCGGCTCGCGAAGGCCGGCACCGTGCTTGAATCGTTTTACGTCCAGCCGGTCTGTTCGCCGACAAGAGCTTCCCTGATGACGGGTCGCTACGTGACGCAGACCGGCGTCTACCACGTCGTCCGGCCTGGGGCGCATTGGGGACTTCCCTTATCCGAGCGGACACTGGCCGACGCCTTGCACGACGCAGGCTACCAGACAGCCATTTGCGGCAAGTGGCATCTCGGCGAGTTTCAGGCCGACTATCGCCCCACGCAGCGCGGGTTTGACCAGCAGTACGGTCACTGGTTCGGCGCGCTCGATTACTTCACGCACATGCGAGACGGCGTGCTCGATTGGCATCGCAACGACGAGCTTTGCAAAGACGAAGGTTACTCGACGCACTTGATCGCCGCGGAAGCCTGCCGCATCATTCGCGAGAAGAACCCAGACAAGCCGTTGTTCCTCTACGTGCCGTTCAACGCCGTCCACGGGCCGCACCAGGTTCCCAAGAAGTACGAGCAGCCGTTCACAAATCTTCAATGCGTGCGCCGCACATACGCCGGCATGGTCGCGGCAATGGATGAAGGAGTCGGTCAAATCGTGGCGGCGCTCGACGAGAAGGGCCTGGCGAAGAATACGCTGATTATCTTTTCCAGCGACAACGGCGGTCCGGCGCCCGGCAAGGTGACGTCGAACGGTCCGCTCCGCGCCGGCAAAGGCACCATCTACGAAGGCGGGATTCGTGTTTGCGCGTTCGCCACCTGGCCCGGCCATATTCCCGCCGGCAAACGCAATGCCCAGCCGCTGCACATCGTCGATTGGTATCCGACGCTGGTGAAACTGGCCGGCGGCTCGCTAGCGCAAACACTGCCGCTGGATGGCCGCGACATTTGGCCCGTCTTGACCGAGGGAGCCAAATCGCCCCATGAGGCGCTGTTCCTGCCTGGCATGGCCGCTGACCAGGCCGCGCTTCGCCAAGGGGACTGGAAGTTGCTGATGAACGCCGGCAAAAAGGCTGCGAAGCGTCCAGGCGATGCGGCGCGCGGCGGCGCGATTGAACTCTACAACCTGTCGACCGATCTAGGCGAGACGAAGAACGTGGCGGACGAGCATCCCATGATCGCGAAAGAGCTTCAAAAGTTGCTCAATAAGCGGCTCGCAACCGCCGTTCCGCTGGGCGAACCGCAAGCACAGCCCGGTAGCCAGCCTTCGAGCGACTAGAATGACCGCTGGATGGATCCACGTGTTGTGAGGGTTCAGGCTTCGACTCGCAAATCAAGGATGCCGCACTCGCGGTGAATGATGATATCGAAAGCCACGTGAATTCACGATTCCGCACTGGCAAGCCTGATTCACCCGGCGTCAACGGAGTCTGTCAACGCGATCTGTCAACGCAGTCGCCTTCGGCTTGCCGTTAAACGAATTATTTTGCTGCTGCGGCAATCGTCTCCAAATGCTCCCGCAAAAACGCTTCCAAATCTCCGTGGTGTAAATCCTCGGTGCTCTTGAATCTCAAAAACAGCACATCGCGGTCGGCGCGTTTGCCGTCGAGCTGGCGGTCGTAGCCGAGGTCGCGGACGCGGCCCAAAGCGATGCTGCCTTTGGGGCTTGTGAGCGCGAGGTCGAGCGAGGGGAGGCGCTTGGTCCAGATCGTCGCCCAGGGGTCGCGCTGTCCTTTGAGATATAGATGCACGACCTGCTGGTTGTTCCACAAAAACTGCGCGTCGTCGCCAGCGGCTTCTTGCAGCATCTCGCACAACTCTTCCAGCGCCTCGCTCTCCCATTGCGGTGACTTCCCAGGCGGAAAGCCCTTGCGCAGGAAGTGCCATTTTTGCCCCAGCTTCTTCCAGGGCATGAGGTCGGCGGGATTCTCCGCCGCTTTGGTGGCGAACTTTTCAAAGCCTTCGATGGCTTGTTGGAGAAAGTCCCAAAACTCAGGCGTGTCCACTTCTTCCAGCGTGTGAACGTTGATTTGCACTTCTTGCCAGGGGCCGCGAATCGTTTTGACTTTAATGCGCGGCTCGTTGCCGTAGATCGGCAGCTCGTCGAGTTCGTTGAGCGTTTTGAGTTTAATCTTTTCCAGCAGTGCGTCGCGGCGGAAGGTTCCTTTGCTGACGCGGAACTTGAGCTTCACGAGCCAGGATTCGCCGGTGATGGCGTGGAAGAACCAGCCATCGGTTTTCTTGTGACCAGTGATTTCGACCACGCTGCGGGCGTTCCAGTTGGTATCCGCAAAGTCGCCGTGCTCGTGGATGAAGTCGACGATGTTCGCCAGCACGCGGCCGTCCCACTTGGCCGGCGCCCCTTTGCGATCTACTCGGTCTTGCGTGTGCCAGCGACGGCCGTTGGCTTCCCAAGGCATCTGCGCATCGCGGCCGACATCTTCAATTTCCAGGTCGTCCGCGCGGGACGCGGTGATAGCGGCGGGATTATGCGGCTTTCGTTCGCCGTAAGGTCCGGCGTTCAAGACGGGGATGAGCGCTTCGCCGGTGTGCGAGCGGAGCAAGCCGTTGTTTTTGCGCTGCGCGGCTTGGGCATGCGCGACGATCATCTCCGGCGTTCCCTGCGCGACGATTCGCCCGCCCCCTTCACCAGCTTCAGGACCGAGATCGACGATCCAATCGCACGACTTGATGACGTCCAGGTTATGCTCGATCACCACGACCGTATTGCCGAGATCGACCAGGCGTTGCAAAACTTCGAGCAACTTGGCGAGATCGTCAAAATGCAAACCGGTCGTTGGCTCGTCCAGAAGATATAGCGTTCGCCCAGTGTCAGGCCGCGCGAGTTCGGCCGCGAGTTTGACGCGCTGGGCCTCACCGCCGGAGAGCGTGGGGGCAGGCTGGCCGAGGGTGAGGTAGTCGAGCCCGACGTCGCAGAGCGTTTGCAGCGTGCGGCGAATCTTGGGGATGTTTTGGAACAGTTCGACCGCGTCGCCGCAGGTCATGTCGAGCACGTCGCTGATCGAGTGGCCATGATAGGTGACGGCGAGTGTTTCAGGATTGTAGCGTCGCCCGCGACATTCGTCGCACTCGACCCAGACGTCCGGCAGGAAGTGCATCTCGATCCGCAGTTGCCCGTTCCCCTCGCACTTTTCGCAGCGCCCGCCGGAGACGTTGAAGCTGAACCGCCGCGCGTTGTAGCCGCGGAGTTTCGCTTCCGGCAGTTGGGCGAACAGGTTGCGAATGAGTTCGAAGACGCCGGTGTAGGTGGCCGGGTTGGATGTTGGCGAGTTGCCGAGTGGTTGCTGATCGACGCGAATCACCTTGTTGATCTGCTCGATGCCGCGCAGTTCATCGAACGCCCCCGGCGTGAGGTTCGCGCGATGCAACGTCTTCGCCAGCGAGGCGTAGAGCACATCTTCAATCAGCGAGCTTTTGCCGCTTCCGCTGGGGCCGGTAATGGCGGTGAGCGTGCCCAGGGGAATGGTGAGATTAACATTGTGCAGATTGTTGTGACGCGCGCCGAGCAACTCGAGCGCAGGGGATTTCTGCTTGGATATTTCAGGTTTCGAATTTTCGGATTCGGTCGGAGCTTTGTTTTTGCGAGCGGACGTGTTCTTGGTCTTCTTCACGGCCAAATCTGAACTCGCAAATCCTAAATCATACGTTCGCCGATTCG
This sequence comes from Planctomycetota bacterium, assembly GCA_963205385.1. GTDB lineage: Bacteria > Planctomycetota > Planctomycetia > Pirellulales > Pirellulaceae > JAEZGD01. The sequence continues at coordinate 14,026 of CAUJKE010000119.1, read as the reverse complement.
CTGGAATCGTAATCGCCTTTCGGCCGGTCAAGTAGGGTCCGGTGACGGAACCGCGTTTGCGGCCGAGCTTGTCCGGCGTGGCGTCGGCGACAACCTGGCCGCCATGACGTCCCGCTTGGGGGCCGAAGTCGAGGACGTGGTCGCAGTTCTCGATCACTTCGCGATCGTGTTCGACGACGATCAGCGTGTTGCCGAGATCGCGCAATTTGTGCAGCGCTTTGAGTAGGCGCGTGTTATCGCGAGGGTGAAGGCCGATCGTCGGTTCGTCCAGCACATACAGCACGCCGCAGAGTCCGCTGCCGAGTTGGCTGGCCAGGCGGATGCGTTGTGCTTCGCCGTTGCTGAGCGTCGCCGCGCCCCGGCCGAGAGCGAGGTATTCCAGGCCCACATCGTTCAAAAACTGCACGCGGTTGTCGATCTCACGGAGCACTTCGCCTGCGATCTTGCGTTCGCGGGCGGTGAGTTTCCAATCGTGCGAGACGCGCTGCAAGTCGCCCAGCGGCAGGCGGGTGAGGTCGTCGATCGTTAAATCGCGGAACCGGGCCGCGCCGGCATCATCGCGCAAGCGACTTCCGCCGCAGGTGTGGCAATCGACTTCGCCGACGAACTGCTCCAATCGGTTGCGCAAACTGGGCGACAACCGCGACGCTTCTTCGAGCGCGGGATACAATCCTTTGAACTGAAAACGCATGGCCGGAACGTCGCTGGCCGCGGTGACGCTGAACCACGCATCGCCTGTGCCGTAGAGCAGCGTGCGACGTTGGCGGGAGTTGAGTTGTTCGTAAGGGACATCCAGCGGCACACCGGTCTCTTTACAGAACGCTTCCAGCATCGCCTTGGCGAGCGGTTGCGCGAGATCCGGCCAGAGGGCGACGGCTCCCTCCGCGAGTGTCAACTTCGGATCGCGCAACAGTGCCGCGGGATTGGCGCCTGTTTGCGTGCCGAGCCCTTCACAAGCCGGACACCAGCCGAGCGGGCTGTTGAACGAAAAACTATGGGGCGTGAGAGGCTCAAAACTTCGCCCGCAGGAGTGACAAGCCAGATGTTGACTATGCGCGACGCGCCGCCACTTGGGCTCCGGCGCGTCGTCTTGTTGATAGGCAACGTGCAACACGCCGCGACCGAGCGAGAGTGCGGCTTCCACACTATCGGCAATTCGCGAGCGATACTCCGGCTTGACCACGATCCGGTCGACGACCACTTCCACATCGTGCTTGCGGCGGCGGTCGATATCCGGCGGCTTGTCGAGTGAATACGTCGTGCCGTCGATCCGCACGCGGGCATAACCGGCAGCGCGGACTTCGTCCCACAGGGTCGTATAAAGCTGGCCCACATCGGCCGCGAGCGGGGCCATGAGGTACAGCTTCGTCCCGGGGGGCTCTTCCAGAATCTTGTCGGTGATCTGATCGCCGGTCTGTGTGCCGATGGCGATGTTGCACGCGGGGCAATGCGGCGTCCCCAGGCGGGCCATGAGGATGCGGAAGTAATCGTAGATTTCAGTCACCGTGCCGACGGTCGAGCGCGGCGAGTGGCCGAGATTCTTTTGCTCAATCGCAATCGCAGGCGACAAACCTTCGATGTGATCGACGGCCGGCTTCTGCATTTGGGCGACGAACTGGCGGGCGTAGGAACTGAGGCTTTCGACATAGCGTCGTTGCCCTTCCGCATAGATCGTATCCATCGCCAGCGAGCTCTTGCCGGAGCCGCTAGGCCCGCAAAACACCGTCATCTTATCGCGGGCGATCGTCGCGTTGACGTTTTTGAGATTATGCTGTTTCGCGCCTTGAACCGAAATGTGATCGGCATAACCTTGCGCGACGGCGCGCTTTTCCTGCCGGGCATGATCGGCGGCGTGTTTGCGATTGAGCCCATGCTGCGTGCCCGCCAAAACCGGCGCGAGCGAGCAACCGGTGTGCGACTTCGGATTGGCCGCGATCTGTTCCGGCGTCCCGACGGTGATGATCTCGCCTCCGGCCGCGCCCCCTTCAGGACCAAGGTCGATGATCCAATCGGCCGTTTTGATCACGTCCAGATTATGCTCGACCACGAGCACGGTATTGCCGGCGGCGACGAAGTTGTGCAGCACGTCGAGCAGCAACTTGATATCAGCAAAGTGCAAGCCGGTCGTCGGCTCATCGAGCAAGTAGAGTGTCTTGCCGGTGCTCTTTTTCACGAGCTCCTTCGCCAGTTTGATGCGCTGCGCCTCACCGCCGGAGAGGGTCGGCGACGGCTGGCCGATTTTGAGATAGTCGAGCCCCACGTCGTGCAGGGTTTGCAACTTGTGGCGAATGTGTGGAACATTCTCGAACAGTTCGAGCGCTTGCTGAATGTCCATCTCCAGCACATCGGCGATCGACTTCTCCTTGAACTTGACTTGCAGCGTTTCGCGGTTGAAGCGCTTGCCTTCGCACACGGGGCAAGTGACCCACACGTCGGCGAGGAAGTCCATCTCCAGCTTCGTCGCGCCGTTGCCTTCGCAGGCTTCGCACCGGCCGCCGGCGACGTTGAAACTGAACCGGCCTTGCTTGTAGCCGCGGCGTTTGGCTTCAGGCATTTGCGAGTACAGGTCGCGGATGTCGTCGAAGACCTTGATATATGTGCCGGGGTTGGAGCGCGGCGTGCGGCCGATGGGGGACTGATCGATGGCGATGAGCTTATCGAGATGCGCCAGGCCTTCGATCTTCTCGAACGCGCCGGGATCGCCGTTGCCTTGATTTAGGTCACGATGCAAGGCCTCGACGAGAATGTCGTTCACCAGCGAGCTCTTGCCGGAGCCGCTTACGCCGGTGACGCAAACGAAACAGCCGAGCGGAATCTCGGCGGTGATGTTCTTGAGATTGTTCTGCGTCGCGCCGATCACCTTCAGCCACGCGTCGCCTGGGGCGTGGCGCTGGGTGGGAATTGCAATCTTTTGCGCGCCGCTGAGAAACGCTCCGGTGACGCTCTTGGGTTCCTTGACGACTTCCGTCGCGGGACCGGTAGCGACCACATGCCCGCCGCGAACGCCGGGGCCGGGGCCGAAGTCGATGAGGTGATCGGCCGCCCACATCGTGTCTTCGTCGTGCTCGACGACGACGACCGTGTTCCCCATATCGCGCAAGCGGTGCAGCGTTTCGAGCAGCCGATCGTTATCGCGCGGGTGCAGGCCAATCGAAGGTTCATCCAGGATGTACAGCACGCCGACGAGCCCGCTCCCGATCTGCCCCGCCAGGCGAATGCGCTGCGATTCACCGCCGGAGAGGGTCGGGGCGGTGCGACTGAGCGAGAGGTAATCGAGCCCCACGTTCATCAAGAAGCCGAGTCGCCCGCGAATTTCTTTCAGCACTTCGCCGGCGATCTGCTGACCGGTCTTGTCGAGTTCCAGCCCGCCGAAGAATTGTTGGGCGTCGCGAATCGAGAGGTCGCAGACTTCTGGGAGCGTCAGCGAGCGCGCTTCCGGGGCGAACGTTTCACAGGAGGTCGTGATTCGCGCGGCGCGGGCTTGCGGGTTGAGGCGCTCGCCGTGGCAATGCGGACACTCCGCGGTGTGCATGAACTTTTCCAGCATCCGCTGATGCATGCGGCTTTTGGATTGACGATATTTACTGAGCAGTTCGGGAATGACCCCGTCCCACTTGCCGCCGTATTTCATTGGCTTGTTGCCGCCGCGCCAGGTGTAGGTGACGTGGGTGTCGCCGGCGCCATGCAGCCAGATGCGTTGCAACTCGGGATCAAGGTTTTCCCAGAGCGTTTCGAGCATCGTCCCCTGGTCGAGATCCTTCGCGCGCTCGATGGTATCGGCGACCCCTTGGTAGATATGTCGCTTCCAGCGGCCGAGGTCTTTCCACTTGCCGATCGATTCGATCGCGCCGTCCTTGAACGACTTCAACTGGTCGGGAATGAGCAGTTCGGGATCGAACGAAAACATGTCGCCTAGGCCGTCGCAGTGCGAACACATCCCCTGCGGACTATTGAAGCTGAAGAGTTGCGGGCTTGGGGGCTCGAAGCTGAGTCCGCACTTGAGACAGGCGTAGTCGGCGGAGAAGAGCAGGTCGCCGGGACGGGCGGCGCCGCGGGCGCGGCGTTGTTTCGGCTGGCCATTTTCGCTGCCGTCGCTGTCTGCCGGCGGGCCATCGGGATCCGCAGCGCCAGCTTCTGGATCGGGAACCATTTCGATCGTCGGCGCGACGGCGGCGTCTTCCAGCGCGACGATCAAGTTGCCGCCGCCAAGTTTGAGCGCGACCTCCACCGCTTCCGCGAGCCTGGAGCGCACCTCGCCGCGCATTTGCAAGCGGTCAACCACGACCTCGATATCATGCCGCATCTGCCGATCGAGCTTGGGAGCGTCGGCGAGCGAGACAATTGTCCCATCGACCCTGGCCCGCACAAAACCTTGCTTGAGCAGATCGACGAACAGGTCTTTGTATTCTCCCTTTTGCGCCCGAATCAGCGGCGCGAGGATGTTGAACTTTGTCCCGCTGGCCAGTTGCAGGATTCTGGCGATGATCTGTTCGCGCGTTTGCGCGGTGATCGGCTGGCGACACTTCGGGCAAAAACCTTGCGAGACCCGCGCGAATAGCACGCGGAGGTAATCGTAGATTTCGGTGACGGTGCCGACGGTGGATCGCGGGTTATGACCGGTCGATTTCTGCGAAATGGAAATCGATGGGCTCAGGCCGCTGATGAAGTCGACGTCCGGTTTGGGCATCTGCCCGAGGAAATGCCGGGCGAAACTCGACAGGCTCTCGACGTAGCGCCGCTGCCCTTCGGCGTAGAGCGTATCGAACGCCAGCGAGCTTTTGCCGGAGCCGCTGACGCCGGTCAGGCAGATCAACTGGTTGCGGGGAAGGGTGAGATCGACATCGCGCAGGTTATGCTCCCGCGCCCCGCGAATCACGATATCGCTAAGAGGCATAAGGCCATGTGGAAAGAGTCACCATCCGTGCGAAACACACCATTTTAGGGCGCACAGGGCGATGCGGACAGCGGGGAAGCTCAGCTAGAGCCGTGCAATTGTACCCCGCCATCGTTCAGCGGCAGGTCCACCGGGGCGCATTGGCTCGCGGCGATTGGCCGCCGGTGAGGGGCTCAATCGGCGTACTGCAAGTCGCCTTCGGTGAGCATCGAGAAGCCCTTGTTCGCGAGCGTGTCGAGGGCCAGGTCGAGATTATCGACCATCAGCGCCACGGCCGGCGCGCCGTGCGGGCGGGCGATGAGGGGATATGCCTGGACGATATTGATTTCAGCTTGCAAGAGCGCGGTGCAGACATCGAGGAGCGGTTGGGGGCCGTCCTTGAGTTCGACGCCGATCAGGTCGCTTTCGATGATGGCGAGCCCTGCGCGTTCGAGAATCTCGCGTCCTTGTTCGGGGTGGCTCAGCAAGAACCGCACAAAGGCGCACTCGGTCGCGTCGTTGATCGACAAGGCGACAATGCGCACGCGGCTCCCCTCGAAGCGGCGAATCACCTCCATGAGTTGGCCGACGCGATTTTCCAAGAACACCGTAAACTGCCGGATCGTGGGGTAGTTCCGGCCGCGCATAGTGGAAAAATTGGTTGTCGTTCCTTCGCCGATGCTCATGGACAAATTTCCGCTGAGATTGAGGCCACTGCCGCCAAACCGCCGCGCCGCCGGCCGCAGACCTAACAGCTAAACATAAGTCATGCTTGACCTTCGGTCAACGTCGTGCAGCCCATCGCGTCGGCGAAGTGCCGCTCATATGGAGGTAAAAGGAGCCCAAACGAGGGGGCGTGACATCCCCACTAATCTCTCATCATTTCTGGTGTCTACTTTATCTCCTTACCTTCCCTTCGTGACTTCGTGGTTCCTTTTCCCCGCGTGAAAATCCGAACCCACCCGATCGCCCCGTCGATTCCGCCGTCTCACCCTGAAACGGAATTGGGGGCGGGTAGGAGCTATGGCTGGAAGCCGACGAAGACGGATTTACCACGAGGGCACGAAGGGCACGAAGAAGATAGAAGGGGAAGGGGAGTAAGGATGGGTAGTGAAAATACATAGACTAAGGGATTAAACAGCATGTACAGGGGGTGGGAAGTACTCGTTTCCCCGAGTTATTCACTCGGTTAGGCCACAAGCCACCCATCACGCAACTCAATCACCAACCCACTGCAAAATCGAGCCCCCTCGACCAACGATCCCCCGTACGCCCCCACCTCTCCTTGGCAACCAAAGCTCTTGCAGAGACGTCCCACCCCGCCGACGATTATCTTGGGGCGGCGGCTTCTGCGCGGCCCGCCAGATTTTGAGCGAACCTTTTATGTCCCACTTTCGTCTATTCACTCCGTAGGGGGCGATTCCGCCACGAAGCAAATCACGCGGCCCATTCAGGCCGCATCTTCTGAGGAACTGGAACGATGACTTCGTTAAGGTCAGGCACAACCCGCGAATCCAAAGGCATAGGGACGTTTGCCGATTGTTATCAATCGGTGAATACGCTGCCCGCGACGCCTTTGCGCTTGTGACACCTGGTCTGTTCCTCCTGGAATTCCATATGACCCGATGTTACAGCGACATCGGGTTTTTTCGTGAACTAATTACAACTTCATGGGCTGGTAGCTGAGACGGCATAGCGGCGGTCTGAAGAACCGCAGACGAGGATTCGAGCACCTCCCAGCCCACTTGCGCTCAAGGTGCGCGCCGACAACAGGAACATGCCCCGTTCGTCTAACGGTTCAGGATAGCGGGCTTTCAATCCGCAGACAGGAGTTCGATTCTCCTACGGGGTGCTTTGACAAGCTGTTAACCGAGTCGTGCTGAGTTCGATTTCCAGGGCTACCACTGACAACAGAAATGCAAACCAACCAGAGAACAACGATGGCGCTCGCACGGCGATTGAAACGGATACACCAGACCAACTTCGGGGTCGTGGTGTAACGGCAGCATCCCTGGCTTTTACCCAGGTGGGTGTGGGTTCAAATCCTACCGGCCTCACTTTACCGCTGGCGCGTAGCTCAGGCGGTAAGAGCGGCGTCCTTATAAGACGCAGGTCGCGGGTTCAACTCCCGCCGCGCCGACTTAGAGAACCAACACGACATAGGACTGAGGTGTTAGCGGCAGCATCCCCGGCTCTTAACCGGTGAGGTCAGGGTTCAAGTCCCTGTGGTCCTACTGACAATTGACAGCAAGCACTGGTCGTCTAGCGGCGAAGACTCCGCTCTCGTACAGCGGCGACGCCGGTTCGAGTCCGGCCCGGTGCTCTGATGGTCTTTTACAATTTGAAACGCAACAAGCGCCCATGATGTAGTGGCAGCCTACTGCCTTGCCATGGCGGAAGTGCGGGTTCGATTCCCGCTGGGCGCTCTCAACCTCAGGATGTGGGGAAGCCTGGCATCCCGCGTGTTCCGGAAACACGAGAGCGTTGGTTCAAATCCAACCATCCTGACTTGAAAATTGCGGTGGGTTCCGTGTTGGTACGGGAGGGCGGCTGTTAACCGCCTTGTCGCAGGTTCGATTCCTGCCTCCGCAGCTTCAATAAAACGGAAGGGCAAGCCGATTGGCGACGGCACCCCGCTCGAACCGGGACGAGCTTCACGGCCTTGAGGGTTCAACTCCCTCTCCTTCCGCTGAACGACAACGAGCTCTGAGCCGAGCGGCAAAGGCTTCAGGCTTCCAACCTGGCGAGGCGAGTTCGACTCTCGCAGAGCACTCTTCACGATGCGGGGTAGTTTCTGTCGGTAGAAATGCGTGGCTTTGAACCACGCGTCCGCAGGTTCGACTCCTGCCCCCGCAGCTCGAAGTGAACCATGCCTGTGCCGGTGTGTCGTTTGAATCAAACAGCAACAACAGAGTCCTGTGGCCCAGCGGCGAAGGCAGCTCCCTTACAAGGAGACGATCGAGGGTTCGAGTCCCTCCAGGACTACTCACACAACGCGGCCTGGATACGCCAACTGGGAGAGCGACTCGGCTTAAACCCGAGTGTTTGCAGGTTCGAATCCTGCTCTGGGTACTTAACCGCACGACATGGCTCGGTAGGCAACTGGCAGACCACTTTGGCTTAGAACCAGAGATGCTGTGGGTTCGAATCCCACCTGAGCTACTGGCACACAATACGTCCTCGTGGAGCAGCGGAGTGCTCGCCTGCCTGTCACGCAGGAGATCGTGGGTTCAAATCCCATCGGGGACGCTTTTCAAAGGTGAATGTCTACAGTGCGTGACGTCGATTATTTTGTCGGCGTCAGGCAATTGTGAACGCGTCACACGGAACAAGGCACGGTACGCAAACCGGTAAAGCGACGAAGCTCAAACCTTCGTGATCGTCTGTGAGTTCGACTCTCACTCGTGCCACTAAAACAACATGCGTCGATTGGGCATTGGCAAGCCTAAGTGGCCGTAACCCACCCGCTTTCGAGCTTTGCAGGTTCAACTCCTGCTCGGCGCACTTTGCTCGGCCCGTTCGTCTAACGGCAGGATGCGAGCCCCTCCAGCTCGCGATGCGGGTTCAACTCCCGTACGGGCTGCTTGACATAGCCAGGTGGCGAAACTGGTAGACGCGCGACGCTTAGTATTGATTGATGAAATGAGCGCCGATGGTGAAACGGACATCATCCCTCGGTTCTAACGAGGTGTTCCGGGTTCGAATCCTGGTCGGCGTACTGCGCACAGAAATGACGAACGGAAGGGCAACCCGATGGGCGACGGGAACCGGTTGGAAGCCGGTCGAGCGATGAGCCTTGCGAGTTCAAATCTCGCTCCTTCCGCTGAACTTCCGGCAACTCGTCGTGTCAGTGAACATGGTGTCCGTGGTGTACGCGGTAGGCACGTCTGCCTGTGAAGCAGAAGGTACGGGTTCAACTCCCGTCGGTCACCCTTCGCCAGCAAAGAAAGGACTGGATCGCGGTCGCCAAGATGCGCAAGCTTCCAGTCGCCGCGGGCACGTTAACCTCAACTTACGAGTGTGCTCCTGGGAGAGCAGCCAGCCTCCAAAACTGGCGGACGGGGTTCGACTCCTCGCGCTCGTGCTTGATTGCCGGCGTGGCCCGACGAAGAAAGCCGCCGGTCTTGACGGTGTTGCTTTCTTGGGCGGCGCATGCTGGCGCGAAGCCAGTCGCCGGCTCTTGTGTCGCGATGAGCGCGCTACTGGCTCACACCTGCCCTGCGAGTGTGATGGACGGCATGACAGACTTCGAATCTGTCGGACGGGGTTCGATTCCTCGGCGGGGTACTGATGGAGATTGTCCTTGGAGTGTGGTGGATCTCGCACGCGACCCTGCGAAGGTCGAAGCCTGGGTTCGATTCCCAGCGAGGGCACTGACAAGACGCTGGAGCCAGAAGGTAAGGCGGCTGCCTGCAAAGCAGTTTCAAGCGGGTTCGATTCCCGCCGGCGTCTCTTACAAGCAAGGTTTCGATGTCGTTTGGACCAGCGGCGCACGGTTCATCCCCAGGGATTTGAATCGGTGTGTTCCGGACATGGACTCTGAAGATGACGACGTCGTGACGGTTAGCTCAGAGGGAGAGCACCAGACTGTTAATCTGGAGTCACGGGTTCGACTCCCGTACCACACCGCCAACTTGAGAGAGTTGGCTCCACCGGGCGCGAGAGCGTCCACCACGAAGCCTGCGGGAGGCGGGCGTTTGTCGGATCGGCCACCGGTTGGTTTGCCAGGTAGGCGGGTCTCCCAGAGATCGGCTTATGGAAGCGACCAGTTGGTGGCGGCATGAATGAACACCCTGTAGTGCGTGGATACCGCCTTTGCCCGCTGTCGGTGGAAGGCTGCCGGCACGGATAGCCGAGCGCGTGGTCAACTTGCTGTAACTTCTAAGCCCCTGGTTTGAGCAATCGAGCCAGGGGTTTTCTATGCGCCGCCCTTTTCTCGAATTGGAAGTTGCAGGGCAAGAAGATGTAGTCGTCGCTCGTGCGGTCCAGTCTTGATCCGCACCCAATTTCCGCCAACTCGACCGGCGAAGCCAACGCATCGCTGAAGTTCAGGCTTCGACCCGTGAATCCGGGATGCCGCACTCGCGGTGAACGATGATGATGAAAGCCGTGTGAACTCGCACTTCCGCACTGGCAAGCCAGTGCCACCCCTCGACTGTGCTGCCAAGTCACCCCTCGGCTGTGCCACCCTGCCGCGCGCCCAGTTTTCGGGGTCCATTACAGGGATCGTGTAGAGAAACAGCGGCAGAAAGAAACCTGCGACTGTTCCCCCAAATAAGCAGAAACCTGCAAGGCAGGCACTACACAGAGGCTTCCCGAATTGGGCGATGTGAGTCATTTTTCGGTGCTCGAATCATCCGCACGTGTCCCTCGTTCGCTTTCCGCCGACTTCAAATTCGCTTCAAACTCGGCCCGGGCTTGGGCGGCGGAGAGATAGACGATTTGTCCGTCGCGCCAAAGGATGATGCGCGTGCCGGTTTGCTCCGCGCGCCGAATCGCCGCCTCCGACGCATCCCGCGCCGCGGCTAGGATTTTCTCTGTCATAGTGAGGGATTTGGGGTCGGGGTGATTGCGTGGCATCGTAGAATTGCGTTCCTAGAGGGTATTGACATTAGTCGCAGGGGCGGGTAGTTTCACGTACCCATCAATCCAAGAAACGGTGCCGTGGTATGCCCAAATCGACAACCGTCATTCTTATCCTCCTATTGGTTCCAGGTGCATCGTTGTCTGCCCGCGATGCACGGCCACTTGTCGCGGCTATTCGTGCGAACTACGAGCAGCTTTCGCCGTTCCGTGCAACCATCGCACGGCAAATCGAAGTAAACGGCAAGGGTATTGTAAGTCGCCAATCCATTCATTCGCTGGGCGATTCGAATAGCTTTCGTTGCTCTTTGCAAGATGGCAAACTGAATTTTGAGTTCTACCGGCGCGATGATGTTTGGTATCGGTACACCCCAGACACGAAGAGTTACGTGATTTGTGGAATAGGTGACATGCCGTCATTACTACCGCTCGACCCACGGGAGGCAGGGGCTCCCAATCTTCAATCACCTCTCGCTACTTTTCTGTTGCAGCCTGGAGTTTCTGTTGAAAGCAATACCCAGGGAACGATCGCAACTCTTGAGGGCCCATCGAAGGACGAAGCGGATGTATGGAAGCTGCGATTCAACCATGCGGAATCCGCGTTGCCGCTGAATTCTGACGTCTACTTCGACCATACGAGGTACTTGCACGTTGAAATCTCCTACCAAAATGCGAACAATGGCGCAAGCTTTCCCTCTGAAATCAAATATACCTTTTTCGGTTCTGATGACGGTAAGTGGACGCAGCGAGTAATCGATTCCGTGACGCTAGTTGCATATGGATCAAGCGTTTCGTCGCATGACATTAAGCCTCCGGAGATCCCGTCTGATGCAACCGTGTCCATGATTCCGGTGGATCGAGGTCGAACGTCATGGATCTCGATAATGGCAATAAGCGGTATCGCCGTCTCCTGCGTCGCGACATTGATCTTCTTCTTTGCACGGCACAGGCGTTAGGTACTTACCTGTTCTCACAATCAAGGAATTTCAAGGTGAAAAACAACGCGATGATTATCTGTGCATTTTGTGCCTCGTACATGTTGCTCGCTTTATCAGCGACTTTGCTCGCTGTAGGAAACGGCAAGTGCTGCAAACTTCACGACGGGTACGCAGGCTGTAGCGGATGCGAAGCGTTCGAGGAAAATGGCGTCACTATTCGTCTTAAAGTCGGCGAAAACCCCGCTCGAAAATGCATCGGCGGGAATAGTGGGAACTATTGCATTGAAACGCCTGGACTTGGCTGTGTCACGATTCCCGCAGGAGCTCCGACATATGGAATTGGATGCATTGTAATGCAAGGCGTCTCGACGCAACCGCACACCATTGAGACCAGTCAGTGTGTATTCAAGCTGGACACGCCTTGCCCCGGATCTTGAGCCATGCGCAAGTTTGCACAATCTGAGGTTAGGCGTAACGATGATGAACCGAACAATGCGGACACACGATGGCTGAGGACTCTCGATTTCCTGATCATAGGCATTGTGATTTTGGTTCTCTGTATCGCCAGCGCATCGAAACTCGCGCTCATTGCAAAATCGTCGTTTGGAGCAATGAGTCTCCTCTGGTTCGCGCTGGCTACAGTAGAATGCAGTATCGCCTATTCGCTCTTTTCGCACCCGCGATCTCGGACAACACGGATTTTGGCGATTTCACTATTCGCAATGTTCGGTGTCGTATCTATCGGTTTTGCGTTAAGCGGCTACCGAACTTGTTCGTGCATGGGAATCGTGAGGACTTCGCCGGTCGCAATGGCAACGCTCGATATACTTCTGTGCTTTCTCTTGAGCGTGACGCTCGTTTTGGTGTCAACTAGCCTGAATCGGGATATTTCTAGTTCATTCAGGCGTTCAGTGATCACTTTCGGAGTAGCTGGATCTCTAAACTTAGCTCTGTGTATTTTGTTATCAACAATCTCATTTCCAAGCATCTGACGCGACTTCCACGCTAGTCCGTGCGATCTACTCGGCATTTACCATGCGCTCAATGGCTCGCTCCGTCGTAGTATACTTGGTGTCGAGTTTGTGCGTCTTGGTTGGAGTTCGCGTCGGTTGCAAATTGGAGCCTGACTCGCATCAAGGAGTATTAGAGCGACGGATAATGCAGTTCGACGCGGCACATTATCTTCAGATATGCACTCAGGGCTACTCGTATCTTTCGTTTGACAGATCAAACATCGCGTTTTTCCCAGCATTTCCTGTTGCTTCGCGTATGCTCTGGTACGTGACTGGCAGCACGCCCGAATTCGCGCTGCTCGCAACCGCGAACATCTTCACTCTGCTGACGTTCGTGACGTTTGCCGCGTATTCTCGTGTGAGGAATCGACCGTGCGATGGCGAGGCCAAACTCGATTGCGATGCAACGTCGGCAACCGCATACGCTATGTGCTATCTCGCATTCATGCCGCTTTCAGTATTCCTTCGACTGCCGTATTCGGAGTCTTGCTTTTTGTTTTTTGCGCTGTTTGCATTCTATGCAATGGCATGCGATTGGCATTGGGGCATAGTTGCAATGATCGCAAGCTTTTGTGTTGCTTCTCGGCCTGTTGGAATTGCAATCCTACTTCCGTTAGTGATGTATTCATGGAGGAAATCGGATGGGCCATTTCGTATTCTTGAAGTGACTGGAAGTGTGGCAGTCTCCTTGCTTGGACTGGGAGGTTTCATGCTCTTTCAGTTCTATGAATTTGGGAGTCCGTTCTGTTTTATACAAACTCAGGAGCATTGGCGGATTCGAGAGTTGTCGCCAATGGGAAAAGCGTATTCGCTACTAACATTCGAGCCTATATGGGCAACCTATGTTCCAGGTACGTCATACTACTGGGGCGGCGAAGACATTTTCGTTTCGTTGAGCTTTTGGAATCCGATTGTTTTCGTCGGAACCTTTCTTCTTCTTGTCTTCGGGAAAAAACGGCGTCTTCTGAATCATCGGGAGGTCGCATTTGGAATTGGCGTCCTTGCGATTCCTTATCTGACGAAGTCGTATGAGTGGGGTATGCTGAGTCATGCAAGGTTTTCTTTGGTTGCTTTTCCAGCGTGGACGATTGCTGGGCAATTGCTGTCACGTGTGAGCACGGAAAGCTCGGTTGCCACCATTGGACTTATGACTGCGCTTTTGATTGCCTTTGCTGCATTGTTCGTAAATGGATTGGGAATTTTTTAGTTGCGATACTTCGCTTGACTCAAACGTACATTCGCGCCGGACAACTACGTCGTAAACTTCAACCGCCCAAACTCCTCCACCCTTCCCTTAATCGCTGGCTCCACCGGCAGGCGTTCCATACTACTGGCGCCATAGAAGCCGACGATGCCGGTGGTGTGGTCGAGGATGTATTGGGCGTCGGCGGGGTCGGCGCTGGGGCCGCCGTGGCAGAGGACGAGGATGTCGGGGTTCACGCGCTTGGCGGCGTCGTGCATCGCCTGCACTTCGCAGGCGGAGTCTTCCAAGGTCTTGGCGGTGGAGGCGCCGATGGTGCCCTTGGTGGTGAGGCCCATGTGCGGGATGAGGATGTCCGCGCCGGCGGCGGCCATGGCGGCGGCTTCGTCGGGGTTGAAACAGTACGGCGTGGTCAACA
>CAUJKE010000118.1 GCA_963205385.1 Planctomycetota bacterium | reverse complement strand
CGAACGTACAACGGGGTTTTCTCATTTTCTGCCACCATAATGAGGGTTACGCTACGCCACACATACTACTCACCGTCTTTTTGGATGTCAAGTCTTTTCCTCTCGGGGGGCCTTAGGCAGGCGAGCGACAGTTTTTGCGGGCGGTTTGTGCACCTCGGAAACGTCAATAGGAGATTTTGGTTGGATGCGTTAAGATGCGCGCGATTGGGTTGGCTCGCTAAACTTAATTTGGGAATCAAAGGATAATCGGCGGCGTGGCACTGTTCAATTCGGAGGGAAGGGGAACGAACCCAATCAGTCCTCCTTACCCCTCTCCCGGCGGCATCGCCGACTGCCGCCCCACTGTCCGGGTAAACGAGGCGAGGGGCGAGGGGCGACGGGCTGCTATGGTTCGCTCTGCTTGGATTTCTCCGCCAGCCAGGCGTTGAATCGCGATTCGAGCACGTCTAGCGGCACGGTGCCGTCGCGCAAGATGACCTCGTGGAACTCGCGAATATCGAACGCGTCGCCGAGCGTCTCGGTCGCGCGGCGGCGCAATTCCTTGATCTTGAGCTCACCGATTTTGTAGGCCAGCGCTTGTCCCGGCCAGGCGATGTAGCGATCGACTTCGTTGACGATATCCAGATCGGTCTTGGCCGTGTTCTGCTTGAAGAAGTCAATCGCTTGCTGGCGCGTCCACTGCTTGTCGTGCAGGCCGGTATCCACCACCAGGCGCACCGCGCGCCACATTTCGTACGTGAGCTGGCCGAACTTTGAATACGGATCTTGATAACAGCCCAGTTCACCCCCCAGGCTTTCGGCGTACAGGGCCCAGCCTTCGACATAGGCGGTGAAGTCGGCGAAGCGGCGAAACTCGGGGACATCTTCCAGTTCCGTCGCCAAGGCTAATTGCAAGTGATGCCCCGGCACGGATTCGTGCAGTGAAAGCGCTTCCATTTCGTACTTGGGGCGCATGTCGGGTCGATACAGATTGACGAAGTACGTTCCCGCGCGGGAGCCATCCGCCGCCGGCGGGCGATAATAGGCGGCGGTCGTATCGGGCGCGATATGTTGCGGAATCGCCTCCAGGCCGTAGGGGATGCGCGGCAATTTGCGAAACAGTTTGGTCAACTGCGGGTCGATGCGCTTGCACAGCGCGAGGTAACCGTTGAGCAATTCCTCCGGCGTTTGGTAATAGAACTTGGGATCTTCCCGCAAGTGCTGCAAGAACTGCTGGAAGGTGCCCTCATATTTCACCTGCTCGACGATCGCTTCCATTTCCGCGCGAATGCGCTTCACTTCGGCCAGGCCGATGTTGTGAATCTCGTCCGGCGTGAGCCTGGTGGTGGTGAACTGCCTCGCCCGCAGCGCATAAAACTCTCGCCCGCGCGGTACTTGCCACACACCTACCTCGTCGAAGCAGGCGGGGTAATAGACTTCGTCAAAGAACGTGGCGAATTTTCTGTAAGCCGGAACCACCTGCTCCGCAATCGCGGCGCGGGCGGCGTGCTTGAGCCGCGCTTGGTCTGCGTCCGAAATGCCTTCTGGAAATGACAAGAACGGCTTGTAATACAAGCTCTGCTGGGGATCCTCGACCAGTTGTTTCTTGATCTGCTCCGGCAAGCGCTGCATCACCACTTTCGACTGCACAATCTTCTGCTCCACGCCGGCGGTCATCAGCGCGATGGTTTGATCCATATACGCGGGAAACGTCCGTAGCCGGGCGATCCAGTCCTCGTAGTCCTTGACCGTCGCGAACGTGATCACCTCGGCGAGTTGGCTTTCGTCCTGAATGCCGTCGCGCTGCGTGAGCGGCACGAGATGCCAACGAAACGGGTACGCCTCCAGGTCATTCTGAATCTGCTGCTCGAACAAGCGGTAGTTCAACTGCTCGCTGTCGGAGAGTTGCCGCGCGTCGATCTTGTGGAGCCTCGCGAGCGTCTGCTGTTGATGTTCGTGCCGCCGCGCGATCGCTGCCAGACTGACATCGGGCCAGCGGTCGTTGTAGCGTTTGTCCCCCAGATAAGATGCAAACGTCGGACTCTCGCGGAGCGTGTACTCCCACTCATCTGTCAGCAACTGGCGAAACGTATCGGTCACTTTGGCCTCCTCCCCCTGCGCCGCCTGAGGCATCCCTCCCATGGCCCACAGCCCGAGCAAGAGCAGGCCGTGATAGCAGTGAAGTCGTAGCATGATGGCGGTCCCGCGTTGGCGTTGTGATTCGGAAAAGCCGTATTTTAGCGAGCGAAGCGCCAACCGTGTGTCACGATTGTTCGTCAGAATCCGAAAAAAACCCGCTCCCACCGCTTCCCGTCTGAATTGATGTTGCCCATGACACTCGTTTTTTGTTATTCACCCCCTACTGGAATGTGGAACCTACACCCCTTTGCATTTGTCGATCCGAGGCTAAAGATGCCCAAACGTGCTGATGATCCGCCGCCAAAGCAACGCATCATTTTCGATGGGACGCACACTTTTCAATCCGGGGCCAACACGGGCATTCAGCGCGTTGTCCGCAATCTCACGTACGAGGCGGCGAAAATCGCAGCAAGTCGCCAGCTATCCTGCCTGGCAGTCGTACGCCACAAGAAACGCTATTTCGTAACCAAGCCCCAGCAAGGCGACTCCCGCTCGGCGTTGTGGGAAGCCACGGTGAACGGCTATCGGAGCCTGATGGGAGCATTGCTCGCCCCCTTCCCCTTTCCGCGCTTGCATCGCCAATTGCTCCCGCCGCGGGGACGTCGCGGGATCTTTAACCTGCCGTACCTTTTGGGACGATTCGCGTATCGGACCTGCCGTGCCAGCTTGTGCCGCCTGGGGCTGGCGGAGCACTACCTCGCCAAACCTTCCGCGGGCGACTTGCTTGTGATTATGGAGGTCAATTCGTATCGTGATGCCGACTGGAAGTTCATCGATGCGGCGCACGAGCGCGGCGCGCTGGTCGGCGCCGTGATCTACGACTTGATTCCCTTGCATCACCCGGAACTGTTCAACGCCAAGCATGCCGCGAAGTTTCATCAGTGGTTTCATGAACTGGCGGAGCGCGCCGATTTTTTCGTTTGCATTTCGGACACCGTCCGCCAGGACGTTGAACAGTACGTCCAGAAGCACATCACGACCCGGGACTGGCGACCTGAGCAGTTTCATCACATTCGCTTGGGAGCGGATTTTGCAACTGCTCAGCCGGCGGAGAAATCGGTGCGCGCGAGTGTCGAGCGGTACTTTCAAAACACCGCCGCGCCGACGTTTCTCTCCGTCGGCACGATCGAACCGCGCAAAAATCACCGCTACCTGCTCGACGCTTTCGAACTCGCCTGGGCGCGCGGCGCGCAAACGAGGTTGTGCATTGTGGGGCGCGTCGGTTGGCATTGCGAGGAAATGGTCGGGCGAATGATGAATCACCCCGAACTGGGTCAACGCCTGGTCTGGTTCAACGATCTTTCGGATGCGGAACTGACCTACTGCTATCAACATGCCGAGGCCCTCGCGTTCCCTAGCTTGATGGAAGGTTTTGGTTTGCCGCTCGTGGAAGGCCTGCAGCACGGGCTGACGGTTCTAGCCAGCGACATCCCGATTCATCGTGAAGTAGGGGGCGAGTTTTGCGATTATTTCTCGCTCGACGATCCGCAAGAACTCGCGGCCAAAGTCGTGCAACTGGAAGCCGGTCGGCAATCGCCGGCCGTGCGCGCGGCGCGGCATTATCCAATGACAACGTGGCGCGAGACGGCAACGCAATTTATCGATATCTGCCGGCGGCAATTGACTGCGCCAAACGCTCAGCCGCAACCCGCCTCCACCCGCCGCGCCGCTTAGACCTTTTTCCACCCCAACCGCAGGCTGATACGAGCCTTGAGGAGTTTCGTTGCTATGGCCGTCGCTTTGATTACTGGAATCACCGGACAGGATGGATCGTACCTGGCCGAGCTGCTGCTCGCCAAAGGCTACCAGGTGCATGGCATCGTGCGGCGCACCAGTTCGCCCAACCTGGAGCGGATCGAACACTTGCAGGACCAGATTCAGTTGCACGATGGCGACCTGCTCGACTTGTGCTCGCTGCAACAATTGCTGGCGGCGATTCAGCCTGACGAAGTCTACAATCTGGCCGCGCAAAGTTTCGTCGCCACCAGTTGGCAACAACCGGTGCTCACGGCGGAAGTGACCGGCCTAGGCGTCTTACGCATGTTGGAAGCCGTCCGCCGCACCAAGCCGGATGCCCGATTTTATCAGGCCTCGAGCAGCGAGATGTTCGGCAAAGTGTTGGAAACGCCGCAGCGCGAGACCACCCCGTTTTATCCCCGCAGCCCGTACAGCGTGGCGAAAGTTTACGGGCATCACCTCACCATCAACTACCGCGAGAGCTACGGCATGTACGCTTGCAGCGGCATTCTCTTCAATCACGAATCGCCCCGCCGAGGAATCGAGTTCGTCACGCGGAAGATTACCGCCGCCGTCGCGCGCATCAAACTTGGCTTGCAGCACGAGCTCAAACTCGGCAACCTCGACGCCCAACGCGACTGGGGCTATGCAGGCGACTACGTCGAAGCGATGTGGCTGATGCTGCAACAAGACGAACCGGATGACTTCGTCATTGGCACCGGCGAAACGCACAGCGTGCGCGAGTTCTGCGAAATCGCCTTTAGCCACGCCGGCTTAAGTTACGAGCAATACGTCTCGATCGATCCCAAATTCTTCCGCCCGGCGGAAGTGGATCTTCTGCTCGGCGACTGCCGTAAAGCCCGAGAGAAACTCGGCTGGGCGCCGCGGATGTCCTTCCGCGACCTGGTGTGCACGATGGTGGACGCCGACCTGCAACGCCTCTTGCCGGCACACGGCAACGGACGATTGGCCGCTTGATCAAGCTACCGAATGCGCTGGTAGCTATAAGCGTATTTGCCGGTCACGAGATTCCCACGGTCGCCAAGCGTGTAGGCAATGATGCCGTGCGCGCTGAACAAGATCGCGGTCCACATCAGGTCGCCGGCCAGCGTGTTGCGAAAGAACGGCAGGGCGTTGGTGAAGCACTGCACCAGCCCCGCAGCGTGGTGTTCGTAGAGTCCACCGAATTGCCACACCGCGGCGTTGGAGACCACAAACAGCACCATCGACGACGCCAACGAGCAGCCAATGAGCCGCCCCAAGGTGACTTCGGCGCGCAGAAACCTTCGCAGCGCGATCGGGAAGCACAGCGACAGATAGACGGCCGCCATAATCATTGGGCTGTAGAAACCGATGGCCATGTCGCTGAGCAGCATGGCCGTCAGCGGAACGGCAAGCGCCAGCCAACGCGAGCGGAAAAAGAAGCCAGCAAATAAAGCGGTCGCCGCGACCGGCGCCACATGCGCGGGATGCCAAACCAAACGGCCAGCGACACACAGCGCCACCAAAACGAGCGCGACCGCAATCTCAATCCCCACCAGCTTGTTCAACTTCGACATGACCAGTATCCCTATTCTGCCTATTCGATGTCTTTGATCGTCCAATCCAAACGTAGATCACGATCGAGCTTGATCGCCGCGATTCCGACCGGCGACTTCTTGCCATCTACGGCTGCTGACCAGAATTTTCCCTCAGGCGGCGCGATGCCGCAAAGCTTCGTCACAAAAATGCCGATTCCCGCATATTCCTTCGTCTCCATCGCGACCGTGCTTTGCAGGGCCTCCAAGACCGACGAGCCGCGCGGCAGTTTCCGCGTGGCTTCGAGCGACAAACCATGTTCAGGCGACGAGATGCTTAACACCAATTGTACGGTATCGCCCGTCGCTGGTTCAGCGCGAGAAGTCGTTTCAGTCCCCCGCGGGGCGAGCGCTGCCCACAATATGCCTGCCAAAGCTGCGACGACGAACACTCCCAGCGCTTTGGCCGGCCGCAGTTGAGCCATGAGAGGCATCTCCCAGACAGATAGTAAACTCCAATCCACTCAAGAGTTACTGTATCCCACCGAGATAGGTTATTCAACCTGCGATGGCAGCGATTTGCATGTCGCCGGCCATCGCACTTATCGCGCCGCGCGCCGCATCCGGGCGCGATGAAAAATCTTGCGCACCATTTCGGCCTGTTCGTCATCGCCGTCGCCGGGGCTGTAATCCAGCAATTCCAGCGTACTCCGGCGAATCACGCGGCCAGTCTCATCCGTCTCTTTCGACGTATGCGAGACCACGCCCCCAGGCACCTCTTCGCAGTACACTTCCAGCGTCAAGGTCGAACTCTTGCCATCCTGGTGCATCACGCGCACATGCGCCGTCGACTTGATTTCGTTCAGCACTTTGCTAGGCATATCGACCGCAATTACATCGACCTGGCTTTGCACCTGCGTCGGCTTGCCTGCGGCATCGAGCGTGGTCGTCTCGCTCTTCAACACAAAGGGCGCGCAGGCATCGGAATAATGCACCGTACAGATGCGTTGGGTGTCCCCGCAGTCGATGGTGACTTGCCGGATTTCACAGGGAATCTTGCGGCCGTTGATCGTCACCTCCCCTTCACCCATTCGCTTGACGACGGCCGTTTGCCCTTCCCCTTCGCCATTGTATCCCCGCCGCACCACTTGCGGTTGAGCATTGAATCGCTTGCCGGCGACCTCGACGACGACCTCAATCATCAGCGTGTAGCCGTTGTCATCCACGTCGACCAATTTAGTGGTGGTCTCCGTGGTGCTCGCCGAAATGACCTGCCCCTTTTCGTCCAGATTCTCCGTGGTCGATTTCACCAACTTGGAAGCGCCGATATTGAAGCGCCCCCACGGGTGTTGATTGCGAGCCATCCCCTCAATCTGCTTGGCCGCGCAAGGCAAACCGCTGGTGCTGATAAGCAGCAGAAGGGTCGTGATCAGACTTCGAGCTCGCAAGGTTTCGCTCCTTGGCGAGTAAGAGTTGGAATCGACCGCAGTCGCCGACAGGCGGGTCAATCAGGCAAACTGCGAATCGTAAAAGGCGGGGATCTTCGGCTCGTGGCCGATGACTGTTTATTGTCGCGATCATGCTGGGGACGTGGAATCCCCCGGTCGGCAATTCAGCGACACTCGTGGGGGGAGAAATTTCGAATTATTTCATAGAACACTCGTCACCGCCCCCTCTAATGGGCCGTTTCGCGTCCTGTGCAGCGTCGTAGTCGCTTCTTGAGCATACTTCAGCCAGACGCTCACGACGGCTGAATCTGAGATTCTTCCGGCTCCGCGGGGTCGTCGGCCTTCCGCAACGCGTCGAACGAATCCACTAAGTGCAAATCCTGCCGCGGCAGGACGGTACGCAGATCCACATAAAGACGCCCGGAATCGGTCACCGTCGCGACCGGAATCGCGGCCCGCGTTAGTTTGGCGGCGAGTTCGAGCGCGGTGACGGTCTGCGGCGTGACAGCGATTCGCCAGGTTGGAAGCTGCTGCCCAGGGAGCTCGGTCCCGCTCAGCGATGCTTGCCCCGAAACCACTTCCGCGCTGGCCACCAATGGATGCGCCGCAAATTGGCTCGCCATCCGCTCCGCGCGGCTCTTGAGGTTCTCAGGCGAAGTCGACAGGAGCGAGAAGAGCGGGATCGCGCGGTCGGCCGTCGCGGGATCTTGTTGGAGTTGCAAAGTCGCGGCCAGCGGCAACAGCGTCAACAGCGGCGCGGCGAGCGAGGCGTATAGGTCGTGCTTGCGCAGCGCTGCGATCGTCGCTTCGCGCCCCAAGATCACACCGCAACTCGGACCCCCTAACAAACGATCGCCTGCCATGATGACAAGCTCGGCGCCGGCCGCGATGATCTCAGCGGCGTGCGGAACGTCTTTAAGTTGAAACCGCGCGGGATCAACAATGCCTCCCATGCCTAGATCGACAATGGTGGGCACGCGGTGGCGTTTCGCTTCGGCCGCGAGCTGGCTGATCGGCACGAGTCCGTCCCCGCCTGCCACGGCGTAGCGAGTCCCCAACAACGCCAGCGCGGCGCCGGCCTCGGCCAGGCCGTCGGCATAGTCGGACAATAGCGTCCGTTCGACCGTGCCGCATTCGCGCAAGCCAGCGCCAGCGCTCGCGGCAATGCGCGGCAGAGAGATACCAGCCTCGATTTCGCCTACTTGCCCGCGGGCCACCACGGCCGGCTTGTCGCGACAGGTGGCCGCGAGCGCCAGCAGCAGCGAGCCGCTATGCGTGCCGGTCACGAGCGCCGCTTCGGCGCCGGTCAGTTCTTGCAGCAACTTGGCGGCTGAACGCTGCGCCGCGCTATGATCGCGCACGTAGTCGTGCATGGCCAGATGAATGGCTTGCAACGCCTCGTCGGCGAGCGGCAAACCCGCGGCCGGCGGGAGCAGTACGCCGGTGGCGTTGATTTCGGCATGAGGACCACTCGCCGCCTGGCGCTTGATCCACTCGGCGATTCGCTCCGCCAACTCGCCGACGCTGGGAACCTTCATTTCTGCGGCCCGCGACTGCACATCGGTGGCCATCCGCTCGACGAACGACTTGACGTTCGTCATCACCACATTGCGACTGGCCACCCCCATCAACTGCTTCAGCGGAGGGCTCTCCAGCAATTCCTGGATGGTGGGAATCTTGTCGAAGAAATTACCAGACATAACAGCGACTCGGCGGCAAGAGGAACAAGCGGAACTCATTCCATCTTACGGCCCGCCGCACCACAGGCCAACGCCCGCCGCATCGTCGCCAGCGAGTTTAATAGGGCATCCGCGGCTGGCTGATAAAGTCTGATACCGAGCCAGGCCCCTTGGACACCGGCTTTTCTTCGCTGCCGAACCAGGTCGTCGGATTGTACCAGGTCGACTTGGACTTCTCCGGCGGCGCTTTGTAACTGTTCTTAAACCCGCGGCTGCCGCTGGGCTTGGGCGCTGCTTTGGACGTCGAGCTTTTCCAAGGGTTAAGCGCCGTGGTGGTTTTGTTCCAGGTATTCGAAGCGCCTGCCGAAACCTTTTGCCAGGTCGAAGGCTCCGTCTTGCGCACCGAGGCGTAGCTAGTGCTGGGCCGCTTGCCGGTCAACGACCAGCCGCCGGAACCGGCGCTGCCGGCGTCTTTCTTGCCGAACGGATTCAGATTCGGCCAACCCCAGCCTTCGGCCTTGGCGAGCGTCGGCAGCGCGAGCACGAGACACAGAGGAAACACGAGCGCCCAAAACCGGATGGTCTTCACGGCCATGACTCCTTAATTGCGTAGAGACAAGTGAGTGAACGCGCAGCAGAGCGCGGGGGCGGAGTGTTTCAAAATCCGCCCGCCGTGTAAAGGGCGAGTTAAGGCGAAATTGGCGTTGCGATGTTGCGGGTGCCTTTGGTCCATCGATCGAAGTATGGGGTTTCGGGATCATAGCTTCACTGTTTTCAACGAGTTCTCCGTAGTCCTTGCTGAGTCGCAGCACGTGTCACCACGCAAGGAAAAGAACGCTCCGCGACCCAGAATCGCACCGTAGTTTTGGGATAGACGCAAAGACCATCGCGTCGCTGTCCTTCTCCGCATATCCACAAGAAACGCCAACAGGCGACCGAAGCCGCCCGTTGAATCGTTGTACCGCCAAATACGCTAAGCGATCGTCGCGCGACGCCGCCGCCACGCCGCGACTCCCGCGATGCCCAGCATGGACCAAAGCGCGAGAGAGGCCGGCTCGGGAACCTCGGCCTGAGCCCTCCTGTTATCGCTCCGTCCCACCCTGACGACCGAGTTTTATGTGCTGGAGAAAGCACAGCGAGAAGGGCCATGAATGGCCCTCCGGCGGGTTACGTGCGGGACGGCATTACCCGGTGCTAAAGCACGGGCCTAATACCCGCCTGGCGGCGGGAAAGGACCGTGAACGGCCCTGAATACGGGCGATCTTGCCCGCGCATCCGATCGTGCGCCCCCACCAATGACGGAGATTATTAGCCCCTCTGCGCAATCATCGCGCCCGCGATTGCCCCCCGAGCGTTCACGCTCCTTCTCCGCGCAGGGGTCATAGGCCTGTGCTGGAGACGGGTACAGGTTTACGTCGACGCCTTCGGCTTGCCGTTAAACGATCGAAACTTGGGGCCAGGCATCGATCGGCATCGAGCTGTCACGCCAGTCACGGGGCTGGGTAGGAGCGGAACTCGTTGGGAAGTTTGGCTTCGGAGGAAGTGCGGAACCTGTCGTTTTGGAACATCGCGTACCAGTCGTCTCCTCGCTCGCCGGTGAGCGTGTCGCCGAGAAAGTCATAATCGCCGAACAGATCTTCCAAGACATCAAAGGCGCTGCCAGCGGCGTTGGGATCGTCGTTAGCGCCGGAACTGCGCCACAGCATCCAGAGATCTTGCAGATCGTCGTCGGTGTTGCCCTCGAACAGGTCGCCGCCAAAGAGGAGGTCGTCCTCATTGCCGCCGTAGAGCGAATCGAGTCCG
>CAUJKE010000117.1 GCA_963205385.1 Planctomycetota bacterium | reverse complement strand
GGCCACCAATTTCCAAGCCGGCGACCTGGCTAACAATCCGTTCCATCCGCCGCATAACTGGCTTACGAAATTCCGCGATCCAGGGCTGGTGAACATCAACACGATTTATTCGGAGAAAGTGTGGAACGCCGTGCTCGGCGGCGATCCCACGGCGTACCCGGAACTCGGGCCAACTTTCTCGGCCGTCGTCGATAGCCGCCGCGGTTATGGCGCACCCGGCGGCGACGCGCTGGCGGCTGACAACAACATTCCCGAGTACATCGCCAACCCGTTCCGCGCCGCCGGGACCGGCAAGCAAGGTCCGATTCCCGCGATCGACAATCTCGTGAACAACGACATCGACTGCACGCTCTTGCGGAGGAATGTGGCGACGCAGCAACCACTGCTAGGCAATAACAACGGCGCGGCCCACAACAACTCCGCCCGCAACCCCTACTTCCGTCACCGCACGTTGCAACGGCTCTCGAACACCGTCACGACGCGCTCCAACGTCTACGCCATGTGGATCACCGTCGGCTACTTCGAGGTCGACGCCAACGGTTTGCCAGGCCAGGAACTTGGCGCCGATACCGGCGAGATCCAGCGGCATCGGGCGTTTTATATTATCGACCGCTCGATCCCCGTCGGCTTCGAGCCAGGCGAGAATCATAACGTCGATCGCGCGATCCTCGTCCGGCGGTTTATTGAGTAAGGCTGCGCGGATGGGCAATTCGCCGCAGACCGCGAACCATGGCGATGGCCTCGGTCTCCGCTTGCTCTTCACGTCGCTCTATTTCAGCGAAGGGGCGCCGATCGGGTTCATCTGGTTGGCGCTCCCCACGCTGCTCCGCACGCAAGGGGTGGGGCTGGCGCAGATCACGGCGCTCACGTCGCTGGCCGTGCTGCCGTGGACGCTCAAATTCCTCTGGGCGCCCCTCCTCGACCGCTGGCAAACCCGCTGGTGGACGCTGGGCCATTGGATCGTTGCGGCGCAAACGCTGATGGTCCTCACGCTGCTGCCGTGGTTCTGGCTCGAGACCACAAGCGCCGCGCATTGGAACTGGCTGCGCCTGGCGCTCGTCGCGCACGCCTTCGCCGCGGCGACGCAGGACGTCGCCATCGACGCGCTCTGCATGGCCACGAGTCGCCCGCAAGAGCGCGGGCGGCTCAACGGCTGGATGCAAGCCGGGATGCTGCTGGGGCGTTCCCTCTTTGGCGGCGTGGGACTCGTCGTCGCGCAGGCCTGGGGCACGCGGGCGCTCATCTTGCTGCTGCTCATCGCCACCGGCATCACTAGCGTGCTGGTCATTGCCCTGGCGAACACGTGGCGGCAGCGGCTGCGCGAACATCACGAGCGGCTGCATCTCCAACAGCAAGGAACGTCCTTCTGGAGTCGCCTCGGCCAGACCAACCTCCTCAGTCTCGCGGCGGCGATCGCGTTCGCACTCACGGCCGGCGCGGCGTTTGAATCGCTCGGCGCGATTCGTGGGCCGCTGCTCATCGATCACGGCTTCACGCAGTCGTTCGTCGGCTGGTTGATCGCGGGGCCGTATGTCGGCGCGATGCTGCTGGGAGCGCTGGTGGGCGGGTATCTGGCCGATGGCATCGGCGTGCGCCGCGTGGTCGCAGTGGCGACAGTCGCCTCCGCGCTGGCGGTGCTCACCGTGGGACTCGCGCTCAGCTTCGTCCCTGGCCTCACGTCCACGCCGGTCATCGCGCTGCTCAGCGCGGAAGCCGTCACGCTCGGCGCGTTCATAGCGTCGTCCTACGCCTTATTCATGAGCCTCGCGCACCGCTCCCCACTCGCCGCCACGCAGTTCAGCCTCCTCATGAGCTGCACCAACCTGTGCGAAGCCTGGGCCGGCTACTCGGTAGGTCAACTCGTCGAGCACTACGGCTACGCCATCGCGCTCACAGCGATGGCGCTGATCTCGCTGTTGAGCTTGCCACATTTGCTCGGGATGCATGACACCGAAGATGCCGCTTTTTAGTCGGTAGAACGGAACTAGTTCCGTTCTACTTTCTTGTGCGTTTTCTACGGCGAGGGCCAGAGGGTGTTTAAGGCTTCAACGGTGCGATCGGTTAATACCTGGCCCCCTTCGGGACCGACTTCGTTGCTCTCGACAATGGCGCTGTAGCCGCCGCCTTGTGCGGCTCGTTCGCTGGGGACGTAGGAGCCAGGCCCGGCCAGTTGAATGACGAACGTTTGCAGCGCTGGGCTGCGCGCTTTGATCTGGATGCCGAAGTCGGTGAATAGCTCGAAGGAGTTCGTGGCGATTGCGATGTCGCCTAAGCGAATCGCGTGCATTTCCATGAGGTACGGCTTTGGCCCGGCGGTTTGTTGGCGTTCGAAGCGATCGAGCGCAGCCTGATGCCACAGCATCCAGCGCTTCTTGCTCGGGTCTTGCGCCATCGCCGCGACCTTCGCGGTGAGTTGCTGGGCCTCTTGTGCGGTCACGATCCGCTCCGGCAACTCAAGCGTCTGCACGTGATGCACCAGCACGGCGTCGGTGTGCCGCTCCTGGCTGGCCCCCTCATAAGCCTCTTCCCAGGCGGCCACGATGCGGCCTGCCAACTCTTCCAGCCGCGTGCGGCCGCGCAACTTTCGCATCCGTTCTTCCGCTGCTATACGGAACATCAAATGGGGCGATTGGTCGCCTGCGGCGCCGGTCCAACCTAAGACCAGGAGATCCTGGCCATGTTTGGCGCGCAGCGACTCCCGCACTTGATGCCAAAAGTCGGCGTTGACGGCCGACTCGCCTTCAACTTCTTGCGAGGGACAAGCGACATTGATGGCGGTGGCGAACAACTTGCCTGCGCCGTCCCAGAAGCAAAGCACCTCGACGCCATGATCTTCATAACCTTCGAGCCCGCGGAAATTCGGCGTGTTGGTGGCGCCGTACATCTGCGCCGAGCCGCCGACATAGACGCTGCGCCGATTCACCGCCACGGCGGCATGACCGAGTCCCCAGCCGACGCTGCCGCTCTTGCGCGATTGCCACGCGTTGACCGCGGCCTCCGCGACGCGGTCCGCGAGAAACTCGACATACTCGGCCGGCTGGATGATGCCTTCGGCCGGCAGGTCGTAAACACCTTCGGTCATCACCGGCGCGGTGTGCGTGTGGGTGGCGTTGAGAAAAAGTTTATGGACGTCGAAGTCGGCCAGTCGCGGCTTGATACGCTCGCGGACCATCTCGAGGATCCCCTCGCGAATCGCGACCAAATCGCACGAGACCATGATCGCCTGATCCAGCACCTTATCGCCGTCGCGGGATTCCAAGGCCAGCGCGGTGGCGGTGACGGGGCTCGCGACCGTCCGCGCAATCCGCGTGTGCATCTGACCAGAGAGGGGCACCGGTTGCTCCGGCGTGATGCTGACGGTCGCGCCGCCGATTTGTAGTTCGGCGGCGCGCAGCGGCAGCGCGAGCATCAGTAGCGGCAAAGTGGCGGCAATCATGGCAAGCAAGCGCTGTCGCAGGATCGATCGAGGACGCATGACGTAATCTCCTGGGTGGACAAAGAAAGCCATCTCGCTGACATCCGCCATGATAGCTGGTGTTCGCGCGCCGCAAACTCCTAGCGAGCGAGAATTCGCTATATTCTGCAGCAACGCAAAACGTCGTTCTGCGCGCAGGATTGTGCCAAGGTCCGTCTCGCGCGTGGCTTCTCCGTGGTCGCGCCGCACCGCTGCTCCGCCGCGTGAGGTTGTGTGGCGGGGTGATTGATTCGAGCCTGTCCACAGCGTCCAATTGGCGCTGGCAGCCAGAATCGCCAGACTTTAGAGGCTCGCTGGGAAAGCCTGAAACAGGGCCAACGCTCGCGAGTTTAGTTCTCGCTCTCCCGTAGAAAGGTACGCACCATGACGCCGCGCGAAGTTCTCGCCTTGTGCCGTGAAAAAGATGTCAAAGCGGTTGACCTGCGTTTCATGGATTTCCCCGGACTTTGGCAGCACACGACGATCCCCGTCGTCAAGCTCGATGAAGAAGTCTTCGAGGACGGCCTCGGCTTCGATGGCTCCAGCATCCGCGGTTGGCAGGCGATTAACGAGAGCGACATGCTGATCGTGCCGCAACCGGATACCGCGTTCCTCGATCCGTTCACCGAACTGCCGACGCTGGTCATGATCTGCAACGTGCAGGATCCGATCACGCGCGAAGATTACAGCCGCGACCCGCGCAACGTCGCCCGCAAGGCGGTGAATTATCTTAAAAGCACCGGCATTGCCGATACGGCGTTCATCGGGCCGGAGGCCGAGTTCTTCATCTTCGACGACATTCGCTTCGAGCAAGGCGTGCACGAAGCGTACTACCACATCGACAGCATCGAAGGGCAATGGAATCGCGGGCGCGAGGAACGGCCCAATCTCGGTTACAAAGTGCGCTACAAGGAAGGCTATTTCCCCGTGCCGCCAATGGACCAGATGATGGACATTCGCAACGAGATGATGCAGACGATGATCGAGTGCGGGCTCGATGTCGAATGCCATCATCATGAAGTCGCGACCGGCGGCCAAAGCGAGATCGACCTCCGCTTTCAACCGCTCGTGAAGATGGCCGACCAGATGTTGATGTACAAGTACGTCGTCAAGAACGTCGCGCGCAAGTGGGGCAAGACCGTCACGTTCATGCCTAAGCCGCTCTATTCCGATAACGGCTCTGGCATGCACACGCACATCTCGCTGTGGAAAGATAGCGAACCGTTGTTCGCAGGCAGCGGCTACGCCGGCTTGAGCGACATGGCGATGCACGCGATCGGCGGCTTGCTCAAACACGCGCCGGCCGTGCTTGCGTTCACGAACCCCACGACTAATAGCTACAAGCGGCTCGTGCCCGGTTATGAAGCGCCGGTGAATTTAGCCTATTCGCAGCGCAATCGCTCGGCGTCGTGCCGCATTCCGATGGTTAGCCCCAGCCCCAAGGCGAAGCGCGTGGAGTTCCGCTGCCCCGATCCAAGTTGCAATCCGTATTTGGCTTTCGCCGCGATCCTGATGGCGGTGATCGACGGCGTTCAGAATAAGATCAACCCTGGTCCGCCGCTCGACAAGGACATCTACGATCTTCCGCCGGAAGAGCTAGCCGCGGTTCCCAAGACGCCGGGGAGTTTGGAGCAAGCGCTCGACGCCCTCGCGGTGGATCACGAGTTTCTGCTCCGCGGCGATGTGTTCTCGCCGGACGTGATCGAGACCTGGATCCACTACAAACGCAAGTACGAAGTCGAGGCCCTCCGCCTCCGCCCGCATCCGTTCGAGTTCTGCTTGTATTACGACATCTAACGGAACAAGGCGTTACTTGCTGAGCGATGTCCAGCCGCGGTCGTCGAGCGTTTCCGCCGAGATCGACGCAGGCACAAACGTGCGCTGCGGCGCCGCTAGTTCCACTTGCGGCGCGGCGGTCGTCGCGGGGATCGCTGGTGGTGCGGATGCAGCGGATGTTGCGGATGGGCGCTCCGGCCATGCAATCGGCACGCTGGCGAAGTGGTTTAACGTTGGGCGGTGGGTCGAACGATCGCCGGGGTTGATCAGGTTCGGAATCTCTTCCCGCCGCAAGTCGAGCCGTTGGGCGTCAGGGTCAGGCACCAGGCGCAGCTTGTTGTTCGCCGGGGGCGTGTACGGCGCGGCCGGTTCTGGCCTGGCAAACGGCACAAACGTGGGCTGCTTGAGCGGCGTTTGCGCGGCCGCGCGGTTCGTGCTGCCATCGAGGCGGCTGCTGTGCGATTCTGGCGTCACTGGAGTCACCGGCG
Organism: Planctomycetota bacterium; assembly: GCA_963205385.1. Classification (GTDB taxonomy): domain Bacteria; phylum Planctomycetota; class Planctomycetia; order Pirellulales; family Pirellulaceae; genus JAEZGD01. Next base: position 4,496 of record CAUJKE010000117.1, on the reverse strand, counting down.
CGAGGGGCCGTGCTTCCACTTCCACCGGCCCATAGTTGCGAATGGTCGGCGCGCTATTAAGCCCGCTGGGATCGAGCCGCGGCGCGACATCCGCAGGAACCGGCGTTGGCGGCGCTAGCGGCGGCGTTGAAGACGGCGTCGCCGGCGGTGTTGCCGATAGCGGATAACTCGCAGGGGGCGCGGACGTTGGCGGATATGTCGTGGCCGGGGCGGTGTTGGCCGGATAGTTGCCATACGGCGCAGCGGCAGGCGGCGCGGTCGTCGGCGCACTCAAGCCGGCACAGGTCGCTTCGGGATAGCTCGTCGCTGGTGCGTATTGCGTGGTCGTCGGTGCGTAGGCCGCCGCCGCTGGCGCGGCAACGGTCGCTGGTGGATAGGCGGCTTGCTGGGGCGCGTACATGGTTGTGGTTCCCCCGTAACCGATCACCGGCGGGGCAACGGTTTGCGGCGCGTAGGCGGTCACGGTTGGTGACGCGGTCGACGACGCGAAGGGGGGCGCTGACGGTGACCATAAACGGCTGAACCAGGTGGTTGGCGTGCGGCGGGCTTGCCAGGTATAGGTTGTGCAAGGCTGCACGGCGTTCATCGGCAGACCGGTCGCGGGATCGGTGGTAATGACGGCGCGATACGTCGTGACGGGGACTTGCACCCAATTGGTTTGATACGTCGGCGGCGTGTAGCCAGTGGTCACCGGTTGCGGCGCGGCCGGCGTGCAACTGGGGCAGTAGTTAGCGCCGTAGACGCTCGGTGTCGTCGGCGCGACGAAGCTCGTTGGCGGCGTCGCAATGTTACTCGGCGGTCGCGAAAAACTGCTCGGCGGAGTGGACAACGTCGGCGGTAGTGAAGCTGGCGGCGCGCTGGTTGCCGGCGCGCTGGTCGGCGGCGCCACGGTCGTCGCGGGGACGGTCGGGCCCCATCCAACCACAGGCGGATTCGGATTGGGCGTAAAGATCGGCGGTCCCACGGGGATCGGCGGCGCGGCGCGGTTTGCGCCGGTCAGCCAGTCCCAGCACGAAGCGGACGAGGCCTGGGCCAGGCTCAAGGCCAGCACGAGTGCGGCGGAGACGGTGAGCATCTTCCTAGTGGACAACGATAACATCTTCATATCCCGTTCCAGCGATGAGCGGACCAGCGCGAAACTTGAGCCAAATTCGCGCGGTGCGACAAAATTCTATGCACAAACGTAGGCCGCGGGTAACGCGCCGCTGGAGGAATTCTGGTCGTAAGCACCGAATATTTGCTGGCTTAGCGCGCAACGTAACGGTGCGCGAAGCGTTGACAAGAAGCGTTGCCTCGCGGATCAGTGAACATGCGCAATCACGGCAAACCTTGCGGCAGGCACAGCTTCGCCAGGCAGATCTATCGCGATAACCAGCGCTCACCTTACGACGCGTCGCGACGGCGCAATTCATAGAGGTCATACAACGCGAACAGGGTCTCGCGCAGGTTGCCAGCGTGCTCGTGATAGCAGCGCGACACATCGGCCGCGTCGATCAGCGGAGCCTCTCCCGCCAACAACTGCGCCGCGAGTTCCTCGGCCAGCTCTTCACTCGGCCGGGTTTCATACAACAGCGGCAGCCCGACATCCGCATGCGTGGTGACCAGCAGCCCCGCTCGCTGCGCGCGGCAAGTGCGAGCGATCCACCAGCGGGACGACCAGCCGAGTTGCTCGTAGCCGTCGATGATGACCTGCGTGGTTCCGTTCCAAGCCGCAACCTCGTGGGCGGACGTGTCGAGCCGCCGCGCGCCGTCATGCTGCGCGAAACTTGCAATGTGTCGCCCGCGCGCGGTAAGTTCTTCGGTCAACGCGTGCAGCAGCGTCGATTTGCCGGAGCCATGTGGACCCACAATTTGTCCCCGCCACGCATTAGCGGCGAGCGCATCGACCACAGACGCCGCGGAGACTCCCGGCGGGAACAGATATTCCAGCGCTCCTGGGCGAACGAAACGGGTCGCAAACGGATTGGTCGATTCTTTCATGGAGTCAGCGGCTCCAGCGACAGTCTGGACGACTTCGGCAACATTTGGTGGGCGGCGTAGGATAGATTGTACCTGGAACGAGCAGGCAATTCTGAAGTTGCCGATTGCACAACGCGCGCCTTTGATTCAGAACGGGAACCATCATGATCCGGTGCCTGACATCCATCTTCATTGTGGCGGTGATGGGAAGCCATCTGCTGGCCGCGGAACCAGCGGCTCCCAAGGTGCGGCGCTGCGACGGCTACCAAGGCATCTGGTTCACGCTTGGACAGTTTTACGGCCCCGGCGAAGCCGGCAAGCCTTACGGCCGAGCGTCTGCGAAGCCGGTCTTTCCCTACGGGGACAAATACTCAGGCGGGCTGGGAACTTACACGGCGAAACACACGCCGCTGGCCATCTATTGCGCCGCGGTCGATAAGACGTTCTTCGTCTATGGCGGAACCACCGGCCCCCACGACCGGCACCTGCTCTGCATGGTTTCGTACTACGACCACGCCACCGGCCGCGTGCCGCGCCCCGTCGTGGTGCACGACAAGCAAGGGGTCAACGATCCGCACGACAACCCGAGCCTGGCGATCGACGGCCAAGGCTACGTCTGGGTGTTCGTCAGCGGGCGAGCCAGGGCGCGGCCGGGCTTTAAGTATCGCAGTTGGCAACCGTACTCCATCGATGGTTTTGAGCAGGTCTCCGAAGAAGAGCTCACCTATCCGCAGCCGCACTTCATTCCCGAGCAAGGGTTCCTGCACCTGTTCACCAAATACACAGGCATCCGGGAACTGTACTGGGAGCGCAGCCAGGACGGACGGACGTGGACTGACGACCAGAAGCTCGCAGGCATCCGCGCGCAAGGAGACGCGCGGGGCGGGCATTATCAGGTGAGCGCGGCGCGGGGGAAGCGGGTCGGCACGTTCTTCAATCGCCACCCCAACGGAGACGTCGATCGCCGCACCGACCTGTATTACGTCGAAACGAGCGACGCCGGCGAGACCTGGACCACGATCACAGGCGACAAGCTACAAACGCCCCTGACCGATGTCGACTCGCCTGCTCGCGTTATTGACTACGCGGGGCAAAAGCTGAATGTCTATTTGAAGGATATGGGGTTCGACCAGGACGGCCATCCGGTGCTGTTGTACGTGACCAGCCAGGGGCATGAACCAGGCCCGCCGAACGACCCCCGAGAATTTCGCATCACGCGCTGGGATGGAACAAAGTGGCAGACGTCCACCCTCTGCCCCACCGACCACAATTACGACATGGGGAGTCTGTATCTCGACGAGGGCCGTTGGGTGGCGAGGATTCCTTCGGAACCGGGGCCGCAGCCGTATCAAGGAGGGGGCGAAATGGTGAACTGGGAAAGCCAAGATCGCGGCGCCACCTGGAAGCAAGTGAAGCAAGTCACGAGCGGCAGCGCGCGGAACCATAACTATGCCCGGCGACCGCTGAACGCCGAAGACCCGTTCTACGCCTTCTGGGCCGATGGCGACCCCACGCGCCTCAGCCCCAGCCACCTCTACTTTTCAGACGCCAGCGGCGAGCACGTCTGGGAGTTGCCGTACGAAATGAACGGTGACACGGCCGAGCCCAAGCTGCTCCGTTCAGGTAATTCGAACCGCGATCGCAAGTGAAGCGCTTTCTGGCGGGCGAATTGTGAGCGTGGTTTTGGGCGAGAGGTGGACAGCCTCAATAGGTGGTAATCGATCCACCTAATCGGACTGCTATTGTGGGTACGCCTGCGGGGGGTTCGTCATTAATAAGTGTTGGTGCCGGGCGTGAGGTGATTTTCGTAAGGTGTTTAGGGAACGTTGTTTACGTTGATTCGCGTGTGCGCATAGTCGCTAATAATTGCCGTCATTGGTGGGGGAATCGTGATCGGTTCCGTGGATATCGCCGGGCCGTTGACGCGCATCGAGTGAGCGACGAAGCCGCGCACGGTCGCGCGGGCAAGATCGTAATAAGCGGCGGCGGATGCCAGCGGGATGGACGTTGCGGTATTCAGGGCCGTTTACGGTCCTTTCCCGCCGCCAGGCGGGTAATAGGCCCGTGCTTTAGCACGGGTAATGCAGCCGCCCAGACGCAACACGCCGGGAGGGCCATTCATGGCCCTTCTCGCTGCGCGGCTTCAGCCCCCAAACCCGGGCGCGGTTCGACGGCTCAAGCCGCGCAGCGAAAAGGGGCGTGAACGCCCCTGAAATACAGATCAGCCGGGGCCACACGTGCCCGTGCTCAAGCACGGGCCTAAGACCGCTGCGCGGAGAAGGAGCGTAAACGCCCCTGGGCAGTCGCTGACCCGATGGTTGCGCATAGTCGCTAATAATTGCCGTCATTGGTGGGGCGGTTGCGCTGGCGTAGCTGAGGGACTCGCTCACCATCGGGACGAGCGGGCTGTTGATTTAGTCCTGGGGTGAAGCGCAGGAAGGGGCAAGGCTCATCAGGTTGGGGGCTGATTTGGCTATTTGACGGGTGGGATACAATTTGGGGTGAGGACCGAGCTGGGCTCGGTGGCACGGAAGGTA
>CAUJKE010000116.1 GCA_963205385.1 Planctomycetota bacterium | reverse complement strand
AACTGCCGGTGCTGCTCCGCGTCGCCGCCGACCAAGGCCAAATCGAACCAGGCTTCGTCGTCGATGGGATGAGCCAGCAATTGCCTTCCATCGAAAAGGCACTCCCGGCGGTGGTGTTCGACGAGCGTCAACCGGGAAGCCTGCGGTTCACGCTCTCGGCGATGCAGCACGTCGCGTCGATTGTCCGCGATCGCCTGTCGCTCGACGGTTGGCGGATTGTCACCCGCGTCGATGAGCAGTTCCGCCTTCCGCGCCGCGGCGCCGGCATCGACCTCAGCGACCTGCTTGTGATGCTCAACGAAGTGGTGCTCGGCATGTCCGCATTTTCCGGCCTGGTCATGGAGAGCATGACCCGGGCCCAAGGCTGGCGATTCTTGGATCTCGGCCGCCGCCTGGAGCGCTCGCTCCATACCATCAGTCTGCTGCTCAATACCATGATCGAGGAGCATCAGAGCGAAGCGGCGGTCCTGGAGGCGATCCTGGAAGTCGGCGATAGTCTGATGACGTATCGTTCGCGTTATCTTTCGTCGCTGCAACAAGCCTCGGTGCTCGATCTTTTGATGACGGACGAAACGAATCCCCGTTCGCTCGCGTTTCAAGTGGCCGCGATGCACGACCATGTGGAAGCTTTGCCGCGCGAACGCGCGCAGCCCACGCGCAGTCCCGAGCAGAGGATTGTGATGTCGCTCTTGCACAGCGTGCGGATGGTCGATGTCGAAACGCTCTGCGAACTGGAGCAGAACAATCGCCGCAACCACTTGGAGAAATTCCTGCTCCGCTTGCAGCAACAACTCCCCAAACTCGCCGAAGTGATCGGCCATCGTTACCTGATTCACACCGGCCCGCCGCGGCAACTCAGTGATATCTTGCCGGAGGAGCGCCCGGGATGAAGTACCGCGTCGTCCACGAAACTTCGTACAGCTACACCGAGCCGGTGCCGGTTTGCCAGAACCTGGTGCATCTCACGCCCCGCGACACCGCCCGCCAGATTTGCCGCAACCATCGGCTCGTCATCAAGCCCGCTCCGGCGACGACGCTGCGGCGGCTCGACTATTTTGGCAACCAGGTCAGCTACTTCTCGCTGCACGAAGGACATCGCCGGCTCACCCTCACCGCCCACAGTCGCATTGAAGTCCGCCCGCTCGTGCTCCCCGCGGAGTCCACGTTTCCGTCCTGGGAGACCGTCCGGGCTCAACTGCCGAGCGACCCCACCGCGCTGGGACTGGATGCTTACCAGTTTGTGTTTCCCTCGCCGCATGTCGATAAGCTCTGGGGAGAGTTGGGCGCGGAGCTCGCGCAGTACGCCTTGGAATCGTTTCCCAAGAACCGTTCGATTCTCGACGGGGCGCGCGACCTCACGGCGCGCGTCCATCGCGACTTCCGCTACGACGCCAACGCCACGCATGTTTACACGCCGCTGGAGGAAGTCTTTCGCCTGCGGCACGGTGTTTGTCAGGATTTGGCGCACGTGCAGATCGGCTGCCTCCGCGCGTTGGGACTCGCCGCCCGTTACGTCAGCGGCTACCTCCTCACCCATCCGCCGCCGGGACGCCCGCGACTGGTCGGGGCCGATGCTTCGCACGCCTGGCTGAGCGTCTACTGCGGCGCTGCTGGCTGGGTCGATTTCGATCCCACCAACGACGTCATCCCGCAAGAAGAACACCTCACCGTCGCCTGGGGCCGCGACTACAGCGACGTCTGCCCCGTGGCCGGCGTGTTCGTCGGCGGCGGCACGAACAGCTTGCAGGTTTCGGTGGATGTGGCGCCGTTGGAAGGAGCGGCGTAACGCTGTGCGAAATCTGCAATTCGATATTCCCCGGATGTTTTCATTTGCGACGACGTCGCACGCGTTCCCCTCGCTGGCATCCCCGTTTAACTTCCTCTACATTAATCCCCCAAGGGAGTTTTCTGCATGTGCGCTCAATCGCAATCGCAATCGCAAACACAGTCGCAGGCGGCGGCGAGTGTGTTGGCCGATACCTTGGGTTTTCAAGACTACGACACCCGCGGCTTTTACGATGAACTGATCGGCGACGACGGCCAGCCGCGGCCGCACGCACGGATTCTCATTCACCGGATTGAATCGCTCCGTCCTGGCGAGCTCCAGCGCCGCCAGGCGGCCGCCGAGCGTTCTCTATTGCGAATGGGAATCACATTCAGCGTGTATGGCGACAAAGCCGGCACCGAGCGGATTTTTCCGTTCGACGTGCTGCCGCGGATCATCGCCGCAGCGGAGTGGGAGTATCTCGAGCGGGGACTGAAACAGCGCATCACAGCGCTCAACATGTTCATCCACGATATCTACCACGAACAGACGATTCTCAAGGAAGGGATCGTGCCCCAGGCCATTCTCGAAGATGCCGCCAGCTATCGCGCGCAGTGCCAAGGACTGAACCCGCCGCATGGCGTCTGGTGCCACATCACCGGCACCGATCTGGTCCGTAACAACGATGGCCAGTATTACGTGCTGGAAGACAACCTGCGTTGCCCCAGCGGGGTCTCCTACGTGCTGCAAAACCGGGCGGTGATGAAGCGCAGTTTCCCCAAGATCTTCGATGACTCCAATGTCCGCCCCGTGCAAGATTATCCCAGCCGCCTGCACGGCGTGCTCGATCGCTTGGCGCCGGACGGGGTGAGCCAGCCGACCGTGGTCGTCCTCACGCCCGGCGTCTACAACTCGGCGTATTACGAGCATTCGTTCCTGGCGCAGCAGATGGGCGTTGAACTCGTCGAGGGGCGCGACCTGGTCGTGCGCGATGGCTTCGTCTTCATGCGGACCACCCGCGGCTTCGAGCGGGTGGACGTCATCTATCGCCGCATCGACGACGACTTCATCGATCCGAAAGTCTTCCGCCCGGATTCGATGCTAGGCGTGCCAGGCCTGATGGATGTCTATCGCAAAGGCCGCGTCGCGCTCGCCAATGCTCCCGGCACCGGCGTCGCCGACGACAAGGTGATCTATGCTTTTGTGCCGCAAATGATCAAGTATTATCTCAACGAAGAGATGCTCCTGCCGAACGTTCCGACATACGTTTGCTACGACGACGAGCAACGCGCCTACGTCCTGTCCCACTTGGAAGAACTCGTCGTCAAGGCGGCCAATGAATCAGGCGGTTACGGCATGCTCGTCGGTCCGCATTCCACAGCCGAGCAACGCGATCAGTTCGCGGAGCGCGTCAAAGCCAATCCCCGCAACTACATCGCCCAGCCCACGCTCAGCTTGTCGCGCGTGCCGACCATCGTCGAGAACAATTTCGCAGGGCGGCATGTCGATCTGCGCCCTTATATCCTGTACGGCGAGGAGATTTTCGTCCTCCCCGGCGGACTGACGCGCGTCGCGCTGCGGCAAGGCTCCCTGGTGGTGAACTCCTCCCAAGGGGGCGGCAGTAAAGACACCTGGGTGCTCGCTTCCAGCAGGCAGCCTGAACCCACGGACAAGGCGTAATCGTACACCTCACGCGCGCTGGCCACTCAATCGCCTGGAGAATAGCGTTATGCTTAGTCGTGTCGCCGAATCGATCTATTGGATCGCCCGCAATGTCGAGCGCGCCGAGAATATTGGCCGCTTCATCGATGTGACGCTCAACGTCATTCTCGACCAACCAGAAGGCGCCGCCGAACCGTGGCGGCCGCTGGTCAGCATCACCGGCGATCATGAACTGTTCCAGGAGCGCTACGGCAAAGCGACGCAAGACAACGTCATCCGCTTTTTGACGTTCGACCCCGAGTATCCCAACTCGATCCTCTCCTGCCTGCACTCCGCCCGCGAAAATGCCCGCGGCGTGCGGGAGACGATCTCGTCCGAAATGTGGGAGCAGCTCAACCTGTTCTATTACATGGTGATGGACGCCGCCATTCGCGGCGAAACGCTCGACGCGCCGCAGGATTTCTTTCACGAAGTGAAACAGGCGAGCCACTTGTTCAACGGCATCACCGACGCCACGATGTCGCGCAATCAGGCGTGGCATTTCTTTCAAGTCGGCAAACTGCTCGAACGGGCGGATAAGACCTCGCGCATTTTGGACGTGAAATATTTCATCCTGCTCCCCAGCGCCCGCGATGTCGGCACCGCGCTCGACGATTTGCAGTGGCAGGCGATGCTGCGGAGCGTCAGCGGTTTCGAGATGTATCGCAAGCGTTATCACAAAATCACGCCTGCGCGCGTCGTGGATTTTTTGGTCCTGGACCACGAATTTCCTCGCGCGATTCAGCACTGCGTCGAAATCGCCGATCAATCGCTGCACGCGATTAGCGGCAAGCCGAGCGGCGCGTTCAGCAACCCGGCTGAACAGCGCCTGGGCCAACTGCGCAGCGAACTCGCGTACACCGTGGTCGACGAGATCTTCGGCAAAGGCCTGCACGAGTATCTGGACAACATGCAGACCCGGCTCAACAAAGTCGGCGAGAGCATCGTGGATACGTTCTTCGCCATGCAACCGGTGACGACGTAAGCTAGCAGGCACGCTATCGGCTGCCGCTCAGATGACACCGCTGGCATGCGACCTTGGCCTGCTACCTACTTGCATCGCTCGCGACAATTCGTTCCACTACCAGATCGTTAGCCAGACACGAGTTACGACGATTTCTTGCAGGAAAGGACGGACCGCCATGGGACATGACAAGGCCTACAACGATATCACCGGGTCGATCGGACGAACAGCGCTGGTGCGCATCAATCGCCTCGCGCCGGCCGGGGGCGCGACCGTCTACGCCAAGTGCGAATACTTCAATCCGCTCAACAGCGTCAAGGACCGCATCGGCCAGGCCATGATCAAGGACGCCGAGGATCGGGGCATAATCAACAAAGACACGGAAATCATCGAACCGACCAGCGGCAACACCGGCATTGCGCTCGCGTTCGTCTGCGCCCAGCGCGGTTACAAACTCACGCTGACGATGCCGGAGTCGATGTCGGTGGAACGCCGCGCGCTGTTGCGCGTGATGGGGGCCAAGCTCGACCTGACCCCCGCCGCCGACGGCATGAAGGGGGCGATTAACAAAGCGGCCGAACTGGTCGCGAGCACCCCCAACGCCTGGATGCCGCAACAGTTTGACAACCCGGCCAACCCGGCCATTCACGAAGCGACCACCGGCCCCGAGATTTGGGAAGCCCTCGAAGGGAACGTCGATGCGATCGTCGCCGGCGTCGGAACCGGCGGCACGATCACCGGCGTCGCGCGTTATATCAAAAAGAGGAACCCCAACTTCAAGGCCATCGCCGTCGAGCCGACGAACTCCGCAGTCATTGCCGGCGGCAGCCCCGGTAAGCATCGCATTCAAGGGCTCGGCGCCGGCTTCATTCCCAAGAACCTCGATATGTCGATCGTCGATGATACCTTTTCCGTCGATGACGAAGACGCATTCGAATGGGGCCGCAAGCTCGCTCGGGAGGAAGGGATCGTCGCCGGCATTTCCAGCGGAGCGGCCATGTACGCCGCCGCGCAAATTGCCGCCCGTCCCGAATTCAAAGGCAAGCGGATCGTCACCGTGATGTGCAGCCTCGGCGAGCGCTACCTCTCGACACCGCTATTCGGTGGCCTGACAGGATAGGCGTTTACTAGTCCGCAGCGGCAAGCCAATGAATCTTTCACGCGCACGATGCGCGCGATTCATTGCTTCTCATAAAACGCGTCATACTCCGGATTCAACTGGAACCGGATCTCGCCGGTGATCGGGTGCGGTTTGTCGTCGTAAGTGGCGGGAATGGAGAACGCTTTAGCTTTTGGGAGTTCGCGACCTAGGCCGGGAGCGCGCCCGGCGGCGATCTCGTCGGGATCGCGGGGGAGCCGCAACAGCGTCTCGGGAATGTCGCCAAACGGCGCCTGCCAACCTTTGAGATGCGTCTTTCCTTCCATGGGCACGCCGCGGGGGAAGTAGTGATAGACCTTCCCCTGCATCAACTTCGTGCCCGCGACGAGGACATCGTTCTGCATCCGCTCATCAATCACGAGCGGCTTGTCGCCGGCGTTGCTGATGAACAGCCGCGCCGGCAGGT
>CAUJKE010000115.1 GCA_963205385.1 Planctomycetota bacterium | reverse complement strand
CGGTAGGGCGCGACCAGGTTGGTGTCGAGCAAGCCCCGCGTGGCGAAGTTTTTCTCCTTCAACCGCGGACTATTCAGATAGAACGCGAGCGGCATGCTGAGGTCGGACTCGAGCGGCACCCGCCGATTGGCAACCTCGATGTCGGTGGCTCTGAGCGGGTCGTGGAGTTCCAGCACGCAGTGCTTGACTTTGCCATCGTCCGCCGTCCCGCTATGCGAGTCGTGCATGACTCGCAGGAAAGCCGTGACGGCAAAACTCAATCCCGGCGGATAATACTTTTCCGCCCGATCAAGTCCCGGATGGCTCTTGCGCACCGCGATCAACGGCACGCCAAGTCCATACGTGTGATACTGGTTGATCAGTCCCTTGACCTGATAGTCGTTGACAAATTCCAACCGTTCGATGTCCGCGGCTTTCCACGATCCACGGCAGACAATCTTAATCTCGTATTGATGTCGCCCGGTCTCAATCGTCGTCGTCTGCTCCGGCAGGAGTTTGCCTTGCTTCTTGACCAGGCGCAGACTGGCTTCCAGGGCGCCGTTATACAGGTCGCACGCGCGGCGAAAATGGGGATCGTACGGATTGCGGAAGCGATCGAAATCGGGATCGAGCAAGTACCAATACGCATGCGCGACGCTCGCGCCGTACAAATCGAGCGCGTCATCTTCATGGAACATCCCCTCCGCGCGTTTGCCTTGCACGTAGGACAATTCCGCGAAGGCATGCAGTTTTTCTGGCGCCGGATCGCGCGTGATCTCCGCACTTAGCTCGGCGAGCGCGACGGCGGCGTCTTTCTCATACGGCTTGAGCAGATCGAACCGCCGCAAGAGTTGGCGGGTGCGGTCGGTCGGTTCTGGCGCTTTGCCGGGGACGAGATTCAGTTGCTGTTCGAGCGGATTATACGGGCGTTTGCGAATGTCTAAGAACTTGTCGCCGGTGCACCCGCTCGTCCCCAGCAACATGCCGCCGCACCACAGCAGCACCAGCGCGCAACTCCAGAGTCGCAAGTCCAGGGGGCGAACAATTGGCGGTCTCTGCGAATTCATAGGCGGTGCGTGGCAGACTTTGGGCCAAGAAGCAATTACACTGGGGGCAAGTCTGGCGGGGACCATACGAACGGGCCCCTGTCGGCGTCAAGAGAAAAGATTGCATTTGCGAGGAACCCTCTTATGCCTGGTTTGCGTTTTTCGTCCGCCATCGCGGCGTCGCTAGCTGCTATCTGCTTAATGCTGACCAGCGTCGCCAGCGCCGCGGATCGCCCGAACGTGGTGCTAATCCTTTCCGACGATCAAGCTTGGACCGATTACGGCTTTCTCGGTCATGAGCAAATTCAAACGCCAGCGCTCGACAAGCTCGCGAAGCAGAGCTTGACGTTCACGCGCGGCTACGTCCCGATCAGCTTGTGTCGTCCGAGCTTGATGACGCTCATCACCGGCAAGTATCCCCACCAGCACGGCATCACGGGAAACGATCCGCCCCAAGGAACGCCGCGCCAGGCGATGCTCAAGCACGTGCGGCGCGAACCGAACTTCGTCCGCTTGCTAGCGGAGCATGGCTATCGCACGTTTCAAGCGGGCAAGTGGTGGGAAGGCAATCCGGCTGAAGGGGGCTTCACGCAAGGTATGACGCATGGCGATCCCAAGCGGGGTGGGCGACATGGAGACGTCGGCCTCAAAATTGGCCGCGAAGGTTTGCAGCCTGTGTTCGACTTCATCGCGGAATCAAAAGATCAGCCGTTCTTCGTGTGGTACGCGCCGATGCTCCCGCATCAACCCCACAACCCTCCGCAGCGTTTGCTCGATAAGTATAAGGATAAGGTCGACTCGATCCATGTCGCCAAGTATTACGCCATGTGCGAGTGGTGGGACGAGACTTGTGGCGAGTTGCTGAACTACCTTGATGAACAGAAGCTTAGCGACAACACGCTGGTGATCTATGCCGCTGACAATGGCTGGATTCAAGATCCTACCAGTCCTAAATTCACCCCCCGCAGCAAGCGCTCGCCGTACGAAGGCGGCATTCGCACGCCGATCATGTTCCGCTGGCCGGGGCATGTTAAGCCGCACCTGAACACGACGACGCCGGTCAGCAGTATTTCGTTCGCCGCGACGATCCTTGAAGCCTGTCATATCGAGCCAGCGAAAGGGATGGCGCCGGCGATCGCGATTGAAACGCCGGAGAAAATCCCGACCGAGACGCTTTACGGCGAGATCTTTGAGCACGACGTGGCCGATATCGACGCCCCCGCCAAAAGTTTACTCTATCGTTGGGTCATCGACGGCGACTGGAAATTGATCCTGCCGGTCGATGGCCAACATCCCGAGTTGTTCGCGATCAAGACGGATCCCAGCGAGACCAAGAACGTCGCTGCCGCGCATCCCGAAGTGGTGGCAGCACTCACCAAGAAGCTCGACGATTGGTGGAAACCATAGAACTATGGGTTAGCTCGAAGCGCTTGCCCGATGTGTCGGGACCGGGCGGCCGGGACGGAAGCGTTGCATGCCGTGGATTTGCGCGGTCGCCGCGAATTCGTCGGCCAACTTGCCGACAACCCCGCGCACGAGCGCTTCGAGTTCCTCCGGCGCCACGGCCACGCGGGCGTTGATAATCAATTCCAACACCGGCGCCTTCGCGTGGGAAGCGAGGGACAATTCGACGTCCGCACCCGAGCCAACGAGATTGGCGATCGCCGTGTCTTCGTCGATTTGACCGAGCACTTTGAGATGCGCCGGCTCGGCGCCGGCTTCGCTGAGCGCGTCGCGGAGCAGCGTGACCAAACGCACGAGGATCACGTCGAGCGCCAGTTCGCCACCGGAGGCAGTGAGTTTTGCCTGGCAGTTCAGCCAGCCGAGTTCCGCTTCGCCTTGCGCATATACGTCGTAATCGACCTCCATGAACCGCTCATGCACATCGCCCGGTTCGCCTAGTGCGGCAATCAAAGCGTCGAAGCTTTCCCCTTGCTTGGCGCTTACGGCCAGAACGCGCTTATCCGGCCAGCGCGACGCGAGGAGCTTAAGCAGTTCTTCCCGCTCGGCGGTCGTGAGCTTGTCAACCTTATTCATGACCACGATGTCGGCCTCTTCAATCTGCTTCAGAAAGATATAGGCCGCTTTGGCTGAAAAGCCGAGTCCCGCCTGGCCGCGAAGAATCTTTTGGCCATGCTCCGGCTTGAGGAGCACCGCGAGCGGGGCGAGTTCAAACCGTTCGCCATGCAGCGCGCGGAGCGGCTCAATGACGGTCGCCACCAGGTCCGTGCAACTCCCCACCGGCTCCGCGATGATCACATCGGGAACTTCATCCTTGGATAGCTCGGACGCCGTCGAGATTAAATCGTCAAATTTGCAGCAGAAGCAGGCGCCAGGCACTTCGCCCACGCGAAAACCTTGGGCCCGCAGCGAGTGCGTATCGACCAGGTCGTACGCCTGATCGTTCGTCACCACGCCGACCTTCAGCCCCGCAGCGACGTAGTGTTTCGCCAGGCGGGCAATCGCGGTGGTCTTGCCAGCACCGAGAAAACCACCGATCATCACAAATCGCATTCGTTTCATGGAACCACTTACGCCTCTGCCGCTGTTAAGTTAGAAGAACGACTGAGTGTAGCCCGCGGCCGATGGCGTCGCAAGTTTGCCGTGATATCCTCTCGATCCCCTGCCGAGCGTGGCGCTGATTGAATGGCCAACGACCTGAAACAACTCGCGCTGGATGGCGGCGCGCCGATATTCCCGGAGGGGCCTCCGGCCTGGCCGCGCGCCGACGACGACGTTCGCGCGGCGCTCCTGGCCGCTTACGAAGACGGGAGCTGGGGAAAGTACGACGCCCAGCATGTCGCGGAACTGTGCGCGGAACTGACGAAACTTCACCACGTCGAGCACGCGCTGGCCTGTTGCTCGGGAACCTTCGCGGTGGAACTCGCGCTGCGCGGCGTGAAGGTCCGCCCCGGCGATGAAGTGATCCTGGCCGGCTACGATTTTCCCGGTAATTTTCGGGCCGTAGAAGCTATTGGCGCGCGGGCGGTGCTGGTGGATATCGAACCGCACACCTGGTGTCTGGCTGTCGAACAAGTGGAAGCCGCGATTTCCCCAGAGACCAAGGCCGTCCTCGTTTCGCATTTGCATGGTGGCGTGGCTGATATGGAGCGTCTGGTCGCGCTCTGCCGTGCGCGCGGCATCGCCGTGGTGGAAGACGCTTGCCAGTCGCCGGGGAGCGAAGTACAGGGTCGCGTGGCGGGAACTTGGGGGGATGTTGGCGTCCTGAGTTTTGGCGGCAGCAAGTTACTCACCGCCGGCCGCGGGGGCGCGATTGTCACCAACGATGCGCAAATCGCGCAGCGGGCGAAGATCGCGTGCGAGCGAGGCAACAACGCCTTTCCGCTCTCGGAGCTTCAAGCGGCCGTGCTCTGCCCGCAGTTACGGCGACTTCCTGTTGATAACGCCCTCCGCCTCGCAAACGCCACGCGACTGCGAATGTTGACCGCCGCTTTGCCCGGCCTGATCCCTGTGACGTCACCGCCTGAACGCGGCTCGTCAGGCTACTATAAATTTGCGTGGAGTTACGCCCCCGCTACGCTTGACGGCGCGCCTCGCGAAAGTTTTGTGGCCGCGATGCAAGCCGAAGGGGTCGCGATCGGCGCCGGGTTTCGCAGCTTTGTTGGCCGGTCCGCGACGCGCTGTCGCCGCGTCGGCAACCTGCCGCATAGTCGCGAGGCGGCGGAAGCAACGGTGCTCTTGCATCATCCGGTGTTGTTGTCGTCTACGGAAACTGTTGACCGCGTCGTCTTGGCATTGCGCAAAGTCCTCACAGCATTGCAATAAATAATCCGTCCACGAAAATCTGCCTATGAAAATCCTGCTTACCAACGATGACGGCATCGATGCCCCTGGGATTGCGGCGCTCGCGGAAGCAGTGCAATCGCTGGGGGAGACCATCATTGTCGCGCCGCATCAGCACCAGTCCGGTTGCAGTCATCAAACGACCACGTCGCGGCCGCTGCATGTTGAAGAGCGCGGCCCCAATCGCTTCGCAGTCGATGGCACGCCTGCTGATTGCGTTCGGCTCGCGCTCTTTCATATTGCCCCGGATGTCGATCTGATCCTCAGTGGCGTGAACGATGGCGGCAACCTCGGCGTTGATGTGTGGCATTCCGGAACCGTCGCGGCCGCGCGGGAAGCGGCCATCTTTGGACGACCGGCCATGGCGCTCTCACAATATCGTCGTCGTGGTTCCACGCTCCAACCCGCGCGAATCGTCGCATGGACGTCGCACATCGTGCAAATGTTACACGCGCGAAAGCTCCCCGGCGGTTCCTTTTGGAATGTGAACTACCCCGATCCTGAAACGCTCGCGGATAACACACTGCCTGAGATTTCCGATTGCGAACTCGATCCTAGTCCGCTCGCGATCGCTTACGACTTACGCGACGGGCGCTGGCACTTCAGTGGCGTTTATCACGACCGCGCGCGGAGCGCTGGCACCGATGTCGCCGAGTGCTTCGATGGCAAGATCAGCGTGACCTCGATTCGACTGTCTTGCGCGAATCCGAACTGCTGATACCCGAGCATCGGCGCTTGCGAATACTCGCCAGACAGTCAAACCGAGTCACGTTCCACGCTGACAGGGCCCGGGTGTTAACGGACTCGACGACGAGGGAGCGTCGCTACGGCCGTGTCATCGTGGGCAAAGCGGCCTGCATATTCGGCCGCCGCCTCTTCGGCTTCTAAACGGGACAATTCCGCTTCGTGCAGTTCAAGTTCGCCGCGAACGATGCGCACGTCGTCAGGGGCTTCGATGCCGATCGTCACCCGATTGCCGGAGATGCGGTGCACCACCACGCGAATATTGCCGCCGATGACCAGTTGTTCCCCGACTTTGCGACTCAAAACCAACATAACCATTCCTCCATGACAAGCACTGCGCGACTGGGTCGCTTGCTAGCACCCGTCACTAAAAATACACCAGGCAGCCGTCTGTGAAGCTCGCCTGGCTTTCGACACGCGTCAGATTGCAGCACCGCGCTGCTGTTCCTCTGCCGTGCGATGCGTAACAATAGGTGCAAAGGCGATGCCGCCGGTATGAGAAATTCCGATATTTTCCGCTCAAGAAACTCCCAAGTTGCGCCGGGGCATCGGCTTAAGCGCCGGCCGTTTGTTGTGACAACACCTATTTGTGAAGAGAAATTTGTCCAGCCATTGTCTTGAATTGAGACTGGCGTCTTGATTTGAGACACGCCTTCGTCTCATGATGAGCAACACGCGCATCGGTTCTGGCCAAAATAAGGACACCGCCCCGCGCTGCTAGCGTCCGCGGGATCATCAACGCATGCAGATTGGTAGCACCTCATGAATCGTTTCCGTTGGCTGGTTGCCGGGCTCATTCTCATCGGCGGAATCGTCCCCATTTCGTCCGCGGCGGAGGGCGGTGAAGAACTCCTCCGCGAAGGGATGGAGCAAGCGGAGACGCGCGCCTACTCTGCCGCGCTCGACGCCTTCGATGCAGCCATCCAGCAGAACCCAGCCTTGGCGGAAGCCTACTACTGGCGCGCGCGAACCTACTTCTGCCTTGGCAAAGTGAAACTAGCGGTGGCGGATTTTGATCACTACATCAAGCTCGCTCCCAAGTTCGCTCCGCAGCAATGGGAGCGCGGCATCGCGCTCTACTACGCAGGCGACTTCGCCGCCGGCGCGAAGCAATTTGAACTGTATCAAACCTATCACGACAACGATGTCGAGAATTCGGTCTGGCGGTATCTGTGTGTCGCCCGCGACAAGGGGGTCGCCGAGGCGCAGAAAACCATGCTCCCGATCCAAAACGATGCCCGCGTTCCGATGATGGAGATCTATGACCTGTATCGCGGCAAGTTGAAGCCGGAAGATGTGCTGAAGGCCGCGAGCGCCGACGCCCCTTCGGAAGCCGCCAAGAATTCGCGCTTGTTTTATGCCCATCTTTATGTGGGACTGTGGTATGAAGCGACGGGCCAGCCGGCGCTCGCCGCCAGGCATGTTCAGGCCGCTGAAACGCACAAAATTGGCCACTACATGTGGGACGTCGCCCGCGTGCATAATGAATTGCGCCACGCAGCGAAAGACACGCCGTAGACGTAGACTTCGCGCACCCCGTGAGGATTGCATCGCGCACTGCGAGTTGCCGACACGAACCTTGAGACTTTTCCATGAAAACGTTCCTTTCCCTCGTACTTGCTTCCTGCTTGCTGACCTGCGCTTCCAGTAGCGTCGCCGCCGAAGTCGCGTGGAAAATGCACACCATCAACGCGCAGAGCGAGTTCCCCGCTTGCGCGGCGTTTGATATCGATCATGATGGCGACCTCGACATCTTCAGCGGCGGCTGGTGGTATGAAGCGCCGACCTGGAAACAACACAAAGTCCGCGACGTCGAGATCATTCGCGGGCGATTCGACGACTATTCCAACTTGCCCATGGATTGCAACGGCGACGGTTGGCTCGACATCATCAGCGTGAACTATCGCAGCGAGACCATTTACTGGATCGAGCATCCAGGCGAAAAACTCGGCCAGCAAGATTGGATCGCCCACATCATCGACAAGCCCGGCCACAGCGAAACCGGCCGCCTGCACGATCTCGACGGCGACGGTGATTTGGACATCCTTCCCAACGGCACGGACTTCGCGGCATGGTATGAATACGCGCCAGAACATCGAGCTGGCGGCACGCTGGCGCCAAAGTGGCTGAAACATGACTTGCCACAAGAAGTCGCGGGGCACGGAATTGGCTGGGACAACGCCACAGGCGAGCTCATCACGACGCGCGGAATCTTCGCTCGTCCCCGCGACCCTCGCGCAGGCCGCTGGGCCTTTCGCCTGTTTGGCGATCAGGAGCACGTTCGTCGCCTGCATGCCGATGCGAGCGTTCCCATTCATGCGCTCACGCTCCCCCATCAAGATACGCTCTTGATTTGGGGACGCGGCCATCGCACCGGTGTCTACACGGCGAACACCAAGAGTTACGAATCCTTGCAGTCGCTCGAACTCGCGCCGCTCGATACTTCCTGGTCCCAATGTCACGCCCCCATCCTCGCCGATATCGACAACGACGGTGCGCTCGATCTCATCGCCGGCAAGCGGTACATGGGGCATGAGGGGAACGATCCAGGCGAGTACGATCCGCTCGTTATCTATTGGTACAAGTACGACGCCCAACACAAAACATGGACCCGGTTTCCGATTCAAGAGCCAGGACCGGCGGGAATCGATCTTGATGGTAAGACGATCGACATCGACGGCGATGGCGATCTCGACCTCCTCGCGCCGAGTCGCAATGGGCTGTATCTGTTTGAGAACTTGCTCGTCAACCAGGCCCACGTCATGCCCGACCAGCCCAGCACCGCAGCACTCGGCGCATATGCCAATCACCAACAACTGCTGGTCTATGCCACTGCCGCCGGTGACTTGCGGCCCGTCAAGACGCCGCTCGAATGGGCGCAGCGGCGCTGGCATGTCCTCCGCTCGATGGAACAAGTGGTGGGCGCGTTGCCCTCGTCGCGCGCGCGGGCGACGGAAATTGTCTGGGGTGATAAGACCGTTGCTCACGAGAAATATGGTCAATTCTCCGCCCGCCTGAAGAGCCGCGCCAACGACAATGACTCCCTGAACGTGACCGTACTCGTCCCCACGAGCGTGATGGAGGGAACGAACCAACGAGCGCCCGCGATGCTCTGCTTGCATCCGACTTCGATCCCCCACGGCAAGAAGATCGTTACCGGCGAAGAAGAAAAGGAAAATCGCGCGTACGCCCGCGAACTCGCCGAGCGCGGCTACGTCTGCATTTGCCCCGATTATCCCACGATGGGCGAGAACCCGTTCGATCTCAAGACGACGCATTCGCACTACCAATCCGGCACGATGAAAGCCATTTGGGATAATATCCGTTGCCTGGACGCGCTCGAATCGCTGCCGTACGTCGATCCCGATCGCATCGGCGTCATTGGCCATTCGCTGGGCGGGCATAACGGCATGTTCACGGCGTGCTTCGATCAGCGGATCAAGTGCGTGGTCACGAGTTGCGGTTTCACGCCGTTTCACGATTATTACAACGGCGACTTGAAGGGGTGGACGCAGGATCGGTACATGCCCCGCATTCGTGAGCGGTACGCGAGCGATCCCGACCAGATGCCGTTCGACTTTTATGAAGTCCTCGGCGCGCTCGCCCCGCGACCGGTGTTCATCAACGCGCCGCTGAACGACGATAACTTCGCTGTCACCGGCGTGAAGAAGGCGGTCGCCGAAGCACAAAAAGTCTACGACTTGCTCGGCCAGCCCAAGCATCTCGTCGCCCGCTACCCCGCTTGCGCCCACGACTTCCCTCCCGAGATTCGGCAAGAAGTGTATGATTGGTTGGACCAACAACTCAAGTAACAGAAAGTGGCCTTCATGCTCAAGTCGATACTCGTCGGGCTAGACGATTCCAAATTCAGCGCCGCCGCCGTTGAACTCGGTATCGCGTGGGCGCGGCGTTTCGATTGCCTGCTGACCGGCGTGGCGGTCATCTGCGAACCGATGCTGCGCGATCGGACGCTCCCCGAGCAACTCCATCCCAGTTACAAGGTGGCCTACGATCTCCTGCTGCACGATGCCCGCGAGCGGTGCGATCAGTTGCTCTCCAAATTCGCGCTCCGCGCGACGGAGGCCCAAGTCTCGCATAAACTGCTCGAAGACATGGGCTTGCCGGCAGAGCAAATCGCCATCGAGGCCCAACGCTACGATGTGATCGTGCTCGGGCAAGAGACCCATTTCGAGTTCGAATCCTCGACCCGCGCGTGCCAGACTTTGCACAAATTGCTCCGCAACCCGCCCCGCCCCGTTGTCGCGGTGCCGGAGGTCAATGTCGGCGGCGAAGATGTTCTGGTGGCCTACGACGGCAGCGCCTCGGCGGCCCGCGCGCTTCAGGCCGCGGTGGCGACGGGACTCTTGGAAAGCGGCCGCGTCCACGTCTTGGCGATTGACCCCCAGGACCGCATCGTTGCCAGCAAAATCGCGCAGCGCGCCGTCGAGTTTCTCGACTTCCACGGCGTGCGCGCCCACCATGTGGCCCTCCTCAGCGGCGACCCTCCCAGCCAGATCATTCTCGACGAAGCCTTGGGACGAAAAGCCGGCCTGATTGTGATGGGCGCTTACGGCCACTCCGGCATCGCGGAATGGCTATTCGGCTCAACCACCAGGCACACCATTCAGCGCACCAGCGTACCGCTGTTCTTGTACCATTAGCCGCCGGGAGCGAACGCGACTATTGCGAATGCGTCAGCGCGAGAAAGCGGCCGCGATTGGCAACTTGACGAAGACGGATTTACCACCAAGACTCGAAGGCACGAAGGAAAGACAATACAAGAAAGAAAAGAAAAGACAAAACAAGATGAGATGCGGGGATAAGAAAGAAACCCGTTCTCCCTGTCCTCCTCCTTCTTCCTTCTCCCTTCTTCTTCGTGCCTTCGTGACTTCGTGGTAAAAAATCCCCCCTCCCCTCCATCAGCGGCGATTATTAGGCCCTGCGCGCACTCCTCTCGCTCCAACGAAATGTACGTAACGTATTTGTTATAAGCCACTTACAACAAACCATCCGTTTGCCTGAAAATTCGCCTTCAGTCACGAACCACCCCTTGGTGGCTGTTTCGCCCGCTGTGCTTTTCGCCTGCCGGACAAAGGGTTACATTGGCCGACATGTCGCATACTGTGCATGCCTTTGACTACCTCGCGGCCCCGGAGAAGTATCCCCCGGCGGCGGTGATTGTGCTGATGGGGGATGAATCGTTCTTGCGCTCGTTGGTGCTCGCCAAGCTCCGCGAACGCCTGGCGGCGGGGCGAGACGACGTTCAACTGACGACGTTCGGCCCGAAAACGCCGTGGCGGGATGTGAGCGATGAGCTTTCCACGGGGTCGCTCTTTGGTGGTGGCGGCCAGCGCCTGGTGATGCTTGAGGACGCGGATGGCTTCGTCACCGAGCATCGGGCGAAGCTTGAGGATTATGTCGCCAAGCCCAAGTCCACGGCGATCCTCATGCTCGCGGTCGATAGCTGGCCGTCCAACACCAAGCTCTACAAGGCCATCGACGCCCACGGCCGGCAAGTGCAATGCGCCGTCCCGACCGGCGCGCGCAACAAAGACCCCGATGTTCCGAAGATTAGCAAGTGGCTTATCGCGTGGGGCAAGTCGCGGCACAACATCGTCCTCGAAGGGGCCGCGGCGGATGAGCTCGTGCAGATCGTTGGCCCGCATCTCGGCGTGATGGATCAAGACCTCGGCAAGCTCGCACTGTTTGTGAAGCCCGGCGGCAAAGTTTCGCCGACGCTGGTGAAGGAAGTCGTCGGCGGGTGGCGGATGCGGACCGCGTGGCAGATGCTCGACGACGTGGCCGCTGGCAAGGCCGCCGCGGGACTGACCGAGCTCGATCATTTACTCCGCAGCGGGTCGGAACCGCAAGCGATCTTCGGACAAATCTCGTGGTCGCTCCGCCGCTTCGCGACCGCGACGCGGATTTACGAAGCCAGCGAGCGCCGCCAGGCCCGCCTCACGCTGGGCAAAGCGCTCGAACAGGCCGGCGTACGCAACTTCCCGCCTGGCGCGAACGAGCGGGCCCAAGAGCAACTCAAAAAAATCACCCGCCGCCGGGCCGTCAAGCTGTATCAGTGGCTGCTCGAAGCCGACCTCTCACTCAAAGGTTCGCATTCGCAGCGCGACCGCGCCCGCCTGGCAATTGAGATGCTGTTCTTGAAGCTGGCGGAACAGACGGCGTGAGCGGCAACGTACTATTATCGAAGGACGTATTAACTCCGCTACCGTTGATAAATCGGCAGATACGCCAGGTCGAGCTGCAGCATGATCAAGTTACAGGCCGTGACATAGATCGGGCCGATGCTCCCTTCCCAACTGCCGTCGCTGGCTTGTTCGCTCACGATTCGCTCGTAGAGTTTGTCGCGATACGGCTCCCAGTCCTGCTTCTCCTGGCGATACATGACCTGCGAGTAATATAGATAGGTGTAATGCCAGTGGCCAAAGGCGTTGCCGCCTTCTGAGAGTCCGCTGAGATTCTTCTGGGCGTACTCGAGCATCTGCGGCACGTGTTTGTCGTGGTAATCGCCTGCGTTGTACAGGCAAGCGATCGCGGCGGCGGTGATGGCAGGGCGACTCGTGCCGTGGTTGCGCGAACTGTAGGAGATGCCGCCGTCGGGATTCTGGCAGTCGTAGATGTACTTCTTCGCCTTGTCGATGATCGAGCTGGGAACCTCGATGCCTGCGTTGCGACAACCGCGCAAGCCTTGCACCTGGGTGATGGTCGTCGAGCCTTCGTCGAAGTTGTTGCCGTCCTTAGCGCTGACATAACCCCAACCGCCCGATGGCGTCTGGGCGTTGCCACTAAAATTCGCCGCGCGGGTGAGCACGTCAATCAATTCTTCACGACGCTGCTCGTCTTCCTCTTCGCCGAGAATCTGCGAGAGAAACAGCATCGAGAACCCGTGACCGTACGTGTAACGGTTATCTGTCACCGGGTCGCCGAGGAGGCCGTTCTCCCGCGACTTGCTAACGAGGTAGTCCACCGCGCGGCGAATATGTTTGGCATACGGGCCTTGGGTCGTTGTCGAACCCGAGGCAATCAGGGCCGTGCCGGCGAGCGCGGTCATCGCCGTGGGGTAATTGCCTGCGGTCCATTGTCCCAGTTTCGACTGCGTGCGTGCAACCCAGTCCAGCCCGCGCTTGATCGCCTGCTCCCACCGCTCGTTCTTCTTCGCGGCATACGCCTGCGGCAAAGCACCAGGCAATATTGTCCCCTCCGATAGGGCAGCAGCTCCCAAACTTGCCGCGAGCGTTTTGAGGGCGGCGCGGCGGCTGAGGTGGAACTTCACGACGGAACTCCTTATGGCGTCTTAGCTTACGGGTTCTGCGGAACGCGGCACACGAACGTCAGGTAGCAATGCGTGTCGCGAGCGTCGCGCACCGTTCTATTGTGGAAGATCAGTCGCGGAAAGTCCAATCTTCTGCCGGGGCGAATTTGGCAATTTGGCCAATTTGCGGGAGCTGTCAGATTCCATCTTGTCGTCATCGACGGCGTGCCGTACTATCCCCGCCCCGCCGTTGTTTTATCCTCATTGTGTGGAACGCATATGACGACCGCCCGACCATCCGTCGCTTGGATCGTGCTGAGCACCCTGGTGGTGTTTGTCGCCGGGTGCGCTCATTGGGGTTCGAAGGACAAAGCCCGCGCCGATTTATCGAAGACGCTCGACCGCGAGATGGCCGTCGCGAGCGAAGCGAAGCAGCCGGACGCGAAGGCTTCCTCGGCCACTTCGCCGGCGCCTGTCGTCAGTGCGGAGCAGTACGCGAAAGACGCAGATACTAAACTCGCGCAACCGGCCGCGCTCGCTGGCGGCGGCGCGCAAAACGCCAGCGGTTCGACCCCCGAGTATCAAGCGCTCGTCACCGAAACGCTTGCCCGTTACAAAGCACTGCCGGACACGACGCCCCAGAAATACGACGAACTCGCGCGCACACTGCAACAAGGGGAGCCGGTTCCTATGCTATTCTTGCGGCAGTTCAACGCCACGCTCGTGCTGCAGCAAGAACAGTTGGCGGAGAAGAAGGGCGCCGCTACGGCTAGCGTCGCGTATCCCGAAACGGCGCTCGCCCACGTGGTTCCATCGCCGGTGAAACCAGCGGCTGCGACGGAAGCTGCACCCGAGCAACCCTCATCGTCCCCCTCCCCTGCCCCGGCTTCGCCTGCCAACGAACAAGCACCCAGCGAATCGCCGTCCGCCGCGACCGATTCCGCCGCGACAGCTTCCACCGCCAGCGCCAACGTGCGTGAACCTTCGCTGGCCGATCGCGTGTTGTACGCCAAACGGAGCGCGCCGCAAGCGACCGCCAGCGGCATCTTTGGCGGCAAGGTGCAGACCAGCGGCGCCGGCAAGCCTGCGGAAACTTCCGAACCCAAAATTCACACCACGCAGCGACCCACCGGCGACGTTTCAGCCGCGGAGTGTACGGACTGCGAACAGGACGCAGGCGGGCAGTGCGCTGCCTCCGCGCCGCCGTCGCTCGCCGCGAGCGCCAAGACTTCCACGCCGGATCTCGCCACGGACGAAGCGACCGATGCGACCGAAACGATTCCGTGGTCCACGCAACTCGCGGAGACCATTCGCGCGCTCGAGCACGATCTGCAACACGGCCAGCCGACGCCGCAAGAGGCGGCCCGTTATCAAGCGTCGCTGCGCATCCTGTACCTGTTGGCCGATCGTAAGAACGACGCCTTGCGCGCGCTCCCCGACGCGGACGCCGACGAACAAGAGTATTGGAACGCCCAACTGCATGGCTTGCACGTGCTGCTCGCCGACGAGGGGACGCCGCTGAAGGATCGCCGCGCCGCGCTCGCCTTGCGCTCGCTCCGCGAGGCTGTCGATCATCTCTCCGCTGCGGCGACGCTCGACTTGACCAACGTCGTGCTCTGCAAGCAGGTTTCGATTTGGGGGACTTACGAGGAGTTCGCCAGGTACGAGTTCCAGCCGGATCAGGAAGTGCTGCTGTACATGGAAGTGGAGAACTTCGCTTCCGAATCGACTTCCCAAGGCTACGCGACGGAGTTCGTCAGCAGTTACCGCGTCTTCGATGCCGCCGGTCGCCGCCTGGCCGAACACGAGTTCCCCACCGCCAGCGAAGTCTGCCGCCAACGCCGCCACGACTACTTCATCCGTTACCCCATGCACATCCCCCGCGACCTCGCCCCCGGCGAGTACACGCTGCAGGTGACGGTCGAGGACCAAAAGGCAAAGAAGTGCGGGCAAAGGAGCGTGAAGTTTCGCGTACTGTAGAGTTCGTACCCGTGCGTAAGCTCAAGCACGGGCCTAAGACCGCTACGCGGAAAAGGAGCGTGAACACCGGGGGAGCATCGCTGACGCGATGATTGGCGGGCGGTGACGCGGGAGAGTAGCTCAGGGACTCGCTCACCATCGGGACGAGCCCGAAGGGGTCGTGTCGGAGGAGGGGCGGCGAGCGTTTAGCTCACCCACTTGCTCACCATCGGGACGAGCCCGATGGGGTCGCGGGGCGGAAGTGGCGATTGCGCAGCGGGGCTCATAATCGCCGTTATTGGTAGGGGAACGGTGATCGGTTCCATGGTCAATAATGGCGGTATTCAGGGCCGTTCACGGTCCTTCCCCGCCGTCAGGCGAGTAATAGGCCCGTGCTTGAGCACGGGTAACGCTTCCAGCCGCGCGAGAGTAGCAAATACAGCGGCGGGAAGTCCGGCCTACTTCAGCGAGACCACCAGATACACCGCCAGGGCCGTGCCGAGCATGGCCAGGGCGAGGGAGAAGAAGAAGGCGAAGTCGAGCCAGTGGACGCGGGGGCGATCGTGTCGCGGGAGGGTGCGGACGTAGCGCACGTGCTGTACCGCGGAGAAGAGGAGCGCGACGACGCCGAGCACCACCAACCCCACGCCGATCGTCGTCGTGGTGATCCGCTGCGCCTCCGTGACTTTCTCCCCAGCCAAGACGCGCATATACAAACCAAACCGGGCGACGACAAACCCAAACCCCATCACGGCCAGGCTCGTGCGGACCCACGCCAGGAGCGTGCGTTCGGCGGCGAAGAAGACGCGGGGATCAGACGATGAAGGCGGTGTGGACAAAGGGGGTGACCTATGAGGTGGAAACAAACCGCTGGCGGCCTCGCGCACCACGCCGCGCGATGCGGCAGCGTCGGCGGTGGTCGTGGAGCTTGAATTTCGTGAGGGTCGTGAATGTTTTGGTAGTGGTCGATGAGTGCTGGATGGATGTTGGCTCGCCAAGAATTGCCACCGAAGGAAACGAGGTTGAAAATCTCTAACGGGAATCAACTCCCGTTCACTGTTCTCGCGACGTTGTTGGGTTACAGCAGGTCGTTGAATTCCTCAACGGTCAAGCCAGTCTGTCGAATGATCGCGCGCAATGTCCCTTTGGCAACTTCTTCATGATCGGGAACCGTCACGCGCCGGTGGGGTGAGATTTGCTGTCGCAAAATCATGTGGCTGCCGCGTTGCCTGTCCAGCGCGTACCCAACCTTACCCAACGCCTGGACGACTGCGCGCCCCGAAACCACCGGCAGCGCGCTCATGGTTTAACCTCCACAACCTCTTCGGTTATGGACGGTGGAACCGGTTCGCCATGCGCTTCCAGGCTTTCCAAATACCCGGCAATCGCTTCCTTGATATTGTCGATCGCCTCCGAGCGTGTTTTGCCTTGCGAAAGGCAGCCAGGCAGGATGGGGACTTCGGCGATGTAGACGCCATCTTCATCTTGCTCAATGAGGACACGATATCGCACGACACAAGCCTCCCAAAACCACGTTCGATCCAGCCGCAGGCTTCTCGCCTGAAACATCCAGGATACCACAGGCTTCGGCTAAGTGCGATTCAAACCTTGCCCCATGTTCGTCGAAACGCCCCAGTACGCCACGCGTTTCCAGCCGAACAAGAGTAGCGAAAATAGAGGCTGGATGTATGGCTTACTTCAGCGAGTTCACCAGATACACGGCCAGGGCTATGCCGAGCATTGCGAGGGCGTTGCTGGCGCGCGGAGCTAGTCAAGAGCCTACAACATATCCAGCGGATCGACGTCCACGGCCCAGAAAACGTCCTCCGGCGGTTTCAAATCGCGGGCGGCCTCGCGCACCACGCGGCGCAAGTCGGCGGCGTCGGCGGCTTGCAGCAAAATATGAAAGCGAAACTTGCCATGCAACTTCGCGAGCGGCGCCGGCGCGGGGCCGAGGATGCGCGTTTCCACTTCGCAAGTTTTCGTCGCCTGACGGACGCGGTCGGCGAGTTGGTCGGCGAAAGCCTCGGCGGCCGTTTCGAGTCCGCCCCGTACGAGCAGCCGAATCATCGCCGAGAACGGCGGGTAGTTGAATCGTCGCCGCACTTCCAACTCGCCGGCGGCAAAACGCTCGTAATCGTGCTCCAGCGCCGCGACAATCGCGGGATGTTCGGGGCTGAATGTCTGCACGAGAACGCGGCCCCCTTTCTCGCCTCGCCCGGTCCGCCCGGCGACTTGCGTTACGAGTTGAAACGTCCGCTCGGAAGCGCGGAAGTCTGGGAAGTGGAGCGCCGTGTCCGCGTTGATCACGCCGACCAGCGTCACGTTCGGAAAATCGAGCCCCTTGGCGATCATCTGCGTCCCGAGCAAAATCTTGATTTCGCCGTCGCGAAACCGCGCCAGCGCTTCTTCATGGCTGCCGGGCTTTTGCATCGTGTCGCTATCCATGCGGAGCACTGGGACATCGGCGAACCGCGAACGAATCTCCGCTTCCAATTTTTGCGTCCCCAGCCCGGCGTAGCGGATGCCGTCGAAGTTGCACTCGGGACAACGGACCGGCGCGTCGATAAGATAATCGCAGTAGTGGCAGACCGCTTTCGCTTCCACCCGATGATGCGTCAGCGCGATGCTGCAATTGGGACACTCCACCACATGCCCGCACGCGGGACACTGAATGCTGGTCGCAAAACCGCGGCGGTTAAGCAGCAAAATCACCTGCCCTTCTTCGCGCAGAGCCTGATGAATGGCCTGATGCAATGGCCGGCTCACCGCGCCGCGCGAGGAACGGTTTTGAAACTCGTCCCGCAAGTCAATGGTCCCGACATGCGGCAGCGGGCGAGCATATACGCGAACCGGCATTGTCAGCAATGTATACTCGCCGCTGTGCGCGCGATGCCAGCTTTCGAGCGAAGGGGTCGCGGAACCGAGCACCAGCGGCAGACCTTCCGCCTTGGCCCGATACTCGGCCACGTCGCGGGCGTGATACCGCGGGGCGGAGTCTTGCTTGAAGCTGCCGTCGTGCTCTTCGTCGATCACGATGAGTCCCAAATGCGGCGTGGGGGCGAAGATCGCGCTCCGCGCGCCCACGATCACCTCCACCTCGCCGCGGGCAATGCGCTGCCAGTGGTAATGCCGCTCCTTGTCGCTCAAATGGCTATGCAGCACAGCGACCCGCTCAAACCGCGAGCGAAACCGCTGCCGCGTTTGCGGCGTGAGGCTGATCTCGGGAACCAGCACAATCGCCTGACGGCCAAAGCGGATGACCTCTTCGATGGCCCGAATGTAAACTTCGGTTTTGCCGCTCCCGGTGACGCCGTGCATCAGGATGGTGCGATGCTGGCCGCTGTTGAGCGTGCTGAGAATCGTGGCAAGCGCCGTCCGTTGATCCGCGTGCAAGTCGTGATTCGCTTCGCGCGGCAGCGGCGCGTCGTCCAGGTCGGTCTGCATGATGCGCTCGGACGTCACTTCCAACAACTGCTTCTTGCGGAGCGTCTGAATCGGGGCGCTCGTCACCTTGGCGCGCTGCATAAGTTGCTGCAGCGTGAGCGGGCGAGTGGATTGCTCCAGGGCCTCGATGATGGCGCGTTGTTTCTCCGTGAGCTTGAGCGAGGCGTCTTGCGAACGCGCGTGCGGCGCGAGTTGAAAGAACTTGACTTCGCGCGTCCCGGCTTGCCACCGCACGCCGGCGGGGACGGCCGCATCGAGCGCTTGGCCCCAGTGGCAAAGGTAATAGTCCGCCAGCCAGGCCGTGAGCCGCAGCATGTGCGGGGAGAGAAGCGTCTGCTCGTCGATCACTTGCAGAATCGGCTTGAGTTGGCGCGCGCCTGCGGGGCGGTTTTCCAGCTTGACGCAGTACCCGGTCATCGGCCGCTCGCCCCGGCCTAGCGCGACGCGGACCCGTTTGCCTAGTTGCAGGCGCGCACGCAAATTGTCGGGCACGCAGTAATCGTACGGTCCCCACGGCGCGCCGGAGAAAACGATTTCCGCCACGAGCTGCTCAGCTTGTTCGTCGAGTTCCCACGGGGGAGGCTCAGCGTCGAACAGTTGCCGTTGCTGAGATGAAGGAGACATGCGAATCTTTTGCGGGACGGAACACAGTGGTTGACATCAGCAGCTCAGGCCTCGCTGCGCGCTGGTCAAGGCGCTATTTCTCTGGCTTGGCCCATGGCACATCCGGAAAGCCGGCGACCGCGTTGGCGATGCGGGCGAGGACGAACAACAGGTCGCTCAAGCGATTGAGGTAGATCAAGACGGTTTGAAAGGAACAGTCCGGCTGGGCGCGGGCGAGCGTGATGAGCTTTCGTTCCGCCCGCCGGCAGACGCACCTTGCGACATGCAACTGCGAAGCGACTTTGGTGCCGCCGGGAAGGACGAACTGCGTCAGCGGGGCGAGGAAGCCTTCGTTGCGATCGATGGCCGCCTCGAGGGCTTCGATATGCGCCGCGCCGATGAGTCGCATTTCGTGCGCGTCGGGATCCGGCGTGGCGAGTTCCGCCCCGACGGCGAACAGTTCATGCTGAATGCGCAGCAACACCGCGTCGATGGCGGACGTCGGCGCTTCCGCCCGCACAATGCCGATGCACGCATTGAGTTCGTCGACTTCGCCATAGACCGCGATGCGGAGGTCGTCCTTGGGCACCCGCGGCCCGCCGAAAAGCCCCGTCGTGCCGTCGTCGCCTGTCTTGGTGTAGATCTTCATGGAGCGTCGTCCTTCATCATTCCAAAGCCTCAATCCAAAGCACTAAATTGCTCGAAATTCGGTCCTTCACCCCTTCGCGTTGGCGACCCGCTTACGAACCGCACCCGCGCGCCGCTGTCGATTCTCGCCTGGGTTGAGTATAATCTTTAGGGCGCAGCCGCGCACAGCGGTTGCCGCCGACCGGTCCCACTCCCACCTTCAGGATTTCCCGCTATGCGCAGCACGATAGTCTGTTTCTCCGCCTTGCTCAGCATTTCATTCTTCGCCGCCACGGCCGCGCGGGCCGACGAAGCGAAATCGGTTGAGAGTACCTACCTGAAAAACATCCGCCAGGTGAACAGTGGCATGGCCAAGGCGGGTGAAGGGTATTTTTCGCCGGACGGGAAGCAGATTATTTATCAGGCCGTGCCGCTCGACTATCCGTTCTATCAAATTTATACGCAGCCGCTGACCGGCGACGAGATCGTCCCCAGGCGGCTCAGCACCGGTCGCGGGCGAACAACGTGCAGCTTTTTCTCGCCAGACGGCAAGAAGATTCTCTTCGCGTCGAGCCATCTCGATCCGAATCTGGACGAAACGGAAGCCGCCGCCCGTAAAGTTGACGCCGAGAACAAGCGTCTGGGTCGCCGCGCTAGTTATAAGTGGGATTTCGATCCGCATTTGGACATCTTCGAGGCGGATCTCCAGGGGAACATTACGAAGCAACTCACCCAGGAAAAAGGTTACGACGCTGAAGGGGCGTACTCGGCCAGCGGCAAGTTGATTGCGTTTTGCAGCGACCGCGATGGCGACCCCGACATCTATGTGATGAACTCCGATGGGACCAATGTGCGGCAACTGACCAACGTCCCCGGCTACGACGGCGGGCCGTTCATTTCGCCGGATGAGAAGTGGGTCGTGTTCCGCAGTGACCGCAAAGTACCGGACCAGTTGCAAATTTACGTGATCGGCATCGACGGAAAACATGAAACCGCCCTTACCGACAACACCGGCGTGAACTGGGGCCCCTATTGGCATCCCACCGCGCCGTACCTCATTTGGTCCGCCGCGGATCATTCGGATCCGACCGTGCGGCCGAATTTCGATCTGTGGCTCGCCAGGTATACGGTGAAGGATGGCAAGTTCACGATCGAGCCGCCGGTTCGCATCACCGATTCCTCCAGCGCCGACGTTCTGCCGGTCTTCTCGCCGGACGGTAAGCAGTTGATGTGGACGAGCACCCGCACCGACGACCATAGCAGCCAGCTTTTCATCGCGGATTTCCAGCTTCCCAAGTAACCCCCCCGCCATGCACGAAGTCAAAGCCTGCGGCGTGCTGGTGTTTCGCAGCACGCCGGTCGAGTCGTTTCTGTTAATGCGGCATCCCCGCCGGCTCGACCTGCCCAAGGGGCACCTCGACGCCGGCGAAACGGAACGGCAGTGCGCGCTGCGTGAACTGGAGGAAGAGACCGGCATTCGCGCGGCGGATCTCGAACTCGACGATGGTTTCCGCTTCACGCTCGGCTACGAAGTAGACGGGCGGCGCTATGGACTGGGCGAGCGCGTCCCCAAGACGCTCGTCATCTTCCTGGGGCGGCTGATCCACGAAGTCCCCATCCAGTGCACCGAGCACGATGGCTTTGTGTGGGTGCCGTGGAATCCGCCGCACCGAATTCAAGCGCAAACCATCGACCCGCTCCTCGCCGCCGTGGAAGCCTACCGCGGCTTGGCCACGCGGGGATAGACGAAATTCGTCTCGCCGCAGCCGTAGGTGGCGCACTTGCCACAGTAGGTCCAGCAATCGCGGTGGTGCGGCGTCTTGCAGCGGGTGCAAAACACCATCCCTTCGGTGATCAGGTCGCCGCAGACTGGGCACTTCGCGTCTTCGAGCACTTGGGCCTGCGTGTGATCGATGAAGTCGATGCCCCAAGAGCGCGAGAGGGACGCTTGATCGTACAGTTCCAACACATGCCGCACAAACGCGGAGAGTTCGGCCGGTTGATCGAGCACGGCCAGCTTTTGCACGACGAACTCGCCCAGTCCAATCGAAATATCGACGCCGCCGGTCTGGCGAATGCGCGAGAGCATGATCACGGCGCTTTGCACGCCGCCAGTGAGCAACTGCCGCGCGGCTGCATCGTCGTTGGTCTCGACGACGAATTGCCGGTCCCACTCGTCTTGATGCAAGAGCAGCATATGCCCGCTCGTGGCGCCGCGGAGATAGGCTTGATTCGAGCGAATTTGCACGACAGCATCGTTGGCCGCCCACGGGATGCGGGCCTGGGTGCATTTCCGCCCCAAGGCATGCCTGGTGACGGACACAACGATCTTTTCATCCCCATAGGGAATGACCATCACCGGCGGGACGAGCCAGCTATTGCGCAGGTACACGCCGCGATACCACCGCGCGACCGACGCGAACGCGGCCTGCACTTCGCGCGTGCGCGTGCGGCCAAACCACGCGGCCGCGAGCGAGCCGGCGATGATCACTAGCAGGATAAAACAGGGGAATCCATCCATGTGGTGCATGTCCGCGACTTACTCATCCCCAATGTAAAACACTTCATCATCGTCCGCGCGCCGCGGGAGTTCAGGCGTCGGCGTGTCTTCGTCGATGAATAGCACGTCGAGCGCTTCGCGCGCCGCCGGCAACACCAGCTTGCGGTCTGGCGTGAACGTGTACCCGACGATGTTGGAACTCTGCGCGGGGCGCACATCGCGCAGCGGGCGAGGATCGAGCGGTAGCGTGTGCGCTGGCTGCTCGTCGAGCCAGCGCTGCGCCGCGTAGTTGAGAACCTCAGCCGAGTTCACATAGGCAAAGCGGGCCACGTCCCACAGCCGCTCGCAGAGCGCATCGAGCATGATCTGCGCGTTCCACTGGATGCCGAGCTCGCGGAGGCTCATGAATCCGTCGTGCGAAATGTTGGGGTGAAAGATCGGCGTGCGCCAACGCAGATCCGGGACATCCCGCGGATAGGCAAACGGTAGCCTGCACTCGACGCGATGCACGGTGCAGATCTCTCCTCCCCCGCGCACGGAGCTCGCCCGGCAAACGCTGCGGCCGCGAAACGTGACCGTATACAACTCCGGCGGGTCTTTCTCCGTTTGAAAGTCGAGAATGGTGCTCGCCGCGCGCAGCGCCACGAGCGCGTCATGCTCGCGCCGCAACCGCTCGGTTCGAGATTTAGTAAACATAAAAGTCATCCCACTTGTGCGAGGTCGCTCTCGCTAACACTAATGCTTGGGTTTAGTGGCCTCCTCGGGGTTCGCTTGATGGTCCGCTGGCGCTTGCTCAGGCACAAACGGACGGGCGGCGATATCTTCCTCCGGCGACAAGGCGGGCGTTTGGCGAATCGACATCGTCGCCGCCACGCAGCCTAGCGCCGCGAGCGCCACGAGTGCCCCGCCAATCCAATACCAGGTCCAGTTGCTGGCCAGAGCGCTCGCGGTATCCCCGTCGTCAGACTTCTCCGCCGGTTTGTACTTCTTCAACTCCGTCTTGAGGCTGGCTATTTGTTTGTCGTGCGACTCCTTGAGTTGCTTATAGTCGTCTTTCCAGGTCAGCAGTTGTTTGGTGGTGGTCGCCGTCTCCGCCTTCAGCGCGAGGAGTTCGTTCCGCTGCTTCTCGGCAAGCGCGTTCTGGCCCAAGATGGCGGCCTGAAGCGCCGCGTTTTCTTGTTCGCGCTGGGTGAGATTTTGCACCAATCCCTGCGGCGTGCCGTGCAATTCCTTGAGTACTTTATCGAGCACCACCGCCTCGGCCTCGCGCTGGCGCTGGGATTCGGTCAGCGTGGCGAGCGCTTCGAGTTGCTTGGCGACTTTCGCAAGTTCAGGGCTTTCGCCTGCCGGCGGCGCGGCCGGCGGCGCGAGCAAACGCCACGCTAACAGCACAAGCAAACAGAGTTGGATCGTGAGCATCCCCATCACAGCGACGTGTTGATAGGGGGACTGCGGTTGCGAAATGTTAACCACTGGCGCGCCTCCGCTAAATGGACCAAAGGTTCGTGGATCGCTGGGCATATCTTTGGATCCTTGCAAACGAGCAACCGCCATTTCGAGTTCGGCCTGGCGATAACGTGACGCGATGACATAAAACCCGCCGGTGCGTTGACAGCGCTGGCGGGGCTGGTTGGTCCACTGAAAAAACGCCCGATCGCCCCGGCAGGGATCGATCACATACGCCACATCCAGCGGCTTGTTGAAGAAATGGTTGCAGATGAACATGTCCATGCCGGACAGGAACACGCCCCAATCGGGATGCGTGTGATACCAGCCGACCATCGCCAACTCCGGCGAAAAGTCGTTCCGCTGGCGATTGATCTGGGTCCACGTATCCTTCGTGAACTTGAAGCTCCCCTTGGTGCTTTCATAATGCTGCGCCCGCAGACTATCGGTAATCACAACGAACGGTTGGCCATCCTCATCGTGATATTGCCCGCCGAGCAGCACGCCGCCAAGTTCGACCGACGTATCGCTGGCCGCATGGACTTCCATATCCAGCAGCACGTCCAAATCGAGAAACACCGGCAGTTCGCCCGGCGTGGGATTCTCATATCCAGCAACGGCAAAGTGTGCATTGCGATCCGGCCGCAGATGCCGCTCCGGCGCTTGCTCTTGCACATCGCCAAATTGAATATCGAGATCCATGCTAACTCGTTCTCATCCCCACGGGGACGATCTAGTAAATAAATCCTTGGCGTTGTGACTGCTATAGACCCCATCCAGCTTGCCTGGATGGTGAATAAGTTGGTGTGCTAACCTCTGATCTGCTAAACCACGCTCCCCGCTAAGTTCTGCCTAAGACCCCATCCGCCTTGTGCGGATGGTGAATGAGTCTCCCGGCCGCTCAACGCAAGTCGCCCGTGCGTCTTAAGGCGGCCGATCCCCATTCAACAACGCGAACACTTCGCGCTCGCCGCTGGCCACGCGCACGATATCATACGGCGGCACGCCTAGCGAACGAAGCGATTGGCCTGCCAGCGGTGTGCCGGGTTGGATGCTATGCACCATCTCGGGCGTGGTCGCGCCGCCGCACTGGGGACACTTCGCCTCGTGCTGGCTCACCGCTTGCTGCGCGCGGTTGATCGGCAATTCATAACCGCAAGGCTGGCAACGGAGCGTGACGACCAGGTCGCGATCGAGCAGCAGTTCCAATGCTTCATCGCCCGGAAACTGCTTGCGCAGCGCCGCGAACAACTCGTCCGCCGTGTGACGCTCCGCGGCGAGCGGCAGTTCGAGAATCTCGTCATACGTCTCATGGCTGAGGCAATCCTCTTTCACCTGAAACCGCGTGGTATACACCTGGTTCGATTGCCCGTTGTAAACGTGGGCGATGCCCCCTTCCACCGGCAAGTCGTGCAGAATCTTGAGCGCCTCTTGCACCTGCCAGGCGCCGACAATCGACGAGATCGTCGGCGCGGTCGGCACTTTGCCAGCGAGCAGGTCTTCGCGCCTCAGCAACGGGCAAC
Organism: Planctomycetota bacterium; assembly: GCA_963205385.1. Classification (GTDB taxonomy): domain Bacteria; phylum Planctomycetota; class Planctomycetia; order Pirellulales; family Pirellulaceae; genus JAEZGD01. Next base: position 64,868 of record CAUJKE010000115.1, on the reverse strand, counting down.
TATAGCGCAAGTTGATCAGCCGGTAATCGTTCTCGGTCATCGCGCATTCATAGCACGCACTGTGCGGCGGGAGGAACGTCTTGACCACGCCGTTGAGTTCTTGAATGCCGCCGTCAATCCATGGCGTGTTCATTTTCCAGCACTGCCGATTGACCCACAGTCGGGCCTCGCGATTGTCGAGGCAGCCGATCACGACATCGGCGTCGCGAAAAATGCCCAGGCCAACATCGGTAATGACGTTCCCCATCACCGCGGTGACGTGCGTATCGGGGTTTAAGTCGTGAACCGCTTCCGCCGCGACCTCCGCCTTGGGTCGCCCGCAATCACGGCGGCGAAAGAGGACCGAGCGCGTGAGATTGGAGCGCTCAATCTCATCGAAATCGACGAGATACACCTGCCCCACGCCGATCAGCGCCAAGTTCTTGAGCACTTCGTTCCCCAGCGCCCCCGCCCCCACGACCACAATCCTGGCCGCCGCGAGCCGCTCTTGCCGCCACCACGCGATCAACTGCAAGCGGCTGTAATGATCGTTGTCGTCAATGCGGAAGATGGACATGGGGAATCTTGCCGTTGCGCCAGGCGAAGGAAAGTTGGATCGTTGATGATGTTCGTTGGTGATGTTCGTTGTCTTAGCGATGGCTGCGAGCAAACCGCACGCGGCTAAACGCCATTTTGCCGTCAGGCGCTCTCCACGCAAATAAACCCGCAATCGACAATTTCGTTCTTTCGCCATTGAAAGAACCCAAACTCGCGCCGGCATGGATCGACAACCAGCGCGATGTGCCACGGCTCGCGAAAGAAGTGGCGGTGGATGAACAGGTCGTACGGCGAAAGAAACACGTTGATGCCGGGATGCGTGTGATGCCAGCCGAGCAACGTTTCCTGCGGGTATTGCTCGCGGGCCGTCTGATGAAACGCCGCCCACGTATCCGGCGTGAAGGCGATCGCGCCGCTGGAATTGCGGGTCTCGGTCGCCCGCACAAAGTGGCGAACTTCCACCGCGCCGTGCGGCGCCGAGGGTTTAGTATGCCGCACCCCTAACAAAAACGCGCCCTGCTCGCGCTGCAAATCCTCCATCGAATAGGCCACGAGTGCGTCCAACGCGTTCCCCTGCATCAGCACCACCGGCGCATCCGCATAGATGACGCCTATCGCCTTCCCACGCTGCTGAATGCCAAATTCGGAAAGTAAAGTTGTAGGCGACGGAGACATGAGCTTCTCATTCAGCGGGCAAGTTCTCCGCTCCCTAATCGATGAACAGGATCTCCGCCGTGCTGTCGCTATCTTCTAAAACCTCCGCCTCCACGATCTCCTCGCTGAGGAACAGGATGCCGTCGGAGGTTGGCCCGTGATTAGCGACTGGTTGCGGCAAAGGTGGCGCCGGCGATGAAGTTGGCGACAATACGGTTGGCGGCGTCGAGTGCGGCTGCGGCTTGTTTAGCTGCGGCTTGACTGGCTGCGGCGTCGCTGGCTGCGGCTTTGCTGGCTGCCTGGCCCGCGGCTGTTGCGCCACGCGGTCGCGGATCGGACGTGCGTCGAGTGGGAAGCGATAATCCTTTTGCTGCTTCGCCCAAATTGCCGCTTCTCGATTGTACGGGCTATTGGGATCGTAGTTCTCGAAGCGAATCATGTCCCACAGCATGGTGCACAACTCGTCGAGGCTCAAGCTCGGCACCCAATACGTTCCATACCCGCCGAGACAAACCACGCCGCTGGACGAAATATTGGGATGAAAGATCGGCGAACGCCAGGTCAGTTCCGGCATCATCCGCGGATAGGCCGCCCCCAAGCGCAGATAAACTTCGTGGCGGTCGTTAGGCATGACCGGCGCCGCGGGATCGCTCCGATAGACGCCTCGCCCGTTGAATACCAAGAGATACGTATCCGGCATCTCGCCGCGGGCGACGAAATCGAAGATGTTGCTTTCGCGCTTCAACGTTTCCAATGCCCGGTGATCGGCGCGAAGTCGGCGATTACGAGGAGATTCCGCCATGAGCCTATCCTTGCGTAGCTATCCCTTGAGTTAAGCCCCGGCGACAATTTCCGGATACACAATCAAGTGGTCGCCGTCGCGGACGGAAGCCGTAGGCAACGTTTGATCTTCACGCAACCGCTTGCCCCCTTCCTTGTGGTCGAGGGAATAGCTCATTGGCTGGCCGTCAGGCCCCATCACCGGCAGATTCATCTTGGTGATGATGTTGGGCAAAATGCGCTTGACCGAGACAGTGTCGGCAATCACCGCCTCCACACTCTTGGCCCCGGTTTGATCGAGAAATGTGACCCGCGTCCCTTGGCGATCGGCGGGCTTGGCTTGGTCCGTCATGTTCCGTTACTCCTGCGGACGAATGTCGCGCTGCACAAGCATGACTAGGCGCGTGAATGACTAGTGCGCGTGAATGATTAGTGCCTCTGATCCCATTTACCTGCGGGAAATTCCCGTAATTAACTTGTGGCCTGCGAGCGGTCACGTCTTATTCGTTCGAATCACGACAATCTTAGCCGCCGCTTTCACAACAGCCCCATACTACGCAATTCGCGGGGGCCTGGCAATCAGTGCCTCGCAGGCGGAGCAGTCGCCAGGCTTCGGACGCCCCACGCCGCCCCCTTCCCAAACTCCGGCGAACGCCGCCCCATCCCTTAACTACCGCTCTCGCACGCACTTCTTTCAGCGATAAAAGTTCCCCCCGCGCTCGCCGCCCCGCGCGTCCGCTAGCGAAATTCTCCCACCGCTCCGCCCCCAACGCCATCACCCCAGACACACCCCGGCCACTCTCGGTTCAAGAAAAACTTCCCGCCTTCCTCAGCCACAAGCTTCGCCGCTTGCCGCCATTTCGCGCCGCCCGCCGCCCCCCGCTCCCTGAAAAAGCCCCGATCCGCCAACACCAGGGCGCGCCGGCGTGGCGCACTCAGGCTTGCCGACGGCTTGCCACTGGCTGGCCAGTGTAGAGTTGCGAGTGAACGCGGCTATCATCATAGACGTTCACCGCGCGTGCGGCCGCCCTGATTCACGAGTCGAAGTCAGCACTTCGCAAGTCCGTTGCTTTGGAGATCGACGATATCGCCGCTTACCTATGGCGCCGGAGACTTTTTGGCTTCCTTCCGCGCGGCGCGTTGCAGGTGGCAGAGCGAGTCCTCTGCGAACTCGCGCAGGCGAACGTCGTTGGTTGATTTGGCCAACGCTTCCAGCGCCGCGATCGCCTCTGGATCGGGATGCCGAATCTCGCCGAGCGCGATGGCGGCTTGATAGCGCACGCCTTCGAATTCATCATTCAACAGCTCGGTCAACCGCGGCACCGCCTCCTTGGCCACGGGCCCAATCCGTCCCAACGCTTCCGCCGCCGCCGCGCGGGCGCGCCAACCGGTGTTGTCGCCTGGCCGATCGCGCACTCGGCGCCGCGTCGAACCATCAGCACTCAATGCGTCGACGAGAAAAGGAACTGCCGCCTCGGCATCCGCGCTGCGCCACCCTGCGCACAGCGCGGCCGAAAAAAACAAGGAATCTTTGCGCTCGAATATTTTGATGAGTTCTGGCATCGGATCCTGTTCCAGCCGAACCCATGTGTAAACTCTGAGCAAGTCTTCCTCCATTTGCATTCGTCTGTCAAACCCGCTAAAATAGCGAAACCACTGGAATCCTCCAACCAATGGCCAGCTAGTCGAATGGTTGGCCGCGACTCTGTCGAGTTCTGAGCTGATCACGGATTCGTGCGCCCCTTGGACGCGAAAGTCACCTTCCGAAATGCTCGTTTCGGTTCTGATATCCGCGCGGTCATGATCAATACTTCTCACTTGTACGGAGTTGTGCCACAAGACACCATCCTGCCGAGTGCTGAAACGAAAACGTCCACGCGTCTCTGGTAGCTTCTTCGCCGCAGCGAGTTCAACAATTTCACGGGGCAATTCGAGGTCCGTATCCATCCGATATAACTTCCCATCCTTAATCCGCCACGCGTGTATTTCGACAAAGATCGGCCTGTACTCCGGTGTCTCTTTCGCAGGCACTGTTTCATCGCCCTGCGCCCTAGCGCCAAATACCAATCCCAAAACCAGCGGAAGGATAACGATGGACTTCATGGTAATCTCCTTGCGACTCAGTTTAGTTAGCGCTCGATGACGAGCTTGAAGTTTCCGTCGATGAACTATACCCCGCCTACCTATGGCGCTGCAGACTTTTTGGCTTCCTTGCGCGCGGCGCGTTGCAGTTGGCAGAGCGAGTCCTCTGCGAACTCGCGCAGGCGAACGTCGTTGGTTGATTTGGCCAACGCTTCCAGCGCCGCGATCGCCTCTGGGTCGGGATGCCGAATCTCGCCGAGCGCGATGGCGGCTTGATAGCGCACGCCTTCGAATTCGTCTTTCAATAGCTCGGTCAACCGCGGCACCGCCTCCTTGGCCACGGGCCCAATCCGTCCCAACGCTTCCGCCGCCGCCGCGCGGGGCCGCCAACCCGTCTTGTCCTCTCTGGCATTCTCCAAGCGACGTTCTGTAGTGCCATCGTCGTTTAACGCATCGATGAGAAATGGAACCGCAGGATCCGCGTCCGCGCTGCGCCAACCTGCCGCTATCGCAGCGGGAAAGAAGGATGAATTCTTGCGTTCTAAAGCTCTGATGATGTCCGGCAGGGGATCCTGTTCGGTGCGCACCCAAATGAGTAATGCGAGCGGAGCATCTTTCATCTCCATGCGCGCGTCGAACCATCCGTCATCTCGCACCCACTCCAGGTCTGCGCCCAGACGCCAACCACCGCCCGCCGTCCTTGTCACACACTTATCCAACGGCACGGCCTGATAACCGTAACGTTGTTTCTTGTTGACATTTTCCACGGCCTTATCGGTTGGAGACGGTGTGGCCTCGAATCTTCCTTGAAGCCGAAAATCTCCTTCGGAAATGCACGTCTCAAATTTGATGTCCACCCGGTCTCGTTGAATCTCACGCACATGAACCGAATTGCGCCACAAGACGTCCCCTTGTCGCGTGCTGAATTGAATCAATCCATTGCGCCCACCTGCCCGACGGCGATCCAACGCCAAGCCGACCGTTTCGCGCGGCAATTGCACCTCCGCATCCATGCGATGTAGCTTGCCGTCTTTAATCCGCCATGCGTGCATCTCAAGAATCAGTGGCCTGTTTTCGAGCGATTCGCTTTCTTTAACCTGTTCACCCGCCAAGGAGTTAACGGTAAACAATAACACGAGGAAAAGTGGAAACATGAGGTTCGCGTGCATCAGTTTCTCCCATTCGCGAATCGAATCAACTCGTGGAGCGGCGGAGTCGCATAGTCACGCTTACCGACAGGGGCCACTGACTAGCCAGTGCGGGTGGACGAGCGAACGTGGCTTTTATTCTAGACGTTCACTGACTGTTTCACCTTGACGAATACCCATGTGATTTCACGCTTCACTCGCGATTTCATGTGGTGCTAGGGGGACGGTACCGCGCGCACCGGCTTCTCGATGGTTGCACGCCGCTTTTGTGCGTGTGCCAAAAGTACCGCGAGGGCGCACGACGCGGTCAACGTACCCTCCGTGTCGCCTGGTCCCGAAAGCACGATGGGAACGCGCGCACCCAGAACAAGACCCGCGGCCCGCACGCCAGCCAACGTTTCCAACTGTTGTACGAGCATCTGACCGACCACTAGAGCTGGCACTAGCACGATGTCCGCCGCGCCGGCGACGGGCGATTCAACCGCATTCTCCTGGGCGGCAACCGCGGACGTGGCGGTGTCGAACGCCAGTGGTCCGTCGAGAACGGCGCCGGTAATTTGGCCGCGATCGGCCATTTTGCAGAGCGCCGCCGCTTCTATCGTGGAGCGTACGTGCGGTTCGACTCGTTCGTACGCGGCCAGGATAGCAACCTTCGGAAGATCCTGTCCCAGCGCGTGCAATAACTCAACGCTGTTCTGAATGATGTCGCGCTTATCGAGCAACGTCGGGTTCACGTTGACGACCGCATCCGTCAAAAAAAGCGGGCGAGGAAAGTGGGGCACGTCGAGCGCGAAGGCATGGCTCAACTGCCGCTCCGTGCGGAGACCCGTGTCTGCCGCGCGGACCGCCGCCATTAGCTCCTCAGTCGCCAGGCTGCCCTTCATTAGCGCATCGACTTCGGCTGCACGGGCCATGGCCACGGCGCGCTCCGCCGCCTCATGACTGTGTCGCGTGGGAACGATGGTGTAACGGTCGATTTCGCGACCGTTGGCCTTCGCAACCGCGCGAATTCTCGCCTCTGGGCCGACCAAGACAGGGTCGATTAGTCCGAGCTTTGCGGCTTCTAGGGCGGCAACAACGGAAAGATCGTCGGCCGGATGCACGACCGCCGTCCGAATAGGCGGCAATCCCTCCACAAGTCGCATTAGTTCACGATAGCGGGCATACTGATCATGAACCTGCACTTCGGGGAGCATCATCTTCGGTCGTTTAACCTTCTCCGCCGGGGCGATCACTTCGGCCGTCCCCGCGATGACGACCTCGCCGGCCTGGTTCGTGCATTGGCAGTCGAATATCACGCGTCGCTTGTCCGCGTGTTTTTCCTGTGCTTTGACGGTAACAGTGATTGTGTCTCCGACCGCGACCGGCCGGCGAAACTGCAGCGTCTGGCCGACGTAGATGGCGCCAGGACCTGGCAACACGGTACCAAGGACCGTCGAAATCAGCGAGGCGCCCCACATGCCATGTGCGATGATCTTTTGAAAGATATCACTGCGCGCGAATTCTTCGTCAACGTGGGCGGGGTTTACGTCGCCAGACACGGCGGCAAACAGCAAGATGTCATCCCTGGTCAGCACACGAGTCAAGCTCGCCACGTCGCCGATAGAGATTTCGTTGAAGGTCCGGTTTTCGATGTAGTCCATGGAACTCACTCCTAATCGCGGCGACGGTTTGCACCACGATCAGCCAATGATGTTGTAGCCTCCGTCCACATAGTGGACGCCTCCGGTGATCGAGCGGGCGCCATCTCCCACCAGAAACGCGGCCGTGGCGCCGACCTCCTCGATCGTAGCCAATTGACGTTTCGGGGCGCGACTAGCCGACTTCTCAAGCAGCTCGTCAAATCGGCTGATGCCGGACGCGGCCCGCGTCTTGATGGGTCCTGGCGAAATGCAATTGACCCGAATTCCTTGCGGACCAAGTTCCGCCGCCATGTAGCGAACAGCGCACTCCAAGGCAGCTTTGACCGGACCCATCAAGTTGTAGTCGGCCACGACTTTTTCTGAACCGTAGAACGTTACCGTTAGCAGCGAGCCGCCGTTAGGCATCAGAGGCTCAGCTAGCTGGACCATCCGCATAAACGAGTGGCAGGACAGCCGCATGGCAAGCAAAAAGCCGTCTTCGGAGCAATCGACGACTCGTCTGATCAGATCTTCACGCGGGGCAAAAGCGATCGAATGCAGAACGAAATCTAATTCGCCCCATTGGTCCGAGATACGCTGGTACACCGCCTCGAGTTGACCTGCAACTCGCAGGTCGCATGGTACGATAATCGGGCTATCGAGTCCCTCGGCCAGCGGCCGAACGAACGGTTCGGCCTTCTCGTTGAGGTACGTGATGGCGAGGTCCGCCCCCGCGTCATGAAAAGCTTTCGCACAACCGTAGGCAATACTGTGCTCGTTGGCGATGCCCGCCACGAGACCTTTCTTTCCATTCAAGTTCGTCAGATTTGCCATCGTATTTCGCCGCCTTTGATTTGGTCCAGTTGAACGGTCTATGTCACGTCCCACCGATCGTCCCGGAAAGCCCGAGAACAACACCTCGGCAAGGCGGCACAGTCGAGCTTACCGCGGGCTGCCGCTGGCTTGCCAGTGCGGATGGGCGAGTGAACGCGGCTTTCATTCTAAACGATCACCATGAGTGCAGCAGTCCTGATTCACGAGTCGAAGTCAGCACTTCGCAAGTACGTTGCTTGCAGGATCGACGATGTCGGGCCGAAGTTCATGTCACTCCTTGTGGAAAACCTACTGGTAGGCGCTCGCTGGGGTCGCTCAAGATGTCATGTTCGACTCGCAAGGCCAGGGAGTGCTGTGGCCGTTTGGGGCCATGCTATCGCAAACGACTCATGCCCTTCCCCTGCTCAACCATCGACGCGCAAGCAGCGCCGCCATGGCAAAGACAGGCAGGCCAATTCCAAACCGGGGCAAAACCAATGGGGAGCGGTTTCGCCGCAGTTCTATGCCAACCAGCGTGCAGAGCGGATCAGCGGCCACAAGACTAAAAATGGTTAACGCGCAAGACACAATCAACCGTCGAATGAAAGAAGTATTAAGTCTGCACGCTTCAAGGTAGAAGATTTCCGACGATGCAAAAGCAAAGGCGACAACGCCGCCCCCCGTCCAGCTGACTTCCGACAGGGAAACAGATGGTTCAACATGCGCAGCAACATAGATACCTGCAAAATATACACAATAGCCAATAGCGGCGAGTGAGGCAGTTCGTGCAAGTCTAAAGACAAGTCTATAGACACAGTGGGACGACTTTGCTAACGGCTGCGGGCCGACTGAATTCGGGGATTCATACGGATTTATACCAGGCATTGGGGTATCACAACGGCAGAGTGCACAGGCGAACTCGTTTGGGCAGCACTCCGGCAAGCTCCTGGCCACCTGCGACAGAATCGCCCGCGCCACCCCGGCAAAATCTTGCAACTACTCCACCTCCACCACTTCCAACTTCAACTGCCCCAGCACGCGGAAGACCGGGAGGAAGGCGCTATACGCATCCGCCCCTTTCAAATTCGAATGAGCGAGTTTTAAATGCGCCGCGCCGATGCCGCCGCGACCGAGGGTGGCGTCCAGTGGGATCCAGCGGTCCTTGATCCAGGCTTCCGTCCACATGTGATACGCGTAGCCGCCGCCGCTGGGATAGTAGACCAGCCCCATCGCGCCGCGGGCGGGAATGCCGCGGGCTTTCAAGAGGGCTGCGAGCAGGACGGCGTGTTCGGTGCAGTCCCCTTCCTTCGATTGCGCGACTTCCGCCGCCGTGGCGAAGGCTTGCGTGAAATTCTTCGCGGTTATGGTGCGGTGCACCAGTCCTTCCAAGGCGAGCGCGATTTTCCCAGGATCTTGCTCGTCTTGAGCGACCGAGTTGGCGAGCGCGATGACCGTTTTGTCGTCGCTTTGAATCAGATTGTTCGGCTTCAAGTCGTCGTCGGTCGGCGGCGCCTCCGGCGTGCTTAGCTGCTTGGGCTCGTCCGGCGTGATGGCGGTGACGGTGACTTCGGCCGTGTGCTCGTCGAGCACTTTCACTTGCTGCGTTGGCCCGGAGACGAACAGATCTTTGATGTCGCCGTCGGGGAGCGTCGCCTTGTAGACAATCTTCTTCGTCGCGTGCGGGCGATCAAGCTGGCGTTTGACTTTAACAATCGTGGAGGTGCCAAGATCGAACGCGCCGGCGCCCTCCTTGGACAGCGCGACTTTCTGCGTGGTGCGATAGGTGGTCTGTTTGAGTTGCGGCAGGTACGACTTGAGAATCTCCCCATGCTCATCAACCCAAATCGTGGTGTCGATCTTCGTTCCCGAGATCACCGTGACGTAGTCGATCTTGAGCAGGTCCGCTGCGCCCTCGAGGAGTTTTGTCTGTTCTACGTCGTGCGCGGTGAACTGCAATTCGCCGATGGTGTTCATGATCGGGATGAGCGCCTGGAGCGTGCGTTTTTCGCCTGGCTTCATCGGCTGGGCGACGAGCGTTTGCTCGCCTGCGAAAACGCCGCCGTAGGCTCGCTGCCAGTCGATGGTGCTGGTTTGGGCCTTGCCGAGCGTCGTGGAGGAGAGCGTGAGTTTGCCGGCGGCCCATTTGCCGGTCGTTTTCATTTCCGCGGGGCCTGCTTTCATCGCGGCGGAGAAGCTAACCGGCTGCCCGTCCTGGGACTCGACCGCGGAGACCGTGACCTGCTGCGTGATCGTTTGGCCGAACCGCTGCATCGTCATTTCGCTGAAGTTCGTCGTTTGCACCTGGCCGTTTGCGAGGGCTTCAACCTTGGTATGCGAATAGCCGACCTTGGCATCCCCAATGAAATAGACGTCCCACGTCTCGCGCGGCGACAGCGGTGCGACGCGCTCGCTCACCTGCGCCGTGCCCGGTTGCTGCGCCGGGGCCGTGGTCTCCTGGCAACCTAAGTTTGCGATGAGAAGTACGCCGACGATCCACCAGGGGCGGTTATGAAAAATTCGCGTCATGGGCTCCGTCCTAAAACAATGGGATTGCGGTTCGCCTTCTATCTTACTCTGGTCCGCCGCCAAGTGGCACAGGCGACCCGCGAGGCCGAGGGACCGCTGGCCGTTTCGAAACGGTAGCCCTGGGACGGCGTCTCTGACGGTTCCGCCTGCGCCAGCGTGCCGATGGTTTGTGAGCAAGATTGTAATTTCTGCGGCCGCAGGAGTACAATGACATGGGTTCTTGTCTTCCGCTCGCAAATTAAAGAGCAATGACATGTATTTGATAAAGCATGCCTCCGCCGAAGGGAGGTTCACGGATGAAACGAATTCTCGACAACCTGCATGTTGACGTGCTGGCCGCTGTGTTAATGGTGGCGATGATTGCGACCGGATACATCCTTCGCTTTCCATTGCCTCCAGGATCGAACAAGGCGTTGAGTCTGTGGGGGCTGACTCGGCATCAATGGGGCGCCGTTCATTTCTGGATCAGTCTCGGCCTGCTCGTGCTCGTTGTTGTGCATGTTTGCCTGCACTGGCAGTGGATTGTTGTTACGGTAAAACGCCGACTCGGGAGAACAACCTCGCCTTCGAAGTCCTCCTATATTAGCGGCCTGTTGACCGCATCGGTACTCTTAGCCGTCTTAGCGCTTTTTGGCTGGGCGGCGCAAACTAGCGTGAAACCGATTACAGAATCAATCGCAGGAGTCTGCCCTCCCGAGTACGCTGCGGATCAAACAGGGCCAATCGCTTCTGCGGAGACAGCACCAGCGTCCAATCAACAGGTAGCCTTTTGGAGCGACGTTTATCCGATCTTTGAAAAGTCGTGCCTACACTGTCACGGCCCCAGCAAGCAGGTTGGCGGATTTCGTGTGGATCGCAAGGAAGATTTCTTCGCGGGAACAACTCCATGGGTCGTGCCGGGCAGCAGCAAGGATAGCCCGTTGATCGTGATTCTGTCAGGCGAGAGAAAGGACATGGCGAGAGCCGACGTGCATCGCCTGGCGAATGAACAGCTTACTCTCGTGCGAGCCTGGATAGATGCTGGTGCAAAGTGGCCCGATCGTCCGGCCAACTGACGCAGCGACGAGTCCCATGGCCTAATGACCAACGATCACCGCGAAGGCGGAAGCGTTGACTGACAAGATGCAAACCCGTGCTCAAGCACGGGCCTAAGACCGCTGCGCGGCGAAGGGTCGTGAACGACCCTGGGGAATCGCTGGCGCGAGGGAGCCAAAGTTCCCGCGCGGTGGTGACGATCTCGTTGATGCAATCAGGTTATTCGTACTGGATAATGCAATGAATGTTGCCGTCGTTTTCTCTCGGCTTGTCCTGTTCGACTCGCAAGGCCGAGGAACTGCTTGTCGTTTTGACACGTTAGCCCCGGCAAGTCATAGGCGCTCCTAATGGGCCCGTCTTTGCCACTCCGCCGTCAATTGCTACACACGCTCCAAAATTGCAAAAACGACTTCTCGGCCGCGCAGGGAATCGGCGTCAAATGACGGTTTCTGAGTTGTATCAACAGAGCGAACGTTGGGAATACGGCCTCTCGACCGTTCACCATTGAGTCTGATGCTTCCAAGTTGTTCGCCATCGACCGAGATTTCGTAGAGACCACCGACAATGTAGTCAGGTCCATCGATTACTTCTCCCGCGAAGACCGTGGCCCCATCTGGAAAGTGAAACACTTCCTGAACGTTCATTCGAAATGGCTCGTTCATTTGCCTATCTCCTAATCTGTTTCATAAGCCTGCATCCATAAGCCGACGCAAGCTATCGACATCTTCATCACCAAGGCCAAGTAAGCGACGATGTCGAATCATGAAATCTTTCACGTGCGCCTCCGCGCCGTTAATTCCCAGCCGCGCGACGATCCCCAGCCGATGTTGTGTACCGTGCAAGAACTCTTCCAAAGCCGCAGCTTTGCCCGGGTTCTGACGCAGCAGAATATGCCTCATCGTTGCACCGCCTACGTTCGCGTCTGCCCCGATAAAATCCAAATATCTAGCTTCCTCAGAGCCTTCCTGAACGATCTTAATGGTGCGACTGTGAGCCCGAATAGCATCCAACAGTTCTGGTGTTGCCCTTTCGATGCTTTTCAATTTGTGCGAACTCCGGAGGACGTTACCGTTGGTGGCACTTGCTGGCGCAGCTTTGCGATACGCTCCAACCGAGTTTCCGGCCAGGCCACGCGCATCGCCAATAAGCCGCGCTTCATGCTCTCAATTCAACCCTCCCTCATGTGCCGCGCCCACCGCACTGGCGCGCGGCGGCATTGGTGATCATGTCAATCGCCGTAATAACTTATCCGCTCTACCGAGATGGCTAGCGCCGCCGTCGGCGATACTTACGAGGATTTCCTTCGCGGCGTGTTGCTGCATGTAAGTAGCATCATAGCTCAATTCGCGGTCAAGTTCATTTGGCCCGCCGACACCTCCAGATTATCAACTGTTCTGAAGGTTGCAAATCTGATAACCGTAGCAGCAGTCGAATTCACATCGGCCGGCGCGGCATGCTGCCGGACATGCATGTTGCCGTCCTTTTCTCTCGGCTTGTCATGTTCGACTCGCAAGGCCGAGGGACTGCTGGCGGTTTGGAAACGGTCGCCCTGGCACGTCTCCAGGCATGGCGGCGTTGGCAGGCCTGCGGCAAGCCGCCTGGGCTTCATGGAACTCACGTTTTTAGGGAGTGACAGGGAATTGCAATTCCCAGAGCATACCAGCGCATAGTGATCTATGAAACATTTCTCAGCCCTCACCAGCCTTGACCGGCCTGCCGCTTTGGCCAAAATGGAGGATTCCCTTGCTCCCACTTCCCCGCGAAAAACCTGCTCATGAGTACTTCCCCGGCGTCCAAGGCTTCGTCTCAGGTTCCCGATGTTAGCGGCCGGTTCGGCGACTTTGGGGGGCGGTATGTACCGGAGACGCTCACGCGGGCGCTGGAGGAATTGACGGCGGAGTACGCCAAGGCGAAGCGCGATCCCGCCTTTCAGGCCCAGTTGGACGACTTGTTGCAAAACTACGTTGGCCGCCCTTCCCCGCTTTACTTTGCCCCGCGCCTGACCGCGAAGGCCGGCGGCGCGAAAATCTGGCTGAAGCGGGAAGATCTCAACCATACCGGCGCCCACAAGATCAACAACACGCTGGGACAGACGCTCCTCACGCTGCAAATGGGAAAGCAGCGCGTGATTGCGGAAACCGGCGCGGGGCAACACGGCGTCGCGACGGCGACGGCATGCGCGCGATTCGGACTCCCTTGCGTGGTGTACATGGGGGAAGAAGATATCCGTCGTCAAGCGCCCAACGTGTTCAGCATGAAGTTGCTCGGGGCGGAAGTTCGCCCGGTGACGAGCGGTTCCAGAACATTGCGGGACGCCATCAACGAGGCGATGCGCGATTGGATGTCGAGCGTGGAGACGACGCACTACATCATCGGCTCGGTCGTCGGGCCGCATCCGTTCCCGCAAATCGTGCGCGACTTTCAAGCGGTCATCGGCCGCGAAGCCCGCGCGCAATCGCTCGAACGCATCGGCCGCTTGCCGGATGTCGTGGTCGCCTGCGTCGGCGGGGGGAGCAATGCCGCAGGCATGTTCTATCCGTTTGTGGAGGATGAAGAGGTGGAACTCGTCGGGGTGGAAGCCGGCGGGCGCGGCAGTCAGGCAGGCGACCACGCGTCAACCCTGACCTATGGCTCGCCAGGCGTTCTGCACGGCAGCTTTAGTTATGTGATGCAGGACGAGGACGGGCAAACGTGCGACGTGCATTCGGTCTCCGCGGGACTCGACTATCCCGGCGTCGGCCCCGAGCATAGCTATTGGAAAGACACCGGCCGCGTCCGCTATACGTTCTGCCAGGACACTCAAGCGCTGGCCGCGTTCGACGCGCTCGCGCGGTGCGAAGGAATCATCCCCGCCCTCGAAAGCTCGCACGCCATTAGCGCCGCGATGGAGATTGCGGCGCAACGCGCGCCGGATGAGCATGTCGTCGTCTGTCTCTCCGGCCGTGGTGAAAAGGATGCGGCCGAAGTCGCGCGGTTGCGATCCTAACGTTGTCTCGCCTTCAACGGGCATCCTCCGAGGCGCCTAGCAACAGTGCCGTCGGCAGCACGAACTCGTCGCCGTAGAGTTCGTGATTGTCGCGATCCCACACAAAGCCCCGCTCGTTGACGATCACCAGGTCGGCCAAGCGCAGCGGGCGGTCTTCGTCCTGTTCCAGCGTAAACGCTTTGAGCATCGCGTCCAGGGCATCCGTGGCGAGCACGATCACGCGGAGGTACCGGCCTGATTCCACATAGTATTTGGTCAACATTGCAGCATCCTGTTCGTAAGTGTTGATCGCGGCGAGCACCGTTCTCGCCCCCGACAACAGACTTATCGCGGAAGTCGTGACACGTGCGGTCACGCGGCGCGGAATTTTTGCGCAGGCCGGAAAAATCGTTGCAAAACGCCGGTTTCCGCCGTAAATTCGCCTCAACATGGCAATTTTGCGGCCGGGAAGCCTGCCCGATGTCCACTGTCATCGATCCAGAACTGCTATCCGCCAATGCGACCGCCGCCCAGCGGCAACCGCTGGTCGTGCTGCTAGCAGCCGCGATCGCCGGCGTCGTGGCGGATCGATACTGCGAGCTTGCCGCAGGCGTCTGGTGGCGGCTGGCAATTGCGGCGCTACTCATCTGGTTACTGTTGTTTGTGCTGCGCGCGCACCGCGTGGCGTTTGTGTGGCTGCTGCTCGGCTACGCGACTGGCATGGCGGCGTGGCATCATGCGTGTTGGCACCTGTATCCAGAGGACGAGATCGGGCGTTATGCGACGCTCGACGTGACGCCGGTCTGTCTCGAAGCGGAGGCCATGAGTGGAGTCCGCTGGCGATCGGCGCCCAAGCTCGACCCGCTCCGCTCGATTCCGCAAGGGGATACGTGCCAGGTCTCCATACGCGTGCTCGCCGTGCGCGACGGAACCGCCTGGCGAACCGCTAGCGGCCAGGCCACGCTCGTTGTCGATGGCCATTTGCTAACCGTGCAAGCCGGCGATCGACTGGCGATCCTGGCGCTCATGAACCGCGTCCCGCCGGCGGCCAACCCAGGCGAGTTCGATGCCGCGGCGCACGAACGGGTCGATCGTCAACTCGTGCGCCTGCAAAGCCCCTCGCCGGACTGCGTCACGATTTTGAAATCAGGCAGCGCGTGGAGGCCCCGGCGGTTACTTGGAAAGTTACGGCAAACGTTGCACCGCGAACTGTGGCAACACATTCACCCGGCGCGCGCCGGGCTCGCCGCGGGACTGCTCGTCGGCGCGCGCGAGCAACTGGGCTACGAACAAACGCAGCGGTTCTTTCTGACCGGCATGATTCACCTCCTCGCGATCAGCGGTGTGCATGTCGGCATCCTGGCGTATGGCTTTTGGATGTTCACGCGCACCGGCTTGCTCAGCCGCCGCTGGGCGATTGTCGCGGCAATCGTTTTCGTAACGCTCTACGCACTCATCACCGAAGCGCATCCGCCGGTGGTGCGCGCGGCGATTCTCGTCAGTATTTTCGCGCTGGGCCGCTGGCTCGGACGCTCCGCCGCGCCGCTGAATGCACTCGCCGCCGGCGGTTTGGTGGTGCTGCTGATGAATCCGACGCAGTTGTTTCAAGTCGGCACGCAGCTATCGTTCCTGGCGGTGGCCACCTTGATCTACGCGGGGCCACTGTTGGTGCGAAAACGTCCTGCCGATCCGCTCGACCGACTCATCGCGAGCACGCGCCCCCTGTGGTGGCGATTTTCCACCGCCGCGGCGTCGTATGGGTTCCGGTTGTGGCTCACCGGCGCGGTTGTGTGGACCATTGCCTTGCCGCTGACCATGTATCGCTTTCACGTCATGTCGCCTGCGGCGCTGGTGCTCAACTCGCTGCTGTGGCTGCCGATCTCATTGGCGCTCTATTTCGGTTTTGCGACACTGACGATCGGCTGGCTGCTGCCGCCGGTGGGCGCGGTTTGCGGGTGGGTGTGTGACTTTTTGTTGAGCTTCGTCGAAGGGAGCATTGCCTACGGTGAGCGCTTTCCGGGGAGTTACCAGTGGTTGCCGGGGCCGGCGCTGTGGTGGGTGCTGGGGTTTTATTTCGTGCTGGCGATCTACGTTGTTTCGCCGCGACTCCCTTCGAAAAAGCTATGGACGCTCACGATCCTGGTCGTCTGGACGGCGATTGGCTTTGCCGCCAGCGTGCGTTCTCCGCTTCGTCAATGGACGGCAAAAGAGCCCGAACTCCGTTGCACGTTCATCGCGGTCGGGCATGGCACAAGCGTCCTCTTGGAATTTCCCGACGGCGGCACGTTGCTGTACGACGCCGGTCACATGGGAACGCCGGGCGGTGGGGCGGAAACGATTTCGGCCGTGCTCTGGTCGCGCGGCATTACAACGCTGGACGCCGTCATGATCTCGCACGCCGACGCCGATCATTACAACGCGCTGCCGGAGTTGCTCGAGCGCTTCACCGTGAAGCGAGTCTTCGTCTCGCCGGTCATGTTTCAGTTTGAGCCTCAAGGCGTCAAGATGCTGCACGAGGCGATCACGGCGCGGCACGTGCCGATCGTCACGCTTCACGGCGGCGACACGCTCAACTTGGGCGGCGCGGTTCACGGCGAGATCCTCCATCCGCCGCGGCGCGGCGTGCCGGGGAGCGACAACGCCAATAGCCTCGTCCTGCTGGTGGAATTCGCAGGCCAACGGATCCTATTGCCTGGCGACTTGGAAACGCCGGGGCTCGATGACGTGCTCGCTGAACTTCCGCTGCACTGCGACATGGTGATGGCGCCGCATCACGGCAGCGCCCGCAGCAACCCGCGCGGCTTCGCCCAGTGGTCGACGCCCCAGTGGGTCATCATCAGCGGCTCGCGCGCCCGCGACGCCAGCGTGGTGATGGATGCGTATCGCAGCTATGGCGCGGAAGTCGTCCACACCGCCCACGAAAACGCCGTGCAGTTCATCGCGACGCCGACGTCGCTCACGGTCGAAACCTGGCAAGACAATGCGTGGCGAGTGCGCCAGCATCATGGGGCGAAGTAGGGGGCAGGATTGCGGTGCCTGTTACTCCAAATTCCCCACATGTCCCGGCAACTGCGGCAGCACGCCGCGCAGGAACTTCGCCAGGCGATCGGCGTACTTAATCGCGTCCTCGCGCAACTGCCACATGTCCTTGACGCTACTGGGGCGATTCCACAGCGCGCCGGCCAAACGCCCCGCTTTGCGGGCGAGCGTGCCGGGCTGCATCAAGGCTTCAATCTCCAGCGGCAGTTCGTCATCCAGCGCATCGCTGATGATCCGAATCGACAGGAACCGCGTCTTCTGCTCGCGACAGACGCGGGCAATCGCGGCGGTTTCCATATCGACCGCCACGGCCTGATATCGCTCGGCAAGGGCTCGTTTCTGTTCTGCAGTGCGAACCACTTCGTTCACCGTGAGCAACTTGCCGACGTGCAGCTTAGGCGACTGCGCGAGCGCTTCCGCCGAGAGGTTGAAGCCGACGCTCGACTCGCTTCCTTCTTCATCGACGATCACATCCGGCATCAGCATATGCCCGCGCGGCAGTTCCTCGACAAGCGCGCCGGCGAAGCCTGCCGAAACGACCCACTGCGGTTGGTGGAGCGCGATCACATCCGCCGTGGCTTGCGCGGCGGCCTTCTGCCCCACCCCACACTCCGCGACCACGATCTGCTTCTTCTGCCACGCTCCCAGATGTTCGACGAACGTGGCATTGCGGAGCGTCGTTAGGTGCGGCGCGGCATCCAAAATGCCCGCGGCTTCAATTTGCAGCGCGAACAAGAGCGCGATATCGCACGGCGGCGTCGGTTCGCTCGTTTCGTCCGCCTCAGGTTCCGTCGCCCCGTCGCGCACTTGCTGCGCCGCGGCGGCGACGGACTCCATCACCTTTTGGTGCGCCGTTTGACGTAACCACTGATGTAATACCCATTGCAACATGGTTCCATTGTAGCAGCAAAGCGCGGCGAACTCATGACGCCGCCGGCAATTCATGCCGCGGGTAATTCGATCTTCGCCAGCGAGGCGTCGGTTTGTAGGCGTCGTTGATCGATGATGAGTTTTCCGCCGGCGCATTCTCCCAGGATGTAAGTCGCCTGCGCAAGCGCCGGCCCGCCGCCGATCAACTGATGGTAGGGGCGATCCCCTTCCGGCGGCAGGTGCGCCCACTGGTGGGTATGCCCGCTGATCACGAGCGAGACGCCGGCTTGCACGAGCAAGTCGTGCCATTGGTCGCAGCCATCGGCGCACCACCAGCCAGCATCCTGCGGCCGCGACCAGGCGAGCGGAATGTGGCAGCAAACCACGCGAATCGGCGCGGTGGCGACTTCCGGCTTTTTGATCTCGCTCGCCAGCCACTGACGTTGCATAGCGCGAAACGCGCGGAAGTCGTTCAGCCCCGCGTAGACGGGGTGGTCGTCCGGCTTATCTTCGCCGGTGTCGAGCACGATCATGGCGACCGGTCCGTGACGAAACGAATAGTAAGGGAGTTCGCCAGGCGTGTCGGTATACCGCGGAAGCTCGCGCGCGGCCGCGCCGCGCACATCATGATTGCCGCGCACGAGCATTAGCGGCGTGTTCGCGGCATACGGCAAGTCTTTGCCCGGCGACAGAAACAGCCGCGTGATTTGCTCCTCGCTGCTGATGTCATTGGAGATGTCGCCATTCCAGACCAAAAAATCGGGGCGCAGTTTCTCCGTCGCCGCGTGTACGGCGGCGAGCGTCTCCGCGCGGTCGTGCGTGTCGTTCCAAATCACAAAACGGCAGTTGTCGCCGCGACTGTTGAGCGTCCGGAATTCCCGCGTCTGGTCCGCGATCTCCGCACTCCGCTCGATCTTGTAAGCGTTGTGGAACTTCACTTGCTGCGCGACGACGCGGTAGTGATATTTCGCGCCTGGCTTAAGGCCGGTCAAGCGAATCTTGTGGACGCGGTCGGCGTAAGAACGGAGACCGCCGGCGGCGCCATACGCAACCTGGCCCAGTTCTGGCGTTTCGCCATACTCCACTTTGGCCGCCGAGGTTTGATTAACGCCGACGATCACCGTCAGGCCGTCGTCGCCAACGTTCGTGAGCACAGGCGAGCTCGTGAACTGGAGTGCTGCTGGGGCGTCGTCCGCCTTGTTCGTCTGGGCGCCTGCGGTGGACGCCATCCAGCCGGCGGCGAGTGTTCCCGCGGTCGCGACTTGAAGAAACTCTTTGCGATTCATGAGCGCCTGCTGAGGTAGGAGGAATGAAGGCAAGTGGGGCCTTGGATTATACCTCAAGCGGTGCCGCGCCGCACGCGACGGCAGCGCTCTCTCCATTCATTAGCGCAGCACCGGCAATTCCACGAAATCCGCGGAACGGCGCGCTCCGCTGGGAAGATGCGGAGCGGAAACCGCGGCCGCCGCGGGAATTTCCACGCTTTCCGTGGAACCGGACTCTTCACGCCGCCACCAGTCGCGCAGCGTGACGCGCGCGGTGTGCATGAACCCGCGGAGCGAGCCAAACGTCGCACTCACGGCGCTCGGTTCATAACCACAATGCACCATGCAATCGCGGCAACTGGGGTTGCCGCTGGTGTGGCCGTAGTTCTCCCAGGCGGTGTCTTCCATCAGTTCGCGAAACGAAGAGACATGCCCTTCGCCCAGCAAATAGCACGGTTTCTGCCAGCCAAAGATGTTGTAGGTGGGATTCCCCCACGGCGTGCATTCCAAGTCGTATTTGCCTTGCAGGAATTCGAGGAACAACGGCGTTTGATTGAAGCGCCATGTCTTTCGCCCGTGCTCTAAGAGGCGGCGAAAGAGCGACTCGGTTTGCTCGCGGCGCAGGAAGTGTTCTTGGTCGGGCGCCTTTTCGTAGCTGTACCCCGGCGAGATCATCATCGCTTCCACGCCGAGCGTCATCATCTCGTCGAAGAACTTTCGCATCGCGACCGTGTCGGTCCCCAGAAAGAACGTGGAGTTCGTGGTGACGCGAAAGCCGCGTTGCCGCGCCGCCTTGATCGCCTGAACCGCGATGTCGTAGATCCCGTCGCGACAGACCGCTTGATCGTGCGTTTCGCGCTGGCCATCCAGATGCACCGAAAACGCGAGATACTTGGAAGGCTGGAATTGATCGAGGGCTGCTTCGAGTTTGATCGCGTTCGTGCAGAGGTAGACAAACTTCTTCCGCGCCACGAGTCCCGCGACGATTTCGGCGATCTGCGGATGCAACAGCGGTTCGCCGCCGGGAATCGAAACGATTGGCGCGCCGCACTCTTCCACCGCCGCGAAACACTGCTCAGGCGAGAGATTTTGCTTGAGCACTTCCGCCGGGAACTGAATTTTGCCGCAGCCAGCGCAAGCCAGATTGCAGCGAAAAAGCGGCTCTAACATTAGCACCAGCGGATAGCGCTTGCGGCGCAGCAGTTGTTGCTTGAGGACGTAGGTGGCGACCGTCCAGGCTTGCGAAAACGGGACGCTCATGCGCGCTCCTTCAACTGGCGATACTGACCGAGCGCGAGCAGCGGGAAGTAGATTGGATAGTAGTGATAACGCAAGTAAAACACGCGGGGAAAGCCGGTGCCGGTGAAGTAGGGCTCGTCCCACGCGCCGTCGGCGCGCTGCGTCCGCGTGAGCCATTGCACGCCCCGCGCAACGGCCGCATGGTCCGCGTGCCCCGCCGCCATTAATCCCAGTAGGGCCCAAGCGGTTTGCGAAGCAGTCGCCGGACCTTGCCCGCGCAAGTCGGGATCTTCATAACTGTCCGCCGATTCGCCCCACGCGCCGCTGGCTTGCTGCATGACCATCAGCCATTTCGCCCCCCGTTGCATAGCTGGATCGAACGGCGCGACGCCGATCGCGCGCAGACCGACCAAACATTGCCATGTGCCGTAGATGTAGTTCACACCCCAACGGCCGAACCAACTTCCATCGGACTCCTGCTGCTGCCGAACGTAAGCAACGGCCCGATCAACCGCGCGGTGGCCGGGGCGATAGCCCCAGTGGCCGAGCGCTTCCAGAACGCGGCCGGTGATGTCTGGCGTACTCGGGTCGATCATCGCGTTGTGATCGGCAAATGGCACATGGCAGAGGAACTCGGCGTCGTTATCCTTATCGAACGCGCCCCAACCGCCGTCGCGATTCTGCATCGCCAGCAGCCAATCGATGGCCCGCCGCGATGGACGCATGATCTTTTCAATCTGCAGAATCTGCGCGCGGGCGACCTTTCTGCTTTGCGCTGCGTGCTCCACCAGTAGCGAACTGGAAGCTGGGTTGGATTCCCCAGGCGCCGCGAGCGCCGTCACTTCCGGCAACTGCCGGCGCAGCGCCATCAGCACCATGATCGTGTCATCGACGTCCGGATAGAACTCGTTGGCGTGTTCGAAGTACCAGCCTGCCGGTTCTGCCTGCACATACTCCGCCCAGTCCCCTTTCTGCCGCACTTCCCTGGCCAGCAGCCAATCCACGGACTTTTCCACCGCCGGCGAACTCGGCTCCTCGCCGGCTGCATCGAGCGCCCGCAGCGCGATCGCCGTATCCCACACCGGTGACTTGCACGGTTGCAAGCGCAGTAACTGCCCCTCTTGGATCGTCAGCTTCTGCAGTTCCCGCTGGTTGTATTCGACTTCCGGGCTATCATCGGCATAGCCCAGGCATTTGAGGGCGATAATGCTCCAGATGATCGGCGGGAAAATCGCCCCCAGCCCTTCGCTCTTGGCGAACCGCTCGACCATCCACGACTTCGCCGCGCTCAACGCGCGCTCGCGCAGCGGTCGCAGACCGCGGCGTTCGAGGTTCTTTAGCGTCCGGTCGGCCGTGCGAAAGAAGTTGTCCCACGAGAAGAAGCCGGTGCGCTGTTGTAGTCCCGGGCAACGGAGCGCCGGCCACTCGGCAGGCTCCTTCAGAAACAGTTCACGAATGCCGCGCTCTGGTTCCACCGCGCGGACCGGGCGATGCGCCCACATGATCGACAGCGGCACGACAATCGTGCGGCTCCAGGCACTCATGCGATAAATGTTGATCGGCGACCATTTCGGCAGCAGCATGATCTCCGGTGGAACGGCCGGGCAATGCTCGTACGAAATCTGTCCCAAGAGTGCGAGATAAAACCGCGTGAAGCTGTTGACGGCATCCGCGCCGCCCTGCTTGCGAATACATTGCCGCGCGCGGCGCATGTAGGGGGCGTCGGGATCGTGCCCGGTCAGCTTGAGCGCGAAGTACGCCTTGACGCTCCCGCTAATCTCCGGCCCACTCCCGGGATACATGCCCCAACCGCCGCAGGGGAGTTGTTGCGCGAGCAGATAGTTGGCCGCCTGGGTTGCTTCGAGCGAATGCTCGCGGCCCAGAAACGCGAGCAGCAGAATGTACTCGCTCTCGAGGATCGTATCCCCTTCCAGTTCACCGCACCAATGGCCGTCTGGATGTTGCTGGGCGAGCAGCCACGCGCGCGTGCGCTCGATAGCGGGTGCTACGTTGGCGCCGGCGAGGTTGGTGGTTTCTACGCTTGCGCCTTCGCGATAGCTGGTCGTTGCTTGAACGTCCCAGCGCGGCGGCGAAAACAACGGCTCTCCAAGTCGATTCATTCCCGGCTCTCACTTACGTTGCAAGTCTTCCGTGACGTGCCCTCGACCGCGTCGAGGTGGAGCTAACTTATGCCAAGTGGGCGGGATCGACAAGAGCAATCATTGCGGTGCTAGCACCATGCGTAGCTCGCTCCGGGAGATGATTTCGCGCGCGGAGCGTCGGGTCTGCTGGGCCTACTCCGGCTTCGGCACAACCCCGATCACTTCAAACAATTCGCCGCGACTGGGCTTGAGGCCGGGGACGTCCACTGGGCGTAAGAGCTGCTGCTCGCTGACCAATTCTTGATGCACCTGGCGGGGCGTGATGTAGTTGGTGAAGCCGTAGTTGCCGTCGCTGCGATAGCGCTGGATCTCGGCCCAGTTGATGTAGATGTACGCGATCCGCTCGTCGCGGAGCGTTTGCAGGCGCTGTTCGCGGGTGCGGCCTTGGAAGATGCGATCGAAGGCGACTTCGTCGAAGCAGGTGTTGTAGATCACCGGAATCGTCAGGTCGAACGGTTCGGCGTCGCCGACGAGGAGGGTGTTGTAGTTGCGGGGGGCGTGTGCGTTCAAATAGCGATGCGCCGCCGGAGAGACGAACCGGTCGTGCCGCAGCCAGTCGAGCGCGACGAAGATGCGGTTGTTTGGCAAGTCGTCTTGCGCCGGTTCTTCATACCAGGCGGAGCTCAGCAGCAGGAAGTTCGCGACCAGTCCCCAAAACAGCATGGCGATCACGACTTGCCGCCACAATTGATGCTGCGACCAGGTCGCGCCGAGGCCTGCGAGCCACGCGACCAGCACGAGGCTCGGAACCCAGAAGCGGTCGATGCGATGGGTGCAGAGCCACCACGTGACGAGCCAAAACACCAAGAGCGCCGCCAACCAAACGGCTGTTTTTCGATACGGAACCGCCAGCGCTGCCAGCGCGGCGAGCGGCCACAGCAGCGGACTAAGCCACTGGCTTGTGAGTAGCACGCGACTCGCACTGGTCGCCAACTCGTCGGCGGAAAACGGCGGCGTCTGATGGGCCGCGCTCCACTGGGCATTGTTCTCGACGGTGCGCGTCTCGCCACCGAAAACGGCATAGGCCAGCGGATAAACCGGATTGCCGGTTAGCGCCCAGTTCTTGGCGTACCACAAGCCACTAGCGGCAAACACGCCGATCATGAAGACCAGGCCGGACTTCCAATCGAAGCGCCGCTGGCCAAAAGTCACCGCGAGCACCAGCGGCGCGACAACGAACAACAGCGCCGGGTATTTAATCGCCGCCGCCGAACCAGCCATGAAACCGGCCAGTTTGAGCAGATGCGAAATGGTCGCCCCTGGCGCCGGCGACTCGCCGCTGGCGCGCCGCCACAACCACACGGCATAGACCGCGAGCACCAAATAAAACGCCAGCACTCCTTCGTTGCGCCCGGAGACGCTCACCAGATAGATCCACGGCGTGGAGATATAGACCAGCGCACTGACCACGCCGGCGGTGTTCGAACCGATTCTTCGTCCCGCGGCAAAGAGAGCGACGCCGGTGAACAAGCTCAAAATCGCCATCACACACTTGCCGACCAAAGCGCCGTACCACCAGCCATCGTCGCCGGGAACAATCGTCATGGCCAAGAGCGGAAACATCTCCGCCCCCAGCGGCATGTTGCCGTAGATATTGTGCGGCAAGAACGTCACGCGCCCCGCGAGGAACCATTCCTTGGGAACTTGCAGGTGATACTCGCGTGCGTCGAAATCGCTCGGCGTCACCGGCGGGAGTAAGCTCGCCCAGAGGTAGAACAGAACAAACGGTACACCGAGCACGAGCATACTCGGCCAGAGCCAATCGCCGCGCCCTCCACATTTCGGCGCCACCGTCGCCGGCTCACGTTCTTGCCGGCTGGCCAGTTGAAAGCCTGCGAGCGACGCGGTCGCGATCCCCGGGAGCCACACGAGCCACGTTTGTGACAATAAGCCGAACAAGCCAACGAGCAACGTCCAGATCGACCACAAACTCATGCCGACGCCGATGCTAAATAGCTCCGTCTCCAGCCGTGTCAGGTGTTGATCGAGCTTCCAGCCGCGAATGAACACAGTTCCTGTCGTCCAGCCCAGCGCGACGATGGCCACGGCCATCAGCAGCAGCGGGAGGCGATCAAAGAACGCCAGCGGCGCGCCTTTTTCGCCAAACCAATCGCTCACAATGGCATCCGGCGCCAAGATGCCGAGCGCCGTTTCCAAGCGAAAATCGAGCGCGCGATAAAAGACGAACAGGTAGCACGCGACCAAAATGCAAACGACCACCACCGCCGGCAAGCTCCGCTGCCACGGGGCCGCGGCGGGGGATGACGCGCCGGCGGATGTGGGGGGAGATGACGGGGCAGTTGTCGGGACGGACTTCCGCTTGCTACGTTTGGCGCTCACCGGCGAATATCTCCGCGTCGCGGGGCGAGTTGCCCGAATGAGCACTTACTGTGGAAGAATGTGCCGATTATCATGGGAAGTCCGCCGAAAAGTGAAAGCGAGTCTACGCATTGTAGCGACGCCTGCAAGTGACCGGCAGATCCTACCGCGATTGATCCGAAACCAACTCGATGCCCCTCTCTCACCTTCCCTGCGACCAGAGCAGCAGGATTTAAGCATGGCTTCTTCACGTCTGTCCGGAATCTTCACGCCCAACATTGTTCCGCTCGACCGCCACGGCGACATTAACGAAGCGGAAACGCGGCGTTATATCGACTGGCTGATCGACCACGGTGTGCACGGGCTGTATCCCAACGGCTCAACCGGGGAGTTCACCCGGTTCACGGTCGAGGAACGGCGGCGGATCATCGAGATCATCGCCGATCAAACGCGCGGGCGAGTCCCCATTCTTGCCGGCGCGGCCGAAGCGAACGTCAAGGAGACGGTTGCCGCCTGCGAGTATTACCACGACCTGGGCGTGCGGGCGGTCGCGATTGTCTCGCCGTTTTACTACAAGCTCTCGCCGGCCGGCGTGTATGCGTACTTCAAGGAGATCGCCGATCATTCGCCGATCGACATCACGCTCTACAACATCCCGATGTTCGCGTCCCCGATCGACGTGCCGACCGTGCAGCGCCTGGCCGAAGAGTGCGAGCGGGTCGTCGCGATCAAGGATAGCTCCGGCGACTTGCCGCACATGATGCGGATGATCGCCGCGGTGCGACCGCTCCGGCCGGAGTTCAGCTTTCTCACCGGTTGGGACGCGGCGCTGATGCCGATGCTGTTGATCGGTTGCGATGGCGGCACCAACGCCACGAGCGGCGTCGTCCCGGAAATCACGCGGAAGCTCTACGACCTCACGCTGGAACACCGCATCGAGGCCGCGCGCGATTTGCAATATCGGCTGCTCAAACTGTTCGACGCGATGCTCTACTCCGCCGAGTTCCCCGAAGGGTTCCGCCAGGCGATGCGGCTGCGCGGGTTCGAGCCAGGCGAGGGGCGCTCTCCCAAAGCGCTCAGCCAGGTGCAGTCGCTCGATAAGCTGCGCGATCAGTTGCAATGCCTCTTGGCGGCGGAAGGCTTTACTTCCGAGCCCGACAGCGGCTGCCCGATTGGCGACGATGTTGATAACGAAGATGTGGCGCGAATTGTCGCCGGCGTCGTCATGGAGCTGAAGAAACGGGGTTTGGCGTAAGATGGTAGGCGTCACACGGCGAACTCTTCCCTGACTTCGCCGCCTGCGGCAGAACTCCCCAGTGTTCTGGTGAACGGAACTTCTCCCAGCTTGCTAAATAACGGGTCGTCGAAAGAGCGGAAGTCTGGCGACGTCCGCGCGGGCAAATTACGGCGTCAACCAGCGCCAAGCGTTTCGCAGCGGTTGCCCAGGGCGATAAATCACAGGCTGCCCCCAGATGCCGGCCCCAACTTGCACGTTGGACTGCGCTACCGGCGTGACGGGAATCTGCTGCACCATCGGGCTATAGACCGTCCGCGGAACGCCGGTGATCGGCGCCTGGTAGTTGGGAACGCTATAGGTCGTCGGCGGTGGATAGCTGACCATCGTAGGGGCGCCGCAATTGCCGCAGTTCGTTGAGCCATTGAGCATGACCGTGTTGGCCACAGGCACGACCGACGGGGCTGAATAGCTCACGCTGCGTGCAGTCGGAGCGCTAGGTTGCAAGCTGGCGGTTTGGTAGTTCACCTGCCGCACCGGCGGCGCGGCATATCGCTCCGTGGGCGTTGTAGAAACATTGCGAAGCGAAGTAATTTCCGGCAGCGAGGCATCCACGGCGGCATAGTTGCCTGGGGGTGAGTATGCCGGCCACAAGTCCGTGTCGCGGGCGGGGCGAGAATCAATCGCCACGACGCGGTCGTCCTGGGCACTCCCTTGCGAGACAATCTTCACCGGCGTGCGGTATTCGAGCGTCGTCACCTGACCGAGTTTGTTGGTCATGGAAACACGCACCGGCCGGTCGTTCGCATACGGGCTTTGCGCCGCAGTGGGCGTTGCGGTGAGCACGGTGGACGCGAACTCCTGGCCTCGCGCTACCGCGACTGCTAGCCAGCCGAAGGCGACCACTTCCACGGTCACAACGAGCATTTTGACGAGCGATTTCATCACAATCTCCTCCTGATTAGGCCGGCGCGGGGCTTCCAAACTTATGGCCGGCGACAAGAGAACCATACGCAACGACTGTGCCGAAGCGCGTGGCAATGATTGGTTGTGACCTTCCGTGTCACCACGAGCGACGCGAAACTTGAACGTAAGTCCGCAATCTTGCGGAAGATTCGCGTGCTAGCACACGAAATATGAAATCGCGCGCCGCGCGCGTGATATCAACGAGACATTTTCGCCGCGCCGCGTGTAAACGTTACATCACTTCGACCACGGCAGAATCAACTTGAACACAGTCCCCTGCCCCATCGTAGAATCCACGGCCACCGCGCCGCCGTGCTCGTCGAGAATGCGATAACACTTGCACAGCCCCAGCCCCAAGCCGCGCCCCGCTTCACGCCCGCTGAAGTATGGATCAAAGATGTGCGGGCGAACGTCTTCCGCAATGCCGGGGCCGTTGTCGGCAATGACGATGGCGACCGCTGGTGCATGATTGTGTTCGGCCGTTTGCAACGTCAGTTCAATGCGCCCTCCTTCGCCGAGTGCTTCAAGGGCGTTCTTGACCACCGCTTTCACCGCTTCGAGCAGCGCCGTGGCATCGACGTTGAATTGTGAATTGGGAATACCTGACGGAGCGAGTGCGATTTCCGTCTGCTGTTGGTCAGCCGTACTTTGCATCTCCTGCTTGGCGCGGGCGAGTAGTTCCACCACGTCACACGACGCCCTTTCCAGCTGGGGCGGTTTGGCGAAGAGCATCAAATCCGCGATCATCTCGTGCGCGCGAAACGCCTGGACGTTGATGGCGGCGAGCTTGCGGCGGCGTTCGGGATCGTGCTCGTCGACGAGCAAGGCTTGGGCGCGCGAGGAGATGTTCGCCAGCGGGTTGTTGAACTCGTGGCTCAGCCCGTACGCCAATTGATACGTCGCCGCGATCTTCGCGCGTTCGACCGCGGCGTCAAACTCGGTTTCCAACTCGGCCAGGCGTTTGAGTTTCGCGGCGATATCGTCGGTCATGGCCTACCCCGCGCACGACAAGCGGGAGCCTCTCGGCTCCCGCGTCGCAACTTTATCAGCCGAGTTGAATCTACGAAGTCACGCCCCGCTCGATCTCGAGCAGGTCGCAGCAGCGATCGAGCAGTTTGTCCACGGTGAACGGCTTGTTCATAAAGTCGTTCGCCCCGGACGCCTTCAGATCGGCAATCTTGTCTTGCTCGATCATGCCGGAGATGCAAATAATCTTCACCATTTCCAGCGTGCTGTCGCTCCGCACCCGCTGGCAAACTTCCTTCCCGTTGATGTCTGGCAGCATCACGTCCAGAATCACCAGGTCGGGACGAAATTCCTTGACGAGCATGCCCGCGTCGAAGCCGTTGTTGGCCGTTTTGATTTCAAAACGACCGTCGCGGGCGAACGTGTCCGAGAGCAACTCGACCAACTCTTCGTCATCGTCGACGATCAGCACCTTGCGTTTGCCGCTCTCCAACGCATCGGTGGGGATGCCGTTATCCCGCATGAATGCGAATAGTTGATCGCGGGGGATCCGGCGGAACCGGCTCCCGGGAACGCGGAACCCCTTCAGAGTTCCGTTGTCGAAACAGCGAATAATCGTCTGCTGGCTAACCTTGCAGATCTTCGCCGCTTCACCTGTCGTAAACACTGTCTTTGTGGACATGGCCAAAGAACCATCCTTCCTTCCCGATGGTCGGACTAGCTTGTTTGGGAGCCGCTGGGCTGCATGCTTGCAGTCGGGGGCGTCGAGCCAACTCCCGCAACCTCCGTGATACGCCACGTCGTTGCTAGTCCCCGATCCTAATGTATTCATCCGTCAACGTCGGAGACCTCACCCGCTCCGTTTAGGCATTCTTCGCGACGTGCGCAGTCCGCACACTTACCGGAACCGCTCAAATCGATTGGGCCGTCCGGCTCTTCCAAGATTACCGAATTTGCCAATCGCAGGCATTATAGCGATCCAAATTGCCGCGTCAAGATTGATTGTCTTGCTGCAAGTCTATGGCAACCAATACTTTAGGACAAGCACCCCGAATCTTCATGCTGGAGCGCTAACCCCCTGACGTATTGGGAAGTTGCGCGACAGTTGGCCCAAATTGCCCGAAAACTGGGGAAAACACGCATGGAGGGCAGCCCGCGGCAGCTAGCTTTTTAGCCGTCCTTCGAGGTGTGCGAGCAGCAAAGCCATGTCCGCTGGCGTGATTCCGCTGATCCGGCTGGCTTGGGCTAGGGTAAGTGGGCGAACTCGCGAAAGCTTTTCCTTCGCCTCCTGACGCAACTGCCCAATCCGCGCATAGTCCACACTCACCGGAATCAGCTTCTCCGCCAAGCGCTGCTGGCGTTCGACTTGCTGCGTTTGGCGTGTCACGTAGCCTTCGTATTTAAGGTCGTACGCGATCTGCTCGACGACGTCCGCGGCCACGTCCGCAAGTCCCGGCGCAAGCGCCGCCACCTCCGGCCACGTGACTTCGGGTCGGCGCAAATACTTCGCAAGCGTTCCTTCCCCCTGCCGCGCGCTATGCAGAACTTGGAGCACCCGCGTGATCTCAGACTCCTTACGCGCAAGCCGATCCCAACGCTCGCTATCGACCAACCCCAGTTTATGCCCCACCGGAGTCAACCGCCGGTCGGCGTTATCTTGCCGGAGCGTGAGCCGAAATTCCGCCCGACTCGTGAACATCCGATACGGTTCATCGACGCCGCAGGTGACCAGGTCGTCGATCAACACACCGATGTAGCCTTGATCGCGGGCGAGGATCAGCGGTTCACGCCCCAGTTGCTTCAGCGCCGTATTCGCCCCAGCGATGAGTCCTTGCGCTGCCGCTTCTTCATAGCCGGTCGTGCCGTTGATCTGCCCCGCGAAGTACAGCCCCAGGACGCGCTTGGTTTCCAGCGTGGGCCACAACTGCTCCGGCGGGCAAAAGTCGTATTCCACCGCGTAACCAAACCGCATGATCTGCGCGCGTTCCAAGCCAGGAATCAGCTTGAGCACCGCTTCCTGCACATCGCGCGGGAGGCTCGTCGAGATGCCGTTGACGTAGACCTCGTGCGTGTTTCGCCCTTCGGGTTCGAGGAACAGTTGGTGCGAGGTCTTCTCCGCGAACCGCACGACTTTATCTTCGATGGAAGGACAATAGCGCGGGCCGCGCGATTCAATCTGCCCGCTATACATCGGCGCGCGATGCAAGTTCGCTCGAATGATCTCGTGCGCCGCGGTGTTGGTGTAGGTGATATGGCAAGGGAGTTGTTCGAGCGACAACTTGTCCGTCAGAAAGGAAAACGGGCGCGGCTCGTCATCGCCGGGCTGGACTTCTGTCTGAGCGTAGTCGATCGTGCGACCGTTGAGTCGCGGCGGCGTGCCGGTCTTGAAACGGGCGACTTCAAACCCAAGTCGATCGAGCGCCTGGCTGATGCCGGACGTCGTTCCTTCGCCCCCCCGGCCCCCCGGCGTTTTGGCTTCGCCGGTGTGCATGATCGCCTGCAGGAAAGTTCCCGTCGTGAGCACAACCGCCCGCGCGCGGTAGATTACTTCGCCCCGGCAGCGGACGCCGATGATGCGCGACGCCGCGGTGATCTCGTCGTCGGCGGCGTGCTGTTCAACGAGCAAGTCCTCGACGATTTCCTGCCGCAGATCGAGGTTTGGCTGCTCCTCGATGATTCGTTTGACTTCAAACTGATAGCCTTTCTTGTCCGCTTGCGCGCGGGGGCTGTGCATCGCGGGGCCTTTGCGGCGGTTGAGCATGCGAAACTGAATGCCGGTGGCGTCGATGGCGCGTCCCATCGCGCCCCCCAGCGCGTCGACCTCGCGGACAATCTGCCCTTTGGCGACGCCGCCGATCGCTGGATTGCAGCTCATTTGGGCGACCGTATCGAGGTTCGTCGTGAGCAGCGCCGTCTTCGCCCCCAGCCGCGCCGCCGCCAGCGCCGCCTCGGTCCCCGCGTGGCCAGCGCCGACAATAATCACGTCGTAATCGTAAGTGTGGATCGACATCCGCTTTATCGTATCTGGGCCGGTGGAAAGTGACGAGGGCACAGTTGTACGCGGACTCCGGCGGCCGTTCTTCGAACACTCGCGGAGCGGCCGCGCCGCTCGGAATTCCCGCGGACCGCGCGCGGGAGTGTGCCTGCTGCGACGGAAACCGTTACACTATTCGGAAGCTAGTCTCTCCCGCTTTCCCGCCATCCCACCGCAAAGGACGCCTCATGCTGCGTAAAATCTCACTCGCCCTCTTTTTGTTCGCGACCCTGGTTACCGCCCTGCAAGCGGCCGAACCGACCAAAGAGAAGAAGGCTCTGTACATCGGCATCGACGGTACCCGCTTCGACGCCCTCACCAAGGCCAACACCCCCAACCTGGACAAGCTCCTGGCCGACGGCATCTACGCCGACGACTGCTTGATCCTGGGGGAGCGTTATCAGAAGAACGACACGATCAGCGGCCCCGGTTGGTCCACGATTCTGACCGGCGTGTGGGCCGATAAGCACGGCGTGCACGACAACAGCTTCAAGGGACGCAACTATGAAGCGTATCCGCACCTGTTCACGCTGCTGAAGAGGCAGCAGCCCAACGCCCGCACGGCGTCGTTCGTGACCTGGGCGCCGGTTGAGGACTATATCGTCAGCGGCGCGGATGTCCATGAAAAAGCGGAGGACCAAACCCACGATTACGTCAAATTCGATGCCACGATGGGCGCCGCCGCTGCGAAGGAACTCGCCAACCCCGAGCTCGACTGCATCTTCGTCTACTTTGGCCAGGTGGACGTGGCAGGTCATAAGTACGGTTTTCATCCCACCGTTCCGCAATACCTCACCGCAATTGAAAACGTTGACACGCACGTCGGCGCACTTCTGGAAGCACTTGCCCACCGCAAAACGCGCGCACAGGAAGACTGGATCATCGTCGTCACCAGCGACCACGGCGGCAAGGGAACCGGCCATGGCGGCGGGCACAAGGTGCCGGAAATTCTCAACAGCTTTCTCATTGTCAGTGGCGACAGCGCCGAGCGCGGCAAGTTTGCGGAGCAGACTTATCTCGTCGACCCCTGCGCGACCGTGCTGACCCATCTCGGCGTGAAGATCGAGGACGATTGGAAACTCGACGGCGCGCCGCGCGGCTTGAAGGCGACCAAGAAATAAGCGAGGCGCAAATGACCAAACCCACGCCCCAACCGATCGCTCCCGCCCGCGCGCGCGAACTCGCGCTCGCGGTGGTGCAGGCGGATCGCTTCCCAATGCTGGCGTCGATCGACGGGGACCAGCCGCGGTTGCGCCCCGTCTCGCCGGTGCGCACCGACGAGTTCACCGTCTACGTGGCGAATCTCCGTTCGTATCACAAGACGGTCGAGCTCGCCGCCAATCCCAAAGTCGAACTCTGCTACATGGACGAAGGCCACAACCAGGTCCGGCTGACCGGCATCGTCGAACTCGTCACCGACCGCGTGTTATTGCAAGAGATCTGGGATCACAACCCCCTGCTCCGCCAGTATCTCGGTTCGCTCGATAACCCCGAGTTGATCATGTACCGCATCAGACCAACGCAGGTGCGATATATGCAGGAATGGGCGTTGGAATATATTACCGTACTCGAAAACACGCTGACGGCGGACATCGAATTGCCGGAGCAATCTGGCTGAAATAATGGCTAAGCGAGGCAGAGACGCGAGACCAAAGCAACAATGGCTCCGTAGCTTCACAACGGGAGATCGCAAATGTCAGTCGAGGACTTGAAGAAACTGATTGCGCCACCAAAGAAGCCGCTCGAAGCGGGGACTGCCAAGAAATGGGACGCGATCGAAAAGGAACTGGGGACCGAACTGCCGGCTGACTACCGTGAGTTTATCACCACCTATGGAACGGGATTGTTTGCAGGCTTCTATCGCGTGCTGAATCCTTTCGCGAAGGATCCGTATTCGAATCTCGTCATCGCTGCCCAGGAAATGGGCGATCAGCTGCGGGAATATCCGGACGATGTAGATTATCCCGTCTTTCCTGAAGCCGGAGGGCTGTTGTACTTCGCCAACGACGAGAATGGCAACACATACTATTGGCTCACGAAGGGAACACCAGACAAGTGGACCGTCGTGCAAAGAGAAGAACGCGGCGAAGGATTCAAAGCACAGAAGTGTTCCATGTCAAAATTCCTGGCAGGCGTGCTGAATAAGAAAATCAAGGCCCTGGCTAGTGGATATCCGAGGAAAGAGTGCATGGTGTTCAAGCCGTTCGAAGGATAATGCCTACACCCAGAACTCGTAGTCAGCAACACGCGCTTCGTTCGCGAATGGGCGTTGGAATATATTACCGTACTCGAAAACACGCTGACGGCGGACATTTCCTTGCCCGAAGATTCCAGCGGAAACGCCCCGGGCTAGTTCGGTTGCCCCTGTTTTTGTTCCGCCAATAAAAACCACGAAACGGGGAAGACGTGGGCAACCGCCCCGCCGTGGTGAACCCGATTTGTTCGGGGTGTGGCGTCCCCGCGATGTTCGCCAGTAGAATACGGTTTTTATGCGAGTCCGCCCGCCGGGTAAGGAATCCAATGCCCGTCAATCGCGACAAGACCCACCTTTGGAAAGACGACACCGCCGCTTCGGTGGACTTGTTCAACCAATGGTTCATGGATTCGGCCCCGAAAGCATTTCGGGAAACCCGGGTTCGGGTGACGCAAGACGTTGAAGATGCGCTTATGGCAACCGGCGATTTTGCGGCGATAACTCCCGCTGTTCTCCGGGAGAAGCCCGCCGTACTTCCCACGCTTCGCATGGCGTGTTGTCCGCCGCTTGCTGTGGATCGGCTAATCGGGCTTGCGGACGCGAACAAGGGCCTTGTGGGAAACATGGAAAGAGGCAAGATGTCCGTAAGAATGGCGGAAGCCGATCTTGTGGACAATCTCAACCGGTTGATTCGGATTATTGACCGCATGTTGGACCGGGACATTTTTCCTTGGCTTGCGCATGGTGCGAAGCCAACGCCCAAACAACGACACCGGGCGTCAACAGTCGTTGCGGACCGCCTTTGCGGTGCGGTTGCCAATCCAATCATTCGCAACGCCCAAGAGAAGCGGCAGAAAGACAAGATTGAAGCCTACTTGATTGAGAAGGGCTACCGAAAGAAGCCGCACCCGGCAACGCTTCCGATTACGGACATGGAACCGGGTACATTCTGGTTTGGCATGAACCTGGTTGTTGGTGAAACGCCAAGGCTTGTGAAGATTCCAGTTGACGCCGTCATTCAACCCAAGGTCTTGCGCCCGTCCCGCTTGCCCTTGCTGGTTGAAGCAAAATCGGCAGGAGATTTCGCAAACACGAACAAACGACAAAAGGAAGAAGCCACCAAGGCACACCAATTAAGGGCCAAGTATGGCAATGACGTTGAATTCGTCTTGTTCCTTTGCGGTTACTTCGATGCGGGCTACTTGGGATACGAAGCGGCTGAATTGATTGATTGGGTGTGGGAACATCGAATTGAAGACTTTGAACAACTGGGGGTTTAGACCGTGTCGACTATAGACGCCCGAGAGAACACCCGCCGGATCGAACAAACACGTCTTGACGCCCTCAAGAGTGCCTTGGAGCGAAACAAGCTTGGCCAATTCGCCACGCCGCCGGTTCTTGCTTTGGAAATCGCCAAGTATGCGAAGACTTTGTTGAAAGGTAAACGCGGTCCGATTCGGTTCCTAGACCCTGCAATTGGTACGGGGTCATTCTTTGCCGCCACGTTGGACACTTTCCCCCAAAAGAGAATTGCCGGGGCGGCTGGAATTGAAATTGATTCCGCCTTCGCCAAGACGGCGGAAGACATTTGGGGGCCGGTGGGATTGACCATAATAAATGGCGATTTCACCAAGCAACCCACCCCAAGCAAAGCTTACAACTTGATCCTTACGAACCCCCCTTACGTCCGACACCACCACTTGCAAGCCGAAGACAAAGTCCGCTTGCAAGGGCTTGTCCGTTCCACGCTAGGAATTGAGATTAGCGGGCTTGCGGGTTTGTATTGCCATTTCCTTTTGCTTTCCCATACGTGGCTTGAAGAAGGTGGGTTGGCGGTTTGGCTGATCCCTTCGGAATTCATGGACGTGAACTACGGCGTGGCCTTGAAGCACTACTTGCTTGACAAGGTGACGCTTGTGCGAATTCATCGGTTTTGTCCGTCCGATGTTCAGTTTGATGACGCGTTGGTTTCTTCCGCCGTTGTCGTTTTTCGCAAGACCTCACCACCACCTCACCACGCCGCCGAATTCACGTTTGGCGGTTCTCTCACTTCGCCGAGGCAGTCCCAAACTATTACGCTTGACCAATTGATGCAGAAGGCGAAGTGGACTTCGCTGCCCACCACAGTCGAAACCCCTAACCGGGACGATGAAGCAAAATTGGGCGATTTGTTTTCGATTAAGAGAGGGCTTGCAACGGGTGATAATTCCTTCTTCATACTGCCCGTTGAAGAAGCGGAACGGTTTGGAATTCCGCAGGCTTGTCTGCGCCCAATACTTCCCAGTCCCCGTTACTTGACCGATACAATTGTGGAATCAAGCCCCGACGGATACCCCAAGATTGATAGACTGCTTGGACTCATTGATTGCCGCCTTGCCGAAACCGAAATCCAAAGCCGCTACCCTTTGTTTTGGAAGTACCTTTGCGAAGGAAAGGATAAGGCGGTTCATTTGGGATACTTAGCAAGCCGCCGGACCCCTTGGTATTCGCAAGAACGCCGGGACGCCGCCCCGTTCCTTTGTACTTACATGGGCCGGATAAATGGGACCACCGGAAAACCATTTCGGTTCATTTGGAACAAGTCCAACGCTACCGCCGCCAATGTCTATTTGCTGCTATACCCCAAGCCGATCTTGCGACAAGCGTTGGCAGCAGACCCGGGGCTTTATCATCGCTTGTTCGATGCCATGAATGAAATTGAGGGCGGAACCTTCATTAGCGAAGGTAGGGTTTATGGCGGTGGACTTCACAAGGTGGAACCGGCGGAATTGGCAAACCTGCCTTGTGGCAGATTGGCAACAATCGCAGGGCTTCGCATTGACAAACCACGAAGCCTGTTTGCTTTTTTGTGACCAAAGGGCCAACCGCACCACCGCAACGTTGAAACGCTCGCCATCTTCGGACGCTTGAATTCCAGCCCAAAGGACTTCTTCACCATCGGGGCGAGCCCGATGGGGTCGTGGTGTTGGTGCATCTTGCTACTAGCTCACCAACTCGCTCACCATCCGCACAAGGCGGATGGGGTCGTGATCTTTTGGCCGGCGGGAAAATCGGAAACTTATTGATCGATCGCCCCAAAGCGACGTAGCCAAGGGGACGCTGGAAGAATTGGATGACCACGCGCGATGAGGCGAAATTGGCGCTGTGGTTTGCTATACTGGAGGGTTGCAACTCCCTGCCTCTGTCCCCTCCCGCGTCTGAGAGTTCCCGCATGTACTTCCGGATGGCCAAACGACTGCTGCTGGAAACCGATAAACGCCTGGTTTGGAAACTGGCTTGGAATATGGGCTTCAAGGGGGGGCTGTCGGTTCTGCGGCACAAGCGGCGGCTGGCGCGGGGGGAGTTCTTTCCGCCGTTTCTCTACATTTCGATCATCAACAGTTGCAACCTCCGCTGCCAGGGGTGCTGGGTCGATGTAGCGGCCAAGCAGTCCAAGATCGAAGTCGACGCCATGCATCGCCTGATTTCCGAAGCCAAGGCGATGGGGAATTCGTTCTTTGGCATCCTCGGCGGCGAGCCGTTCATGCACCACGACCTGCTGACGATCTTCGAGCAGCATCCTGATTGTTACTTTCAGGTGTTCACCAACGGCCAGTTCATCACCGACGACGTCGCCAAGCGGCTGCGCGATTTCGGCAACGTCACGCCGCTGGTTAGCGTGGAAGGGAACGAGATCGTCAGCGACGAGCGCCGCGGGCGAGCGCATGTGTTTAGCGACACGATGCGAGGACTCGAAGCGTGCCTCAAGCACCGCGTCATGACCGGCGTCTGCACGAGCGTTTGCCAGACGAACTTCGACCTCGTGAGTGAGAAGTGGGTCGATCGGTTGATTGAGATGGGGGTGATGTACACCTGGTTCCACATCTATCGCCCGGTTGGCCCAGATGCGAAGCCTGAACTGTCCCTCACGCCTGAGCAGCAATATGAGGTCCGCAAGTTCGTCGTCGAAATGCGGGCGAAGAAGCCGATCATCATCGTCGACGCCTACTACGACGGCGAGGGGCGCGCGCTCTGCCCGGCGGCGACCGGGTTCACGCACCATATCAGCCCCTGGGGCGATATCGAACCGTGCCCCGTCATTCAACTCGCCAAAGAGTCGATCCATGACGATCGCCCATTGAAAGAGACGTTCAACAATTCGGAGTTCCTGCGTGACTTCCGCGAACTCACGGCCCAGGCGACGCGCGGCTGCGTGGTGCTCGAACGGCCCGATTTACTCCTCGCACTGGCCGAGAAACATGACGCCCGCGACACCACCGCCCGCGGCCATGTGCTGGAAGAGCTCGCGGCGATGACGACGCGCTCGTCGCAATTCAATCCCGGTCACGAAATCCCCGAGAAGAGTTGGGCCTATCGCTTAGCGAAGTATTTCTTCTTCAACGACTACGGCGCTTACACGCGGCACTTCCGCATGGAAAACTGGAAAGACACCCGCAACGCCCCGCCGCCATCATCATCGCCGCCGCCGGAGAAGGAGTTGGTGGAACTCAAGATGCCGGAGTCAGGGCTTTAGCTCACCCACTTGCTCCCCATCCGCACCAGGCGGATGGGGGCGTGGTTTTGTGGCGAGCGTGAAAACAGGTGCTTGCTATTGCGCGAACGCACCGTTACGCCAGATCCAAACCGATCAGGAAGTCGTCCAGCGACTTGCGCAGCTTTTGTTCGGCTTCGATGCTCGCGGTCACTTTCGTTCTTAAGGCCTCGATCTGATCTTCCTGCTCGGTGAACTTGGTCAGGTAGCGGCGGAAGAGTTCGGATTCCTTAGGCGTTTGGGCCATGTTGCCGCGAATGCGCTCCTGCTCTTGGCCAATGACCTGAATCTGCCGCTCCATCTCGGCACGCTCACGAACCACTTCGTCGATCTTGGCCTTCCGCTCGATGACTTCCGCGAGCGCGGCCTTCACTTTGTCGCTGACGGCGCTCGAATTCAAGTAAATGCGAATCTGCGGATCGTTGAGGTTGGTGACGGCGATGGCCTCGTTCGAGGTCCGCTCTTCCTTCACGGTCAGCACTTCCGGCTTGCCGGGGGCGGCTTTCACGGCGAAGCGGTACAGGTCGCGCGTCTTTTCGGTGGCCTCTTTGGGCTCCACCAGAGTCCACGCGGTATCGAGCGGCTTCTCGACGAGCACCGTCTTCTCGGCCTTGCCGCTATTTTTGATCGTGTACTCTTTCGTTCGCTCGTGTTTATGTACGGTGTGCAGCGTCCCTTTCACCAGGCGGACGCTCACGAGATTGGTCGGCTGCCCCTTGTCGGCCGGAGCGACTTCCGTATCGAGATCCATCGCGTAGCTGATCAACCGCTCGCTCTTGGGCGGCAAGTCCATGATTTGGGCGTCGCCGGCGTAAGCGCCGTCGTCGAAGACGGTGATCGGCCCTTGCATCAAGTGCAGGTCGGTGGTGTTTTTCAGCCGCAGACCGTTGAGCGGATGCTTGGCGTGGGTGGCTTCGTTGTAGATGGAGACTTTCTCGCCTTCCACCGATTCGTTGACGATCGGGAGCATGGCCGAGCCGCTGCGCTGGAGCTTGACCGGCGTTGCGATGTTGTAGCGGAACAGCTCGCCGACGTCGCCGGCTTGGGCGACCGAGGCAACGCTCGCTTGCATGTTCTGCAGTGCTTTGGCGTCTGACTTTTTAGCTGCATCGGCCGCTAGAAAACGCTCGCGCGAGGCGGTTTCAGCGGCCGGAGCGGCTTGCCTGGCTAACGATTCGCGCTTCGCCTGTGCCGGACCGCCAAGACCGGCTTCCGCGAACTCGCGCTCAGCCGCCGCCAAATCCTGACTATACGTTTGCGGGCGAAGCGAGGCGTACAGTTCCGGCTTGACCCACGGACGATCCACATACAGCGGTTGATAGAGGTCCATCACAAACGAGATCGGCCGCCCGGAGATGAGCGACAGCTCGACGTTATCCCAATCGGTCTCGGTCGTGTTTTCGACAATCGCCCAACCTTGCAACAGCGGCGCTTCCTTATCGGCGAGCACCAGGCGGTAGCTGGTCTTCCAAATGGGGGCTTCCTGAATGTAACCCACACTCACCTCGCGATTTCCTTGGCCGAGGAAGTTGAGGGTCACGGTTTTCTTGTCGCTCGACTTGCTGAGCGCGAGCACCGCCAGCGCTTGGCGGAGTTCGGCGTCGATCTTGGGGTTGGTGATTTTGATGCGGCCGACGTTCTCGAGCGACACGCTGCGCAGGCCCTCTTCCGTCAAGAGGTTAAGGAACTCCACCTCGACAACGTTTTCCGTACCGGAGGGACGCTTGCGCTTCTCGACGCCGAGAATGGTGCCGACGATGCGATCAGGCGCGCTGATCTCGATCTGCTCGCCGCGAATCTGCGAGAGGAGATCGGCGAGCGTGGGGTTCTTGGTCAGGTCGATGGCGAACGTGCTGAGGGTGCGGTTGATCGGATCCTTCGACGCGTAGGAAACCGTCGAGATGCGCCCGCCGCCATGATCTTGCAGGACCATGCTCTTGAGCAGGTCGTTGATGTTATCGACGTTGAACTTGAGATCGACCTGCGAGTTGCCGTCGACTTTCCCCAGGTGCTCGAAGAAAGCAACGCCGGAGCTGAACATCACCACGCGTTTGACGGGGAGTTCGGCCGTTTTCTCGTCTTGAGCGGTCGCCAAGGAAGGGAGGGCTGCCGTCGCCGCCAAAGCCGCCGCGAGTACGAATCGTTTCCAGAAATGTCGGGCCTTCATCGGAGAGAACCTCGCAAGAGTGTTTGGTATCGACGGGCAAGCGCGTGGCTGGACTGGCTTTCGGACTGCCAGCCCTGCCGCGAACCGCTATTATCGCTGAATAAGTGTAGGACGTGCGTATTGGACGCGGGGAAAAGGAGAAAAGTTCCGCCGCGGCGAGACGGAATTCGACACGCCGGCCTCAAGCGGAAAGAGGAGGCCGTAACATGCACGCTGGCAACGAGTTACCTCGCGTTTTCGGCCGCATGCTCCGGGAGTTTTGCCGGGCGTCGCGCACGACGGTATACTTATTCTTCGACAGCGTTGATTGCCCCATTCGTCGTTGATTGCCCCATTCGTCCCAAATTACAGAACGCTCCCGATGAACACCAATTCCGTCTTTGATCTCAGCCCGCCGGAAAAGCTGCAACTGGTCGAGGATTTGTGGGACGACTTAGCGGCGACGACGCCGGACGCGATCCCGATTCACGATTGGCAGCAAGAAGAACTCGCGCGCCGCAAAGCCAATTTGCAAAGCCATCCGGCGAATGGAGTTAGCTGGGAACAAGTGAAATCGAGGATTCGGAGTCGCTATGGCCGTTGACCTCGTATTGGCCCCTGAAGCCGCACGGGATATTCAAGAAGCTTACGACTAGTACGAGCAACGCCGTTGTGGCTTGGGCGAACAATTTCTCGATTGTGTCGATGCGTGTATCCAGCAACTCCGTCGCACGCCTGCGCGTCACGTGAAGATCTTTGAGGACTATCGGCGTGCGATGGTTCGGCGGTTTCCGTACATTGTTTTTTATGAGTACGACGGGACAACTCTAACAATCTACGGCGTGCTGCACACCTCGCGCGATCCTGAAAAATGGCGCGAAAGACTGGCATGAATGATGCTTACGCCGAATCTCAACGAATCAGCTTACAAGTGCTTGGTCGTTACTGAGCGTTGAGCATCGTTGCGTTCGCGCCGGTGCGGTCCAATGGTGAGCGAACGGAAGGGGGTTCGATGGCAGGCGGTTCGTCGGCGGCGGTCGCGACGTCGGTCTCCGCGACGCAGTAGAGATGGCGGGCCGTGCGGAGATAGATTTCGCCGTGGGCAATGGCCGGCGTCGCTAACGTGGTCTCGTGCAGGCGATTGGTCGCGATGAGTTCGAACTTATCCGCAGCGCGGAAAACGTAGACGTCGTCTTGCTCATTGGTCGCGTACAGGTTGCCGCCGCCTGCGACGAGGCTCGCGCTGAATGCGCCATGAAGTCGCTTGCGCCACAGCAGTGCGCCATCGCTCAGTTGATGACAAGTGACCACGCCGCTATCGGAGACGAGCATCAGGCGGTCGTTGTAGATCACGCCGGTCGGCACATAGGTGCCGCCGCTGGGGAGTCGCCACTTGAGCCGCGTCTGGCTCACGTCTCCTTGCCCGCCAGGCTCCAGTGCGAAGATGGGGCCATTGCTTCCAGACGTACTGACGACGAGCCCTGCGCCGACGATCATGGTGGGACACGGGATATCCGTGGTGCCACGCGCGTGCCACAGTTCGTGCCCAGTTCGCGCATCGTATCCGGTGACTTCGCCTTGGGAACCGCTCATGCTGCCGGCGCCGTTGACGATCACCTCGGCAGGCGGATTTGCTCCCGCACCGGTGCTGACCACGACCGGCGAACACCACGCGCCGCGACTTTGCCGCGGCGCGCGCCAAACTTCTTGCCCGGTATGCCGATCCACGGCGAACAACGCCGACGGATGATCGCCATCCGAGAGTTGAATCACAAGGTTTTCAAACAGCACCGGGCTCGAAGCGAGGCCCCACTGGTGCTGAGCATCCACCAGCGGCAGGTTCCACTGCGCGTTAGAGTTCATATCAAACGCGAACAGCCCTAGCCCGCTGAAGACTGCGAAAACTTGCTCCCCGTTGGTCGCCACGGTCGCGGATGCGAAGCCGTTTTTGTTGTGGGTCGAGCCGGAGACTTCGCCGACCGATTGTTCCCACGCGAGTTCGCCGCTGGGACGATCGAAGCAGAGCACGATCGCTTGCCCCTCGCGCACGCTCGTGAGAAAGATCTGATCCTGCCACACGACAGGCGAAGAATTGCCGCGGCCGGGGACTTCGACTTTCCAGCGCACCCCTTCACGCTCGGACCACGCAGTCGGTAACCGCACCGCCGCCGAAACCCCTTGCTTGTCTCCGCCCCGCCAGGCAGACCAACACTCCTCGGGAAGCACGACCGGAGTCGCCACCTCGCCCAGGGGCGCGCGATAGCTGACATGGACTTCCTCCGCGGGACCAGTCGAGCGGTCAAGACAGCCTGCGAGCGCAGCGCAGCAAGCTACGCAACAAAGCGCCCAGGGCGCAAAACCGAATAAACGGTTCAAGGTCACTAATTTTCCGTGGAGGCGGGCCACCGGTTTCCAGCCAACTGGGGAAGTTAGCCAAGCCAGGAAACTAAA
This sequence comes from Planctomycetota bacterium, assembly GCA_963205385.1. Lineage (GTDB taxonomy): Bacteria > Planctomycetota > Planctomycetia > Pirellulales > Pirellulaceae > JAEZGD01. Next base: position 22,290 of record CAUJKE010000115.1, on the reverse strand, counting down.
TGGTGCAAAGGGAGGGACTGGCCAACGATCACGCAAGTCATGCTGCGATGTGGCCCAACACGCTCTATGCTACGGGGCAGAGACGAAAACGCAATGCTCTTGTAGGGGGGGTGACTGAAGTTGCGGGGATTAACGCCGGAATATGCTTCCAGCAGATCCTCATTCTTGACGTTGACGCACCACGTAGCCCGGCGAGTGGGTTTAATGCGTTGCGGAAAGCATCACCCGTGCTCAAGCACGGGCCTAATACCCGCCTGACGGCGGGAAAGGACCGTGAACGGCCCTAAATACCGGCGTTTTCAACCATGAAGCCGATCACCGTTCCCCCCCACCAATAACGGCAATTATTAGCCCCTCTGCGCAATCCCCGCCACGTCCCCACGACCCCATCGGGCTCGTCCCGATGGTGAGCAAGTCGGTGAGCTAAAGGACTCGCCGCCCCTTTTCCCCCACGACCCCATCGGGCCTCGTCCCGATGGTGAGCAAGTCCCCGAGCTACTCCCGCGTAACAACCACCTCCCACCAATAACGGCCGACATTAATGCCTCTGCGCAATCAACGCGACAGCGATTCCCCTCAGCGGCGTTTACGCTCCTTCTCGCTGCGCGGCTTGAGCCCTAGAGCTTCTTGCGACCGGCACGAAACCACCCGTCATGGTGGTTCAAGCAACAATACGAATACCCCCCATATGGTTAAATCGACGCTAATGAATGTTAACACCCAACGGGATCAAAATAACATAAGTACTTTCAAATTAATCGGTTAAGTTGCATCGCACATGCGCAGAGGCACTAATAATTTGCCTCAGAGGGGTGGGAAGCGAGCTCAGGCGAACGCGACATGGGCCACTTGAGCGCATCACGCACCGGCGATAATATTTCATAAACATAATCTAAATTGTAAATACATATTGACTATGTTCAGCAAGGCGAATATACTTGCGTGTCGCCCGAAGCCTGAACACCGCGTCATTTCTCCAGGCATGACGCCCCTCCCTATATCCGCTGACGATTGCGACGCGCACGGCGTGGAAGTACGATACGGACGTATTGTTTCCATCTTGCGTAACTTCCCACGGGAACCTTGAACATGAAATTGACCTCCTTGACCGTTGGCTGCACCTTACTCTTGGCCCTGATGGGCGGAGGCTGCCTGATGGCTGCCGACGCGCCGCTCAATAAGCTAACGCCTGAAGAAGCCCAGGCTGGTTGGAAGCTTCTTTTCGACGGCGAAACAACCAAGGGTTGGCGGAACTATAAACAGGACAAGATCAGCGACGGCTGGCAGGTTGTCGATGGCGCGCTGACCCGCGCCGCTAACGGCGCCGGCGATATTATCACCGACGACCAGTACGATGCGTTTGAACTGTCGCTGGAGTACAAAATCTCCAAGGGGGGCAACAGCGGCATCATGTATCACGTGACGGAAGAAGGCGCCACGCCTTGGCAAACCGGTCCCGAAATTCAAGTGCAGGACAACAAGGACGGCCACGACCCGCAGCTCGCCGGTTGGCTCTATCAGCTTTATCAGCCGGAAATCGATAAAGCGACAGGTAAGCCGATCGACGCTACCAAGCCGGCCGGCGAGTGGAACAAGCTGACGATTCTCATCACGCCGGAGAAATGCGTTCACACAATGAACGGCGTGAAGTATGTCGAATACGTGAAAGGCTCGAAAGATTGGGACCAGCGCGTCGCCAAGAGCAAGTTTGGCAAGATGGAGCGATTTGGCAAGCCGACCAAAGGCTACATCTCGTTGCAAGACCACGGTAACGAAGTCGCCTATCGCAACATCAAGATTCGCGAAGTGAAATAGCGGCGAAGCCAGTTCCCGCGCTATACGCCATGTGTTACGCCCCGCGTGAACGGTCACGCGGGGCGTTTGTAGTTGTCTAACATGTAGTCGTCTAAGAAAACACGGCGCGCTCGTACTACTTATACAGCGGCCCGATGTTGACCGGACGAATATCCAAGTGGACGTTCGACACGGTGTACGTTTCGTCGCCGCGTGCGTACGTGCTCCAGCCAATGGTGTCATCGCCGCGATAGAAGCGGAATTCAAAACCAGGGGTCGACTCGGCGAGGGCCTGCTCCGCGTCGAACGCCAGACCCAATGCTTCCCCATCGCGATTGCCCAGGAGTTTCCACATCATATCCACGGCCGTGGCATTTCCGAGAATGTCGGCTGAAAAGATGTGTTCGTCATCGGTTGGCCGATACTCCGGCGAATTCGGGTCGAGCTTTGTTCCCTCTTGTTTCTTCTGCGAAGGCGTCACTTCACGCGTATCGAGTTTCAACTTGTCGCCATGGTCGAGGTACGTCAGCTTCACGTTTTGCACGTTAAAGCCCTTGACCTGGGGGTCTTCCTTCGCCTCGGACAGGTCCATCACGATGGCCCCTTTGTAGCCGACGACTTCCATCTGATCGTCCTTCACGACAATAGCCGTATTTTCATCGATCCCGACGCCAAACTGAATTCCATGGGCTTGCATGGCCACCAGCGCGCGGGCAAAGCGGCCGCGCACGAGCGTATGCTGCTCAACAAACCAGGAAGGATCCAAAAAACCCAGGCCATAATCAACCTCGCGCCCCATCGTCACCCCTTGTTGCAAGGTCGGGAGTACATGTTTCGCGTCGCGATACATGATGCGGCTCATCACCGCGGCGCCGGCGCTCGTCCCCGCGACAACGCCGCCCCGGTTGTAGACGGCCCACACCGCTTGGAGCATCGGCGTGTCGGCGCCCTCCGGCGTGCGCAACGCCTCGACGATCCGAGCTTGCTGGCCGCCTGTAAAATAGACGCCATCGGCGCGCGTGACCTGCTCGATCAATTTCGGGTCGACCACGGCATCGCGGGCGTCCATCTCCATCTTGCTCAGCGCCACGGGAACGACAAAGGCATCCGCGCCGTAACTGTTGAGCGCCTCGGCGGTGATTCGCCCGCTCTGCTCGGGATCGCCGCTGGCAGTGGGAAAGACCGCGATGCGGGGCCGATAATCCTCGCCAGACTTACTGGTGGAGACCGTATGTTCCCTGGCGGCCGCGGCTTGCTCGACGATTCGACTCCAAACGTCCGTATTATCGAAACGCAAAGCGCCGCCGATGATAATGAGGGTTCCTGCAGGTGCGGGTTGTTTCGCGAAACCGTAACTTCCGAATGTCAGCGCGAGGCAGACAGCCAGAATCGACATCGTGTTCTTCACGATCGCGATCCTCCTTGATGTGGTGCGGTTACTCCGTTGGCGCCCCAGCGATGCCTGCATGAATCTCGAATCTCGACACGCTCAATGTCGTCCTCCGAGTCTTCATCGCATCAGCCGATCAGCAACCATTGATGGGCGAAGTATAGCAATAGAGAGTAGAAGCGCGAAGTTCTATTTGATTTCCGACAGCGTTAGTATTGTAATTCGTAATAATAGCGCTCCGCCGCTCCTGGTCGCGGCCTGCTTTGCGTGGTTTGCCTGCTTCCGCGCGCGAAAGCGCCGCCGATTGCCCGCCAGGGAGGGCCGTTGCTAGCATCCGCGTAAATTCCAGCGATGCCGACCGTCGCAGGCTGATTTCCAGGTGCGAATGTGATCGCCCAGAAGACTTTTCTGGAAAGGGAGGGCGCCGCCGTGGGCACGCCTCGCGCCCCTTGTGAGTCGAAGGAAAATTGTTACACTGACCGTTTCCCTCCAGCCGATGGAAAATCCAACTCCCGGTCACCTCCCGACCGCCATGCCTCCTTAGCTCAATTGGCAGAGCAGCTGACTCTTAATCAGCGGGTTGTAGGTTCGAGTCCTACAGGGGGCACTTTCCCTAAGTCTTGCCGAATTCTCACTTTAGATTACCTGCCGGTGGTCGGCGGAGCGGCTCAAATTCTGCGGCGCGGTAGTACCTGGTATTGCCGTTTTTCGGATGAGGTGCTGCCATGTCGCCCCAAGAGTCTGAGAATTCTCTCGAATCGCCACGACAAACCCAAGGGTCCGACCGTCGTTTGGATTGACGGCCGGGGCGTCTACTTGGGTAAGTAAGTACGATAAGCTCTCCAGCTCGTGCGCGCGGAATTCATTCGCGACGGATTGTGTTGCAACGTCATTCTTCGGCATGTCGGGCGACTCAATCGCATGTTCAAATATGGGCGGTAGAGGCACATGGACTTCAAATCTCCCTGTGCAATCAACTCTCGGCGCCTGGACGCGGATACAACAGGGGAATTCCAGCATGGATCAGTCGGCAACTTCGCGCTTTCCCGATAAGATCACCAGCGTCGCGCAGCTTGATGATCTGTTGAGCGAGCCGAGTGAGGCGGCGGTGGCTGCGGTGGCGCGGCTCGAAGGGGACATCCTTCTGCTCGGCGTTGGCGGCAAGATGGGGCCAACGCTGGCTAGGATGGCGCGGCGGGCCAGCGATCTAGCAGGTGTGCGGCGGCGGATTATCGGCGTCTCACGTTTCACTCACGGCGGTTTGGCGGAGCAACTTGAGCAGCACGGCGTTGAAACACTCGCCTGCGACCTGCTCGACCCCAAGCAGCTTGATCAGCTTCCCGACATCCCCAACGTTGTCTTTCTGGCCGGTATGAAGTTCGGAGCGACCGGCAATGAACCGCTTACGTGGCTAATGAACGTCCATTTGCCGGGCCTGGTCTGCCGCAAGTTCGATCGCAGCCGGATCGTGGCGTTCTCCAGCGGCAATGTTTACGGCCTCTCGCCGGTCGTGCGCGGTGGCTCCGTGGAAACTGACACGCCGGCGCCGGCCGGTGAATACGCCTGGACTGTCCTGGGACGGGAACGAACGTTTGCGTACTTCAGCCGCGAAGCGGGCACACCGACGGTGTTGCTGCGGCTAAACTACGCAAATGAACTGCGCTACGGGGTCTTGGTTGATCTTGCCCAGGCGGTTTGGAAGGAGGAGCCGATTGATCTCACGATGGGAAGCTTCAATGTCCTCTGGCAGGGTGATGCCAATGCGGCCGCGTTGGCCGCGTTTGATTGTGTCGCCAGCCCTGCGCGCGTGCTCAACTTAGCGGGTCCAGAACTGCTTAGTGTGCGGCGCGTGGCTGAGCAGTTTGGCCAATTGCTCAATAAGCCGGTCACGCTTACCAATAGCGAAGCGACCGATGCTTTGCTCAACAATGGCCAGTTGGCGCACCAGTTGTTCGGCTATCCTCGCATCGGGCCGCGGCAGATGATCGCCTGGATCGCCGATTGGGTTCGTCGCGGCGGCGAGACGCACAATAAGCCGACACATTTTGAAAACCGCGCTGGCGACTTTTAGCTCGAAGCTGTTATGGAATTCTCTCTGCGCCACACGCTGCAACAAGGCCTGGTCATTCCCGCCTGCCCCTTGGCCCTGACCTCGGCGCGTAAGTTGGATGAGCGCCGGCAGCGCGCACTGTGCAGGTATTACCTCGCCGCTGGTGTGGGCGGGCTAGCGGTCGCCGTGCATACGACGCAGTTCGCTATTCGCGATCCAAGCGTCGGACTGCTCGAGCCGGTTTTAACACTGGCTGCCGAGGAATTGCGCGGTAGCCAGCGGCCGGTGGTCAAGATAGGCGGCATCTGCGGTCCTACAACGCAGGCGGTTCAAGAGGCCGAGTTGCTGCGGCGACTGGGCTACGAGTGTGGACTTCTAAGCCTGGCGGCACTCTCCCAGGCAAACGACACGAGTTTGCTTCAGCACTGCCGGGCGATCGCGGAAATCATCCCGCTGTTTGGTTTTTACCTACAACCGGCCGTTGGCGGGCGTGTGCTCTCCTATCGGTTCTGGCGGGAGTTTTTTGAGATTGAAAACCTGCTGGCGGTCAAGATTGCGCCCTTCAATCGTTACCAGACGCTCGACGTTGTACGGGCCGCCGCTGCCGCAGGCCGCTATGACGTGGCTCTCTACACAGGCAACGACGACAACATCGTGCTCGACTTGCTAACTCCGTATCGCTTTGCTGGCGGTCAGGAACTGCGTATTGTCGGCGGCTTGCTCGGGCACTGGTCGGTTTGGACCAGCGAAGCCGTGAAACTCTTCCAGCAATGCCGAGAGGTTGCACGACGCAATCAGGCAATACCGCGGGAACTTATGCGTCGTGCGGTGGAAGTGACCGACTGCAACGCGGCATTCTTCGATGCCGCCAACAATTACGCTGGTTGCATTGCAGGCCTGCACGAAGTTTTGCGCCGCCAGGGATTGCTGGCGGGAATCTGGTGTTTGGACGAGAACGAATCGCTTAGTCCCGGCCAGGCCGAAGAAATCGACCGCGTCTACCGGCTCTATCCCCACCTCCACGACGACGAATTCATCGCCACGCATCGCGATATCTGGCTCCGTCCGTGACGCCTGACCTTCGCAAGCGTTAAGTCACCCACAGATATTGTACAAAGGCGAAAAAGCGTGGTCGTCGCGCATCGTTCGCCCATGCGTTCACCATCCAGGCGAGATGGATGGGATCGAATCGATGGTTGACGTGCTATCCACACGAGCCGCGGCGTGAGGCCGCGGCGTGAGGCCGCAGATTGACGATCGCCGAACGCGCCGCATCCCTACAGCATCGAAGGCGTGGGATTGTAGAGTGCCTCGCTGGCATCGTCAGCGGTCAGGGGCTGGGTGGCGCGCTCCCAAGCGTCGTAGCTTGCGAGCGCACTCCCTTGTTCAAACTTGCCGCGTTGATCACCGAAGTCTTGCAATGTCGCCCAGCGAACATAGGCGAGCAATTGCTGTTCGGAGCCGAAGGTTGCGACCAGCTTTTTCGGCCCGCCCTTTTTGGATCCGTAGAGGTAGTACATATCACTCGTCTCCTCAGAGGGAACTAAGGTTGAACGCAACGCGGCGTCTGACGTCAGTCGATCAAGTGGAATCGGTCTTCTTGAAGGAATACCCCAACTTCAGCCCCGCCACAAAGAGCACCAGAACCACGGCGCCGGCGAAGAAAATGGTGTCGCCGGGAACGCGCATCCAGCGCAAAGTCTGCATCAGCGGAGTCTGCATAAACTCCGCGCTACGCGCGTACCAGTAACCATGTTGGACGGAGGCCTGCGTCTGCATCAGTCCAACCGGCAGCAAGCTGAGCATGCACATGGCCATCAATCCGATATTGAGCGCCCAGAAGGAGAACCGGATCAAACCGTCCCGCCACTCGACGCCGGGAATGAGCACACGCAAGCAGAGCAGCATCAGCCCGATTCCCAACATCCCGTAGACGCCGAACAAAGCCGCGTGTCCGTGCAGCGGCGTCGTGTTGAGCCCCTGCATGTAATACAGCGCGATCGGCGGGTTGATCATAAATCCGAACAATCCCGCGCCCACCATGTTCCAGAAGGCCACGGAGATGAAGAAGTAAATGGGCCACTTGTAATGTCGCACCCAGGGAGCAGTTCGCGAGCGACGCAAGTCTTCCGTCGCGTCGAACGCCACCAGGGCGAGCGGGACGACTTCGAGCGCGCTGAACACCGAGCCCCAGGCCAGGGCCACCGGCGGCGTGCCTGAAAAATAGAGGTGATGGCAGGTGCCGATGATTCCGCCTGCTAGAAAGACGGTGGCGGAGAGCAAGGCCGCCGCGGCGGCGACGCCGGGACGAATGAGGTGGAGCCGCATGAAGACAAACGCGATCACGGTGGTGGCGAACACTTCGAAGAAGCCTTCCACCCACAAGTGCACTACCCACCACCGCCAATATTCAACGATGGAGAGATTCGTGTGCTGCCCCCAAGTCAAACCAGCGCCATAGAAGAGCGCGATTGCCCCCGTGGCGACTGTCAACAAGGCCACGAGTTGCTTCTGCTCCCCTTGCGAGCGTAAGGCCGGCAGCAGCGCCCGAATCATTAAGAACAGCCAGAGCAGAAGACCGGCAAACAGCGCTAGTTGCCACACCCGGCCTAATTCGACGTATTCATAACCTTGATGGCCCAGATAAAAGGAAACCACATCCGACATGTGATTGTGAATGCTGAGCCATTCTCCGGTGAGCGAGCCAACCACAACCAGCAGCAACGCGCCAAAGAGTACGTTCACCCCCAGGCGTTGGCCTTTGGGTTCGGTCTCACTGACCAGCGGGCCGATGAACAAACCGGCCGCCAACCAGGCCGTGGCGATCCAGAACAATCCCAATTGAACATGCCACGTGCGCGCTACGCTGTAGGGAACCCATTCCGAAAGAGGAAATCCATAAAAGCCATCCCCCTCGACGCCGTAGTGCGCCACGACCACGCCCAAAGACATTTGCAGCAAAATCAGGGCGGAAACCACCCAAAAATACTTGATCGTCGCGCGCTGGGAAGGCGTCGCAACCCAACGTGCGAGCGGATCGTCGGTCGGCGGCGCGAACTCTTCTTCCTCCGCGCGGCGCGACGCATACCACCACGCCATGCCGGAGATCCCGGCTAGCAGCATGATGATGCTCACGCCGGTCCAGACCACCGCATCGCCCGTCGCGCGGTTCCCCACCAACGGTTCGTAAGGCCAGTTGTTCGTATAGGTAATCGTGTCATTTGGCCGATCCGTGGAGGCGGCCCACGACGACCAGAAGAAAAACGCCGACAATTGTCGCAAGCGATCCTTGTCGGTGACGGCGCCGGCGGGAATCGCATAGTCCGGATTGCCTTGGGAAAATATCTCCGAGTAATGCTTGACATTCTCTTCGAACGCTTCGGCGCGCAGCGGATCGATCGTGATCACGCCGGTCGCCGGATCATAGGTGTTGGTGCGCATCAACTGCGTCAGGCGACCCGTCAACTGGTGCTGCCGCTCCAGGTCGAGCTCTTCGTAATCTTTTTGATACGCGCTCTGCGACCAGTGGTCGAGAATGAACATCGCTTCCCGGTGCAACCAGTCGGCGGTCCAGTCCGGGGCGACATAACTGCCGTGTCCCCAGATCGAGCCAACTTGCATACCACCGAGCGATTGCCAGACATTCTGGCCTGCTTGAATCTGGCCATCGTCAACGATGACCTCGCCGGTGGTCGTCACGACGCGCTCGGCAATCGGCGGAGCCTCCTCGTAAATCCGTTTGCCGATCCACCCCAGCACGGCAAATGAGGCCACCATCATGAGAACAAAGGACATCCAAAGCCGCTTCATCTCGATCCTCGTCTTGTAGGATATGGGTTTCGAATCATGGGCATTACGAACGCTAAATTGGCCAAAAACCTGCGCGGATTAGCGCGCACTCGGAGGCCAATGTGTGCGGAACGGACCAACCCGCGTTGACCCACCCGGATTTTCCGCACCAGTTGTGCGGAACGTAACCGATATAATAACGGTTGAGTCAGCGGATGTTGATCCAGCGCGGTTGCGATTCTATATCTATAGGTGTAGGATTGCAATTGGGGGTGGAGGCAAATCGCGATGTTACCCAAAACTGCCGAATATGCATTACGCGCCGTCGTCTGGCTCGGTCGAAATCCAGAGTTGACCGAGTCGGCCGATCAGCTTGCGCGTATCACGCAAATTCCGCGGCGATACCTCCACAAGGTTTTGCAGGAATTGATTAGTGCCGGCCTGTTGGCTTCTCGCTCCGGGCCGGGGGGGGGTTACGGCCTCACCATCAGTCCTGAGAAGATTACGATCTTGGACGTGGTCAACGCCGTCGGTTCGCTGGAACGCATTCGGGAGTGCCCGCTGGGAATACCTTCGCACACTAGCCTTTGTCCGTTACATGCTGAACTCGATCGGGTGTATGCCGCCACGGAAGCGGCGCTCGCGAGCGTGACCATTGCGCAGTTGACCCAGTCCTCTTCTCCGATCGTCCCCTTCTGCGAGTCGCAAACTTGACCAGCGCGCCCACCGCGGAGCGATGTGCGTCGGAGCGCGCGTTAAGTTTTAACCGCCGGGTGCGTTACTTGTTTGCGTTCGCGCTGCGACCATGCTTATTATGTTGTATGCGATCTTAGTTTATTCTCCCCGCAGAGTCCTCTGACAATCTGGCCGCGGTTGTAAGCGGAAGGGAACCTCCATGTCGAATTTGTTTGCGGTAGGCATCGATCTGGGGACGACGCACACGGTTGCGGCCAGGGTCAACGCCGCCGGGCATTCTGAAATCCTCCGCGACCGCGAAGGCGAATGCCTTGTGCCGAGCGTGGTGTTATTCGATGTCGATCGCACGGTGGTCGGACAGGAAGCTCGCTTACGCGGGCGCTCGCGGGCTTCGTACCTGGCGGCGTGTCCCAAACGGGACATGGGGCAGCCCTACTATCATCAGCCGATCAATGGCCTCCGCGTGCCACCGGAAGTGTTGCAAGCTTGCATTCTGAACCAACTCCGTTTGTCGTTGCTGTATGGGCTGGGGAATGAAGGGGGCGTCGTGATTACGGTGCCCGCCCATTTTAACGAGGCGCAACGGCAAGCAACCGCCGCCGCCGGCGAAATGGCTGGCTTGCGAGTGCTGGATATTATGAACGAACCGGTGGCCGCCGTCGTGGCCTATGGTGAACACACGCCGCTGTTCGACCCTCAGGTGAACCCCGCCGCGCCCGCTCGATTCCTCATTTACGACCTCGGTGGATACACGTTTGAAGCCACGTTGATCGAAATTGCGGACGGGACCATTCGCACCGTCGCGACCGATCACTTGCCCGACCTGGGGGGTCACGATTGGGACATGCGTTTGGCGGATCGCTTCGCGGAATGTTTTATCCGGGAGCACGAGATCGATCCGCGCGATACGGCTGCGGGGCTCGATGTCCTATTGCAACTTGCGGTGCGCGCCAAAGTCGCGCTGAGCCTCCGCAGCCACACGACGGTGTCACTCACCTTCGAGGGCAAAATCTCCAAAGTTCGCGTCACGCGCGCCGAGTTTGAGGAGATGACAGCGGACTTGCTCGACAAGACGCTGGCGCTGTGCGCGCGACTGTTTGCGACCGCAGGCTGGAAAACCGGCGAGCTCACGCAACTTCTGCTCGTCGGCGGCGCTACGCGGATGCCTATGATTTCGCAAGCCTTGCGGAAGAAGTTTGGCAAAGAGCCGGATGGGCGCATCAGCCCCGATGAAGCGGTCGCGCGCGGCGCGGCGCTCTTCGCCGCGAATTTATTGCAAGTCGGGGAAGCGATCGGCCGCATGCCGCACTTTGATTTGATCAATGTCAGTACGCATAGCTTGGGAATCGAAGGTGTCGATCCAGACGACGGCCGCAAGATCAACAAGATCCTTTTGCCGCGCGGAACGCCGCTTCCCGCCAAGGTGACGCGCGACTTTGCCACACGGCAAAATAATCAACATTCCATCATCATCAAAGTGCTGGAAGGGGAAAGCACCGATCCTGAGAAGTGTGTGCTCATCGGCCGCGTCGCCATTCGCAACTTGCCCCCGGATATGACCGATCAATGGCCTGTCGAAGTGACCTACGCTTATAATTCGCAAGGTCGCATCAGCGTCGAGGCGAGAATTCGTTATACCGATCGTGTCGTGCATCTGGAGACTGCCCGCGTCGGCAGTGTTTCTGAAGCGCACCGCGCGCGCTGGAAGCAGGTAGTCATGGCCGCGCCTGGCTTCGCGAGTTACCAGGAGATGGACCGTTGGGTCCATGCGGTGGATGCTCCGCCGCCGGTGGTCCTCGTTTCGTCGCCTGAGGAGTCGCCCGCTGACGAGGAATCAACGGTGAAGTCCTTCTTGCGCAGGTTGATGCCGTTTGCGTTTCGGCAGTCGCCTGCCGCGGCGTCTCAGGAAGTTGTCGAAGAAACCCAGGATTAGCGCGGTTCGCCGTGGAGCCGGACTTTCCCTCACCCCTCCAATTGAGAGCAGTGCCATGACCACTCCCGCCGCGCCGCGACCTTTGTCGCCCCAGCCGCTCCGCATCGCCCCGAACTGTTGGATGATCGGCTACCGCAACCCCACGTCGCTGTTGCAATGCAACACGTACTTGCGGATTTTCGATGAAGCGCCGCGCCCTTACAACGTCTGCATCGACCCCGGTTCGCGTTACGACTTCCCCGTCATCGACGCTAATCTCTCGCAGCTCATTGGCGGAATAAGCCAGGTCAACTCGATTTCCGTCAATCATCAGGATCCCGACGTGATCGGCAACGCGCCGGAGTTTTGCGCGGCCAACGCGCGGATGAGCCTCGTCACGTCGCAAGAAACGTGGCGCCTGGCGCAGCATTTGGCCTTCGTCCCGGGGCGGCTCGAATTCGCTGGCGAGACGGATCGTCGAACGATGGTGCTCGGCAACACGCCGCGGTGGCAAGTCGTGCCTACGCCGTTTTGTCATTTTCGCGGCGCGGTGGCGTTCTACGATCCCGAGATTCGCACGCTCTTCTCCGGCGACCTGTTCGGCGGACTGAACCAACTGGGCCGCGTCCATCTGTTCGCCGAAGAACACGATTGGGCAGGCGTCGCGCATTTTCACCAGATTTATATGCCGTCGCGCGAAGTCTTGCGCTTTGCCGTGCGGCAGATCCGCGCGCTCACGCCGGCCGTCGAAATCATCGCGCCCCAACATGGACACGTGATTGTGGGCGACCAGGTCGGCATCTTTTTGGAGCAGATGGAACAATTGCTGGTCGGCATCGACTTGCTGTCGATCGAACTCGATCAAAAACACACGAAGCCGTATGCTGAAGTAATGCGCGAGCTCCTGAGGTGGATGGTGGAAATTGTCGGCCGGGAGGAAGTCGCCGATCGCGTTCAAAATGCCACCGACGACGCCGCGCTCGCTCCGTTCGTAAAGGTCGTCGAAGGACAAGTGGAGGTCGTCAGTGGGGGTTATGTCGCCTTGGGAGAGCTCTTCAACACGCTCACGGCTACTGAGCCGCTCAGCTTCGTGAACGAAGTCCGCAACGTCCTGTTCGCGTGGTGCGGATCGCGCCATTTACCTGTGCCGCCGCTAGGGGCCGGCGTCGACCAGGTGCCGGAAGAGCCGGCGCCGTAGCGATCTGTCAAACGCTTGTTGTGCGGCGCGATTTTCAAGCACCTGGAGTACTCGGCAATGAGCGCGCGACGCGTTTCGAAGATCGTGGTAGTGGGGGGCGGCAGCGCTGGGTTTATGTCGGCGCTATTGCTGACCAAAGCGCTCACCAACATGCAGGTGGTGATCGTGCGCTCGCCCCGGATTCCGGTGATCGGCGTCGGAGAATCGACGACCGTTTCGGTCCCTACTTTTCTGCACGAAATGCTCAGGCTCGACCGCAAGCAGTTCTTTGCCGAAGTGCAGCCGAGTTGGAAGCTCGGCATCCGCTACGAATGGGGCGAGCCTGGGGAGTCGCATTTCAACTACACGTTCGATCCATGTGTGGATGTGCAACTGCGCGCCGACGCGCGCATCAACGCCTACCATTGTTTGAAAGACATGCGCGATGCGAGCGTCTTCTCGGCGCTCATGGATCGGGCCAAGGCCCCCTGCATCATTACCCCAGAGGGACAACCCAAGGTCGCCGCCGCCGTCGGCTACCACATCGAGAACAAAGCCTATGTGGCATATCTGGAGCGGCAAGCCAGGATCGCGGGCGTGGAGATCATTGACGAAGATGTCGTCGATCTCGCGAAAGATGAGGCGGGCTACGTCACTTCGCTCAAGCTCGGGGACGGGCGCGAATTGGCAGGCGACCTGTTCATCGATTGCACCGGCTTCGCGTCGTGGCTGCTCCAGCAGCAGATGGGGGCGAAGTTCGTGAGCTATGCCGAGAGCCTGTTCGTCGATACGGCCGTGGTGGGCTCGTGGCCGCGAACGGACGAAGTGATTTATCCGTACACCACAGCGACCACGATGAACCACGGCTGGGCATGGCGGATCGATTTTGCCGACCACATCACGCGCGGTTACGTGCACTCCTCGGCGTTTTGTACGGCGGAGGAAGCGATGCGCGAACTGCAAGAGAAGAATCCACGGATCGGCGAGATGCGCACGATTAAGTTTCGCACAGGCCGCTATGACCAGTTTTGGATCAACAACGTCGTCGCCGTTGGCAACAGTGGCGGCTTCGTCGAACCGCTCGAAGCGACGGCCCTGCACATGGTCGTCGAGCATTTGCGGCTGGTGCGGCAGATGCTGGCCGAATCGTACGGCTATTTGCAGCCGGAGTTGATTCCCCTTCAGAACGAGCGTTGCCGCATCTTGTGGGACGACATCCGCGACTTTTTGGCGATTCACTACAAGTTCAATCGTCGCTTGGATACGCCGTTTTGGCGACATTGCCGCACGGAAACGAATTTAGCCGGCGCCGCGCCGCTGGTCGAACTGTATGAGGCCGTGGGGCCCACGACGGTTTGCGATCACTTGATCCCGCGCAACACGGTGTTCGGACTTAACGGTTATCTGAGCCTGATGGTGGGCCAACGCGCGCCTACGCGCTGGAACGAAGAACCAACGCCGCAAGAATGGCAAGCGTACGAAGCGTATCGCCACCGCGTGCGCCAGGAGGTCGCGCACGCGGTGGACGTGCGGCAGGCCTTAGCCGTGGTGACGCATCCCGCATGGCGCTGGGGGTGATGATTTTTGAAGCAGGCGGGACGCTAGCAAGCGCGAAGAATCCATACTCGCAGCACCACCTTCCAAGGAACGCCAGGCCAGTCAAGGTGGAGAAGGTGTTGATGCGTCGCCTACCGGCGCTTCGTCAGGACTCGCGCCGCTGGCTGGTACAGGCTCGACAAACCGTAATATCGCGCCAAACTGTCTGGGGGAAAAAGACGTTGATTCCCGCGTCGGCGGCCTGCGGGGGACCGCTTGCGTTGACTTCTGCCCCCTGACCATCAAAATGGAGCGTATGGGCAAGGCGACCACTTTCCCGAGATCTGGTATGCGCTCTTTTCGTCCGCCGCCGCATGGGAGTCTTCCGTTGCGTTTTGCGATGTTCGTTTGTCTGCTCTGTGTCAGCTTGCTCCCGAGCATGGCTGGGGGCGAGGTAATCACGCTCAAGAACGGCTACCAGCTCACCGGCAAAGTCGGCCGCCTGGCGAGCATCGCGCAAGACCCGCTGAAGCCGCAAGACCCCGATGCAGCCGAACTGATTGTCTTGGTCGATGATGACCTGCGGCGCATCTTCGTTCCCTATCGCAACGTGCAGGCGATCGCGCCGGTCGATCCGATTCGGCAGGAGCGGATCGTGGTCGAGCAGCGGAAAGCGATCGGCGGGGCGCGCATCAGTTCGGTGGGAACGCCGCTGAAGATCGAACCGTTCGACGAATGGGGGCGCCGCACCTTCACGATGTCCACGGCGGACGGGCCGATTCATGTCATTCAAGGCATCACGCTGGTGACGCCGGTCTATACGCAGCTTGATGCGCTGATCGCCGAGAAGCAATATCAATGGACGACGCGAATCGCCACGAGCAGCGTGCCGCGCGATGTGCTCAGCCGCGTGCTGCGCCGCGCCGCTGGCGATGATCCCGATCAGCGGATGCGAATCGTGCGACTCTATATCCAAGCCGAGCGCTACAACGACGCACGGGCGGAAGTCGAGGAGTGCATCAAGGAGTTTCCCGAAGTCACCAGCTTCAAGCAGCAAGTGCAAGCCTTGCAACAAGCGAGCGCCATGCGGCTCGTGAAGGAGATAGAGCTGCGGCGCGATTCGGGCCAGCATCAACTGGTCGCGGCGATGTGCTCCAGCTTTCCGTCCGATGGCGTCGCCGGGGAGACGTTGATTCGCGTCGGCGAAATCCTGAACGAATACGAGAAGCTGCAAGCAGATGGAAAGCACGTCCTCGCGCTCATGGATCAATTCCTGGCCGAACTAACGGACGACAAACAGCGCGAGAAGATCGCCCCGATTCGGGAAGAGATTGGGACCAATCTTAACTATCATAATCTGGTGCGGATGGCTGACTTTCTTCGCCTGGCGGATGCCGGCGACCTCACACCGGATCGTAAACTGTCGCTGGCGATTAGCGGGTGGTACCTGGGTAATGGCGAAGCGACGGAAAACCTCTCGGTCGCCGTATCGCTCTATGAAGTGCGCAACCTGGTGCGCGCGTATCTGGCCAGCACGCACGAAGGCGAGCGGGCGGAGATTTTGACGAAGCTGGAACGGCTTGAGGGAAGTTCGCCGACGTACCTCGCCAAGATTTTGCGGCACATGCGCCCGGCCGTGGACACGCCGCCCAGCGAAACGTTGCCGCCGGGGATGCAACTGATTTCCGTGCCGGGACTCTCCGGCGAGCCAGACATCGAATATTATGTGCAACTCCCGCCGGAATATGATCCTTATCGTCGTTATCCGGCGGTGGTGACGCTCAACAGTGCGATCAGTACGCCTGAGACGCAAATCAACTGGTGGGCGGGGGATTATGACGAAAAGCGCAAGATGCGACTCGGCCAGGCGTCGCGGCAGGGTTATGTGGTGATCGCGCCGAAATGGTCGCGGGTGCATCAACGGGAATATGAGTTCACCGCGCAAGAACATGCCGCGGTGCTATTCAGCGTGCGCGACGCGCTTACCCGTTTCTCGATCGATAGCGATCGCATCTATCTCAGCGGCCACTCGATGGGGGGCGACGCCGCCTGGGATATCGCGGTCGCGCATCCCGACCTTTGGGCGGGCGTGATTCCGATTGGGGCCAGTGCTGAAAAATACATGTTGCGGTATTATCCCAACGGCAAGCATGTGCCGCTGTACTATATCGCCGGCGAGCTGGACGGCAACCGATTTGCCAACTGCGCGAACGTGCTCGACAAGTACCTCACGCACAGCAACTACGACGCCGTGATTGTGCAGTACCAAGGGCGCGGCCACGAACACTTTTACGACGACATTCAGAACATTTTCGACTGGATGAAATATCACGTCCGCGACCCGCTCCCCAAAGAGTTCGAATGCGTGTCGATGCGGCCCTGGGACAACTTCTTTTGGTGGGTCGAGGTGGATCATTACCCGGCCAACACGATGGTGCTCCCAGCGATGTGGCCGCCGAAGCGCAACTTCGGCACGGCTTCGACTGAGGGGCGCATCAACAGCCCGACCTCGCTTTTTGTCCGCTCATCGGCCGATGCGGCGACCGTGTGGCTGACACCGGAGATGGTGAACTTCGAGGGACGCTTCACGATCAAGTTCAACGGCCGCGATTACAGCCAATCCATTCAGCCCAGCAGCGCCGTGATGTTGGAAGACGCCCGCACCCGCGGCGATCGTCAGCATCCCTTCTGGCAAAAGGTGGAACTCGGCCGCAAGTAGCGTGCGCGGCAATAATTGCTCAGCGGCATAGCTAACGGCCCGCGCGCGATTGGATATTGACACACGCGGCGGATGATTCTTGCTTACGTTTTCGGCAGCAGTCGTCGCTGGGCCAGCGCGTTTTGCAAGCCTTCAACGCTTTCGTACAACACTGCGTCGAATCCGACTGCACGCGCGGCGGCCACGTTTTCTTCGCGATCATCCACGAAGAAAATCTCTGCGGGAAGAACGCCGGCCAGCTCCGCGGCCTGTTCGTAGATCCGGGGCGCCGGCTTCATCGACTGGAGTTCGTAGCTCAGCGCGTACGCCTCGAAGCATTCGTTGAGAAACGGATACCGGCCGTCGGTGCAATACTCCCAGTGGGCGGCGCAGGTATTGGAAAGCACGCCTAAGCGATGACCGGCGGCGTGCAGTTCGCGGACCAGCGCGATGACGCCGAAGTTGGGGCTAAAGATCGCCGCGCCCGCTGCGAGGAGTCGGGCGAAATCCGCGCGCGTGTGGCTCTGACGACAGAACTCGTCGTAGAACTGCTGACTATCGAGCGCTCCCTCTTCGTACTGTGCTTCCAAGCCACCAGCAAAGACAATCTCCCACACCTGACGGGCGTCAAGGCCGGCGACTTCCGCCATTTGCCGCGCGGCCTGGTGGTGGTCGAAGTGCAGCAGAACGTTGCCGAGATCGAAGTAGAGAAATGGCATAGCGACGCGTTGTGGCTTTAACAGGGCGGGAAGTCAGCTAGTGGGACCAGTGGCAATCCGCTTGCAATCCGCGTCAGGCGCGCGAATTCGGCGATAGTTTGTGGCAGGGATTGACCCAGTGTACGAGGTGCGCCTCGCAGGGGACAGTCGTCTTGTGCTTGCTGCGGTTGGCTACTTCCCACGAGGAAGAGACCGTGAGGGAAAAATCCGTCGCCAAACCGTGAATTTTTTGGCGAGAGTTGCTACAATGCGTGCCTGAAACTCATCTCATCAGCCTCTTCTCATGTCCGTGGAACCTGCCTCATGCCTGATGTTCAGTTGCGCCGGCGCGCATTCACGCTCGTGGAACTCTTGGTTGTGATCGCGATTATCGGCATCCTGGTCGCGTTGCTCCTACCGGCGGTGCAATCCGCGCGGGAAGCCGCGCGGCGGATGCAGTGCGCCAATAATCTCAAGCAGATGGCGCTCGCCGTGCATAACTACCAAACGGCCATGCAAGGACAAATGCCGATCAGCAGCGGCTACGGAGCGGAAGGCTCCAGCCCCTCAGCCCAGCGTAGCGGCAAAGGCTGGATCGTCTGCATCCTGCCCTATTTGGAACAGCAGGCCTTGTATGACATCTTCGCGGAGCACGGTTTCAAAGGAGAATTTGGCAGCGGCGGCGGCATCAAGAGCGCGAATTGCCGCGGAGCGATGAAGACGAACCTGCCGATGCTCAAGTGCCCATCCGATCCTTCCAGCAAACAGACCATCACCACGCAGAACCAGTGGGAAGGGATCGAAGTCGCCACGACGAATTACAAGGGAGTTCTAGGCGATGGCAAAATGGGAGGCAGCGCCAGCATTCATCCCAGCCCAACGCCTGATTGTCACAACACCAATGGCTGCCCCGGCTTGTTCTATCGTAACAACTACCAGGACAACATCACGATCGACTCCATCAAGGACGGGACGACCAATACGTTCATGATTGGCGAAGACATTCCTTCGCAAAATCAGCACAGCGCCGCCTTCTATTGCAATGGCGACTATGCTAGTTGCCACGCGCCGCTGAACTTCATGTACAACCCGGCCCAACCGTCCAATTGGCCGAACACGATCTCGTTCCGCAGTCTGCATCCGGGCGGAGCGCACTTTGCGCTCTGCGATGGCTCGGTACGGTATCTCAGCGACAACATTAACTACGATCTCTATCGCGGCCTCTCCTCCAAGTCGCGCGGTGAAATTGTGACCCTGCCCTAACACATTCGCCAAGTGAGCCAGAGGATCGCAGGCGGCCGGGATCGAGCGTATCGAGCCCCCGGGCGCGAGACGCTGAATCGCTGGATGCTGGGGGCTCGTCGTGATCGCCCCCAGCCAGGCCACACTTGGAGTGTGACGGACCACAAACTTTTTGCAATTAACTTCCCCTTGCCTGACCGGTGGATCTTATGATGCTGCGCTCGCGATTCTCGTGCTTACTCTTGGCCCTGACATGGGTCGCGGCGCTGGGCTGCGGTTCAGAACTTCCCAGCACGGTCTCCGGCAAAGTGACGTTGGACGGCGCGCCGCTCACCAAGGGAACCGTGACGTTCGCGCCGCAAGGTGAAGGGCGGATCGCTTACGGCGAGATTGACAGCAGCGGCAACTACACGGTCCGCACGCTGAACGATCAAGGGATGCAAGTCGGCGAGTACAATGTCACCATCATCGCCACTGGCGAAGCGCCGGCCAGCGACATCCCGCCGCCGCTGCTGACGCCGGCCAAGTATGCCAATGCTCAAACCTCCGGCTTCACCGCCAGCGTCAAACCGGGGCCCAACACGTTCAACTTCGCGTTGGAGAAATGATCCGCCTTGGCTATAGATCAGCCAGCCAAAGAAAATACCCCGGCTCGGACAGGTGAGGCGGACACCTGTCCGAGACCGTTGGGGTATCCTTCCGGCCCAGGCAAGAGCCGAAGAAGTCTGCCATTGAAATCGCTTGCCCTGCTGCCCGTCGCCGTGGATCCTCTCCTCTCCACAGCAACAGGCAACCAGGGTTAGTCGCCACAGAATCTTTAAGCACCGACCGGCGTCCGCCCCAGCCAAGGGAGATGGCTGGCCGAAGCGCCGGGGGTCATCCCGTCTTGCACCTGGTGCGCCGGATAGGCATACATGCCGTGCTCCGAGATATCCAAGCCTTCGAGTTCATCCGCTTTCGAGACTCGCAGAAGCCCCACGTTTTTGAGCAACAAGAAGAAGGCGAACATCGTGACGAACGACCAGGCTGGGATTGCGAGCGAACCGACGATTTGAGGCATGAACCCGATCTTGACGCCTGCTTCCCAGCCGAAGAGTCCCGTCGCAATTCCGCCCCACACGCCGCAAACGCCGTGCACAGGAAAGGCGCCCACGGGATCGTCGATCTTGAGCTTCTCCAAAGCGATGATCGCCAGCACCACCAAGAGTCCTCCGACGCCGCCGATCAAAAATGCCGTGGGGCCGTCCACAGCATGGCAGTTTGCGGTGATGGAAACCAAACCGGCCAGGCCGCCGTTGAGCGCCATGGTGAGATCCGGCTTGCCGAACAGCAACCACGACGACAGCAGTGCGACGACGGCGCCCATCGCGGCGGCCAGCGTGGTGTTCACGGCAATGGTTATGACCGCGTCGGTATTTGCGATGCCGGCGAAGTACAACTGGCTGCCCGGATTGAACCCGTACCAGCCAACCCAAAGGATGAACGTGCCGAGTGCGGCGAACGTAATGCTGTGACCAGGAATCGGCATCGCCTTCGCGCCATCGAAGCGACCCAAACGCGGGCCCAGGAGAATCGCGCCCGCCAGGCCAGCGAAGCCGCCGACCGCGTGGACCATCACCGAGCCTGCAAAGTCGACGAAGCCCATGTCGGCCAACCAACCGCCGCCCCACTTCCAATAGCCGCTGATCGGATAGATGAGCGCGGTCATCAGAGCGGAGTAGCAGAGATAGCCAGTCAGCTTCATCCGGCCAGCCACGGCGCCAGATAAAATCGTCGCGGCGGTCGCGGCGAACGCCACCTTAAACAAGAAGTCCGCTTGCGGGTGCAGGCTCCCGACAAACGACTCCGGGTCTTTGTTGAAAGCTGCGACATCCAACCTGCCCACGCCCAGCGAGCCAAACTCCAGGACGCCGGGAATGATTTTGACGGCGGGCGCATCGCCGGGATACATGATCCCAAACCCAACGACCCAAAACAGGCAGACGCCGATGCACATGTCCATGAAGTTCTTGAACATGATGTTAACGGCGTTCTTGGCCGAGTTAAGACCGGTTTCCAGGAGTGCGAAGCCTGCTTGCATGAAGAGCACGAGCACGGCCGACAACATGAGCATCATGGTGTCGAGCGCGTAAATCGCTTCCGCCATGGAAGGGATCGCAGGGGATTGCTCCGCGAGACTTGTTTCTGTTTTGGCGGGGGGAGTGGTTTCTTCGGTCGCCGTGGGAGTCGTCGCAGTCGCGACCGAAGGTCCATCTTGCGCCATGACCATCCGCGTGCCGGCCAGGCTCAGGCCGATGAGCCCGCCGAGCAGGATCCACGTCAGGGTTCGAGTTTGTAACCGAGAAATCATTCGCATTCGCCTTTGCTCACAAAACGCATCACTTCGGCGGCCGTCTCCGTTGACGACTGCCTTGCCGGGAGCGGCGAGCAACGGGCCCAGTTGCTGGCTGCTTACGAAGGATGCACGACTTTGGAAGCAATCAGCGTGCCAAGCGGAAGACGCCGCCGGCCCGAATGACCACGAATGTGGCGCAACTAAAGATGCGGCAAGCGATTACGACTTGAGGCTCAGAATGCTCAGCGTGCTTCCGAATGGCGCACTGACGAAGCGCTGCCTAGATGCGAAGCACATACCGCTGCGCTCGCAGGCAATGCGTCTACGAAAAAGCCGCCTGCACCGAAGGGGGAGTGCAGGCGGCTCGCGATGGCGAAATCACACACCAGGCGGGGAGACGTGGGTGACTTGCAACCCACCTGACGCGGAGCTAGGAAACCGCGCCAGGTGAGTGTGTGGACTAGCTGTCATCCTTACCACAGGACGATGGCATCGAAGCCGCCGACCCACTGGCTCTTGTCTTGGTTATCACCGAAGGGATTTCCTTGGCCGTCAAACCAATCGTAACGCACTTCAGGACGCACGATCAGGTTGGAGTGCGGGGTCCAGTTCAGGCCGAGGCTGACTTCCCAGTAGTTGCCAGCGTTGTAGCCGGTGGGATTGCCGGTATCGGTGCCGCTCGTGGGACGGATGCCGTGGACGCGGAAGCCGTCGTCATCGCGGAACCATTCCGCCCGCGCGCCCGCTTTCCAGCAATCGTTGATGGTATAGAAGAGGTACTGGTTCACACCGTACCACTCCGCATCGTGAAGTTCGCCGGTTTGCGTGTTCTGGGTGACGGCATCCTGCCAGGCGTTGTCATGCTGGATCACGTAGGTCAAGCGGTCCGTGACTTTCCAGTTGAACACCAGGCTATACATGCTGCGCGTGGTGGATGCATATACGTTAGAGCCTGGTTCCGAACCGGTGATGC
>CAUJKE010000114.1 GCA_963205385.1 Planctomycetota bacterium | reverse complement strand
TGGGGAGGGACGACGACTTCAGAAGCGGGGGGGTTCGAGTGGGTCGAGTCGGTCGTGAAGCGGCGTACGATTAGCGCGCAAAGGTACGACGAATGCTTAGTAAAGAAAGAATGGTGAATGTGGATAGAGTGAATGAAAAAGGTAGCTGCGGCAAGATGCATGCAAAATTAACATGTCTCTAACGGGTGGTGTGTATGCTAATAACCGTTGAGAGACGTTCCGTGACAAGGTCTGAAAAAAACGTCGTAAGTCATTATTCACAAACTGTTTATGTCTAAAATATCGGTTTCTGAAGTCGTGAAAATCGACTAATAATCGCCGTCATCGGAGGGGTGGCCCGTCGCGGGCGTTTAGCGTGTAGTAGCCGCACTGCGACGTGGCAGACGTCCCTCCCTGCGAAACCGAATGTATAAGCAAAGCCGTCCGGTGTTCATCCAGCTTCGCGCCCCTACCCAAACTCGCCATGAAGCGGACGGCGGTGGCAAGCGGTTCCGAGCGGCGCAAAATGCTACACTTTCGCCGCAACAGTCCTCATGGGTGGTGGATTATTTTGCAACACTCAGGCTACGATGATTGTGCACGGGCAAGTTGTCGTGTCTCGGCGATTGCTCGTTTCCACGACGATCCGCCAGGAGCGGCCGTGGTTGGCAGTTTGGCTCTTCTCCAGCATTCCATTCTTTAGCGGCCAGGAAGGCGCAGGCGCGGGCTTATGTTGGCCTATCTTGTGATTCGTGAAGGCTCGAAATGGACGGACGTTTTCCGGCTCATCCCGGGGCGTACCGTGACGGTGGGTCGCGCGCCGACCAATGAAATCGTCATCAAGGACGAGCGATGCAGCCGGTATCACGCCGAGTTTTTCATGACGCGCGGCGAGTGGATCCTGCGCGACTTGGAGAGCCGCAACGGAACCATCATCGGCGGTCAACAGATTCACGGCGACTACACGCTCACGCCCGGCGAAGTCGTCCGCATCGCGCATACGCACCTCGCCTTCGTGCACGATTTGTCGAAAGCCTTCAGCGATGGTTCGCTGCCGCGCGGAGGTGAAGAAGAGGATGAGACCGTGATGGGAAAGCTCGAAGAGGAGAGCATCTTCGAGACCCGAGAGACGGCGATGATTACGCATCGTCGCGGGCAAACGCGTTTTCTGGAACCGCAAGACGAAGAAGTGCAAGCCGTTCCGAAGATCGGCCGGGCCGCGACCAAGCTTTGTCGCCTCGCGTTCGATCTCGCGAAGCAAGTCGATCTGGCGTCGGTCGGCAAGATGGCTCTCGATGGATTGTTTGAAGCCACGCATGTGGATGCCGGCGCGGTGCTGATCTTGCCGCGCGAACAAGCACTGACGCCCGATGCAGGCAACTTGCAAGTCCTGGCTTCGCGCACCGATGTGCAGCCATCGTATCATCGGCTCTCTGCATTTTTGGCGGAGACAGTGCTGCGCGAAGGGGAAGCGGTCCTCGCGCGAAATGTGCAAGACGATAGCGTCCTGGGGAGTCGTGACAGCAAAGGCGAGATCCTCACGACCAGCGTGCTATGCGCGCCGATTCGCCAGGACCAACGGGTTGTGGGCCTGATCCATTTATATTCGACCAACGCGGCGCGCGTGCCTGATCCAGACGATTTGGAGTTCACGCTCGCGGTGGCCGAGAATGTCGCGTTGGCGCTCAAGAACCTTACACGGCAACAAGAACTGGCGGAGAATCTGTCCGCGACGCAAAGCGAAATCGTGCAGCTCCGCAAGCGGCTCGGCGCGGAGAGTGAAATCGTGGGGAGTAGCGGCGTCGTCGGCAAACTGCAACAAGAAATTGCCAGGGCGGCGCCGAGTCGGGCGACGGTGCTCATTCGTGGCGAGAGCGGCGTCGGCAAGGAATTGGTCGCGCGGGCAGTACACTTCGCAAGCCCGCGCAAGAAGGGGCCGTTCGTCTGTCTGAATTGCGCGGCGCTCACGGAGACGCTGCTCGAGAGCGAGTTGTTCGGCCACGAACGGGGCGCGTTCACCGGCGCGACGGAGCGAAAGATCGGCAAGTTCGAATCGGCTGACGTCGGCACGCTGATGCTTGATGAAATCGGCGAGATGAGCCCCGCGATTCAGGCGAAGTTCTTGCGCGTTCTGGAAGGGCATCCGTTTGAACGCGTTGGCGGCAGCCAGCAGATCAAGGTCGATGTCCGCGTCATCGCCGCGACCAATCGCGATTTGGAGAAGGCGGTTGAGGGGGGCGTCTTTCGCCGCGACCTCTATTTTCGTCTGCGCGTGGTGGAAATCTTCGTGCCGCCGCTGCGCCGCCGTGGCGATGATGTGCTGGAACTGGCCGGTTATTTCCTGGATAAATTCAACGCGGAGACCGGGCGGAGAATTCGCGGCTTCTCGGCCGACGCGCTCGCCCAGATGAAGAAGTACCGCTGGCCCGGCAACATTCGCGAGCTCAAGAACGTCATCGAGCGCGCCGTGGTCCTCGCGCGCACGGATGTCATCGAGCAAGAGGATCTTACGCTCACATCGCTCGCGACCGCCGGAGAGACAGGCGACGTGCCGATCACGTCGCAAGAATATCAACCGCTGACATTGGAGGAATTGGAGCGGCGGCATATTCTCGATACGCTCAATTCCACTGGCTGGAACAAGAGCCGCGCCGCTTCAATCCTGGCCATTGAACGTTCCACGCTCGACCGCAAGATCCGGCGGTATAACTTGCAACCGACGGATCCCGTCGCCGATGTTTCGTAGCGCATCAGCGATCATGCCGGCGATAGCTGGCGGCCAATTGTGCAGGCGTGGCGCCGCAAGCGTGTCGCGCGAGGATGGACCAATTGCGCAGCGTCTGGCCGAGCACGCCGTGCCGTTCCCACCGTCGCGAACTGAGATGCACGGGGCCGTCTAGCAGCAGCGGCCACGCACGACGCCGCAAACGTCGCATTAGCAGCAAGTCTTCCAGTAGAGGAACATCGTCGAAGCCGCCCAGCTCATGAAACACCGCGCGCCGCACCCACAGTCCTTGATCTCCATAGGCGCTGCCGCGCCAGGCGACGCGGAGCGCGTTGCCGAATTCCAGCCAACGGTAGCGACGGCGCTCGTTGTCAATCCGCTGACGAAACGCGCCGCCTAGAACTCGTTCCTCACGCACGGCGTCGCGCAGTTGCGTCAAACAATTTGGCCCCAGCCAGTTATCGGCATGCAAGAACAGCAGCACCTCACTGGTGGCCAGCATCGCCCCGGCGTTTTGCTGGCGCGCGCGGCCTGTTTCGCAAGCGATGACCTGGGCGCCTGCTGTCTCGGCATTGGCCACCGTAGCATCCGTGCTGCCGCCATCGACGACGATGATCTCCTCGGCGCCAGCGCACGACTGCACTGCACGCGCGATGTGCGCCGCTTCGTTGAGCGCCGGAAGAATGACTGAAATCGTCGCCTTCATGCTGAAAATTCTCGCGGCGCAAAAAGAAAGAGCCCTCATGCACAACGCACAGGGCTCATCTTATCGCGATCGCGCCGAAGCGCGTGAGTCAAGTTACTTCACCGCGGAGGCCGTTCGCACGTCTGTCGCGGTGGGCGTCGTCTTGGACGGCAAGCTGGCCTGAAGTTCCAGTGCTTGGCCAATCATCGCTTCCACCGCCTGTTCGCTTTGGGCGCCGATCACCTGTTGGCGATCCCAGCCTTTATCGGTCTTGGTGAACAGCACCAGTTGCGGGATTGAACCGCCACGCATCAAGCTGGTGGCGATTTTGCGTTCGCGGTCGGTGTTCACGATCGAAAATGCGACGTTCTTCAGCTTACCGCCGCGCTCCATCCGCGCCAGCGTTCCGTTTTTCATCGTCTGACAGGCGGGGCACCAATCGGCGCCCACGAGGATCAATAAGGGCTTGCCATTGGTCTCGTGCTCGCGAAACGCCTCGTCGTAAGGCATCGCTCCCTGTGCCAGCAGGGCGGTTTGAAGTACAAAGGTGGCGGCCAATCCGATCATTATTGGGGGTTCCTCATGAAAATGACGGCTGACGGTCAAGCTGCGCCAGTAATAAGCGTCGTCCGACTTGACCGGCTTCGAGAGCCAAAAATGCTAGGCGGGAGAGGTCTATCCTCGATCGCAAAGCAGCTAGAGAATCCTGCAAAACTTTAACGATGAGGAGGAATGTAGGGAGCGAGTATACGCAAAGTTTGCGGCTGCTTGCAATGGTTGCAATGCGCAAAATTGCAACTTCTTTCGCCAGCGCTCCGCCCGCTTGTGGGATTGCGGAAAATACAGGCTGTAAATTGCTTTCAACACAGAACTTGCGGCACGCAGCCGATGATACCGGTTTGAGTTCAAGGCGTTGTCATGGCTATAATTCACGGCACGCCGGCGTGGTTGGGGCAGCCCGGTCTTTTCAGGAGGGTGGCCCCAAAACAGGTGGCAGAGCATTCACACGGTTAAGCGCGGATGAAGTTACGCGTCGGCATTATTGGTTTAGGCGAAGCTTGGGAAACGCGCCATCGTCCCGCGCTGCGCTCATTGGGGGACCGTTTCGAGGTGCGCGCGGTATGCAGCGAAGTGGCGCTCCTCTCGGAACAAGCCGCCCGCGAGTTCAACGCGCAGCCGATGGACGGCTTTCGCGCGCTGATGGAGCGCGACGATATCGACGCCGTGCTCATTCTTTCGCCGGATTGGTTCGGTCTGCTCCCGATCTCGGCTGCGTGCGAAGCAGGCAAGGCGATTTATTTTGCTGCGGGACTCGATGTCGATCCCGAGCAAGCGCGTCAACTTCGCAATCGGGTCGAAGCCTCCGGCGTCGCGTTCATGGCGGAGTTCCCGCGACGCCAAATGCCCGCCACATTGCGTCTGAAGGAACTGCTCTGCACACGACTCGGCAAGCCGCGTCTGCTCTTCTGCCATCAGCGTCGCGCGATGGATTCCAATGCGTACAAGCGCGATGGAAAACCGGCGATGTCCGATACGCGCGAGTTGATGGAGCTCGTCGATTGGTGCCGGTACGTCGTAGGCGAGGAACCGACCTCGGTTGTCGGCATTCGTCATGCGGATCCCAAGGCGCCGGATCCGTACGACGACTATCAGATGATGAGCCTCGATTTTTCGCCCACGAATGAACCTGGCCGGGGCGCGACGGCGCAAATCAGCCTGGGGCATTACATTCCCACATCCTGGCCGGAAGCGATCGCCTTTCGCCCGCCTGCGGCGCTGCAAGTCTGCTGCGAACACGGCATCGCGTTTGTGGACTTGCCGGCGACGCTGATCTGGTTCGACGAAGCCGGCCGCCACATGGAATCGCTCGATAGCGAACGTCCGGTCGGCGAGCAGTTGCTCACGCTGTTCCACCGCGCCGTGACCAGTCTCGTGCGTAAGACGAGCGACCTGGAAGACGCCTATCGCGCGTTGCAGGTGGTGACCAGCGCCCGGCATAGCTTTCAAGAATGCCGCCGGATTGCGCTGGAGTTCTAATTGCGACGACTAGCTCACCCCGACACTTTCACCATCCGGGCGAGTCGGATGAGGTCTTGGTCGCAATCGCGATTCTCAAATCATGGGTCATAACAAGCTCTGGCGAGCCCGGCGCGTGTTCTGTCGGGAATAGAAGCGAAGTTGCGGCAATTAAGAGCGGCTGTTTTGGACGCGAACTTGTTAATTTCCAACGCATCCTTTCCTCCATGCCTACGGCGACGCCTGGCCGCGCGGCACACCGGAGCGGACCTGCTACTTCGGCAGCATTTTCGCGAGCAGCTCCAGCGGAAGGCCGACGACGTTCGATTCACTCCCGTCGAGAACGTGAATCCAGCCGAGGCGATCTTGATAGCCAAACGCGCCGGCTTTGCCTTCCCACGCGCCGCTCGCGAGGTATTCATCGAGATCGTCATCGCTCATCGCGTCCATGCGGAGGCGGGTGACATCCACCGAGACGTGTTGTTCGTCGCCGGGGCGATGCCAGAGGCAGAGGCCGCTATACACGTGATGCTCTCGCCCACGGAGCAATTTCAGCATTTCGCGAGCGTGCTCGAGATTCTTGGGCTTCCCTAAAATCTGACCACAACATTCGGCCACGGTGTCGCACCCGATGACGATGGCCGATTCGTGCATCCGCTGGGCCACATCGCGGGCCTTTTGAAAGGCCAGGCGGGCGACCATCTCGGGCGGCGTCTCGCGACTGCAAATGCCGCACTCCGCCGTGTCGCGGGGCGTCACCACTTCGAACGCGTAGCCAGCGGCCGTGAGCAGTTCGCGGCGGCGGGGCGATTGACTAGCGAGGATCAAACGTGGGACCATGAGTCGTTGCGGTGCGAAGAACTTCCGCGATGGGTGAATTCAGAAGCGCGTATGCAGATTCTCTACGAAGATAACCACTTGTTGATTGTTGTAAAACCGGCGGGACTCGTCACGCAAGGCGCCGCGCCGGACGAGCCCAGCCTGGTGAGCGACGCCCGCGCTTACATCAAGCACAAATATCACAAGCCAGGCAATGTATATCTAGGCGTGGTGAGCCGTTTGGATGCAGTGGTCAGCGGCGTGGTCGTGCTGGCGCGGACTTCCAAGGCGGCGGAGCGGCTCAATCGTCAGTTTCGCGAGCGGGAAGTGGACAAAACCTACTGGGCGCTTGTCGCCGGCCAACCTCACCCCGCACAGGGCGAGTTGTGCAACTTTCTCGTCAAGGACGAGCGGCAGCATAAAGTGGTTGTCGCCGGGCCGGCCACACGGGACGCCAAGGAGGCCCGGTTGTCGTATCGCTCACGGGGTCAGATTCCTGGCGGAACCTGGCTGGAACTTAAGCTGCTGACCGGCCGCAAGCACCAAATTCGCGTGCAGTTGGCCGCCCGCGGCTGGCCCATTTTGGGCGACGCCAAATATGGCAGCCACGCGAATTTTCAAGGCGGCATCGCGCTGCATGCCCGCGCGCTCGAGATTTTGCACCCCATCACGAAGGCGCCGGTCCGCTGCATTGCGCCATTGCCACCCAGTTGGCGGGCTTTTGGAATTCCGGAGAGGGATGACATGGAATCGGAATTTAGCGGCTAATCTCGAAACCAACCCCGCCTCACGCGGGTTTAATCTGAAGTCATTTCTTGGCGCGTGGCCAGCGGGCGGGCTAGGCTGTAATATGGCTGTGACTCGCAAAGTTTACGCAAGGAGGCGTCTCATCAGGACGTTTGCACGTGAGTTCTACCGGTTCTAGTTCGAATCAGCGCCTAGCTCTGAAACAATTGGCCGTGCTTAGCGGCCTGGTGACGCAGTCCCAGGTCGATGGCATCTTGCGCGCGATGGGCGTGCCACCGAACGCCGATTGCGACAACAACGACCTGGCCAACGAACTGGTCAACCGCAAGTTGATTACCCGCTACCAGGCGGATCAACTCCTCGCGGGGCGCAAAAAATTCAACTTGGGGCCGTACTATCTCATCACCGACTCCATCGGCGCCGGCGGCATGGGGCAGGTCTTCAAGGCGACGCATCAAATGATGGACCGCGAATGCGCCATCAAAGTGCTGCCGCGCGAAAAGTCGACGCCGGAAACCATCTCCAGTTTCGCCCGCGAAATCAAGACGCAAGCCAAGCTCGATCACCATAATTTGGTGCGGATTTACGACGCGGGGCAGGATGGGAGCGTTCACTTTTTAGTCGCCGAGTACGTCCCCGGCACCGATCTGCGGCGGTTGGTCCGCTCGCAAGGCGCGCTCAACATGCAGCAAGCGGCGAGCATCATTCGGCAAGCGTCGCTCGGTTTGCATTACGCGCACGAGCAGGGGCTCATCCACCGCGACGTGAAGCCGGGAAATATTCTCGTCACGCCTGACGGCATCGCCAAACTTTCGGATTTGGGTCTGGCTGGCTTTTTGCATGAAGCGGACGAAGATCCGCGGGCAGGCAAAGTGGTGGGGACGGCCGATTATCTCTCGCCGGAGCAGATTCGTAGCCCGCTGGAAGTAACAGCGGTGAGCGACATTTACTCGCTCGGCTGCACGCTCTATTACGCGGTGACCGGCAAGGTGCCCTTCCCCGGCGGAACCGCGGGAAGCAAGGCCCGCCGGCATATCGAAGGAACTCCGCTGCACCCGCGAACCTTCAACGAAGATATCAGCGAAGAGTTCGTGGATGTCATTGCGGATATGATGGAAAAAGATCCCGCGGCCCGCATTCAAAGCGCGGCTGAAGTCGCCGCGCGGCTGGAACCATGGGCGGTCGACGCGCGCGTCATTCAAACGCAAGCGATGTCGCGCTCGCCGTGGATGGCGGCCCCGCTTCCCACGGCCGCGGACGACGAACGAGCCCAGGGCATCGTCGTGGTGGAGGACTACGACGACAACGATTCGAGTCTACCGGAATCGCCGAGCCAGATTTCGCAAGGGACATTCCCCGTCGGCTCGCAAGAGACGCGCCGCGTGCGACCGGCTCAACGCCCCGAACCGCCGCCGCTGCCGAACGTCATCGCCGAACGGGTCCGCCATCTCGAAGGAGACTATTCCACAAGTTCGATCATCGTCATCACCCTGGCGATCGCCGTACCGGTCTCGATGTTGCTGGGGGCGGTCATTGCGTTGTTGTTGTCGCGACTGTAGTTCGTCATCCAGGTAAGCTGGAGGGGCGCACATTGACTGTCAGGACTGTCGCGCGGTGTTGAGTTCGGCGGTGACGTCATCAACCAGGCGGGGATCGAGGTGTTTGGCCAGCAGTTTTTGCAGTTCGCCAAACATGCGATCGACTTTCGCCTGCACTGAACTGCTTTCGACGCCGAACCGCGAGCGCTGTTGCTCGACCTCGCGCAACAGATCGGCCCGGCTGGAGAGGGCGCGGAGTTCGGCCAGCATATCTTGTGCTTCTTTGAGTTCGTTCTTCTTGATGCGGAGCCGAATCCGCGCGGCCAGTACTTCGCGCCGCGCGATTAAGTCCAGCACTGTGTTTTGCATGGCGACAAAATAACTCTCGGCCAAGAGTCGTGGATCGTCGTCGGTGAGCGACAGTTGCTGCTCCGCCGTGAGCCCCGGCACGATCGGGATGCGAGCCAGCATTTGTTGCCCGTGCCGCACGTAAATCAAGTGAACCGGCGCCCCTTCGCGCGGCAATTCAATCGCACCGTTGCGATCGGTGACACCGAGCGTCGTCAACTCCTTCGAGCCCGGTTTGGCCACCGTGAGAATTTCATAACCGATGAGTTCTTCCGGCGGCTGGGCGCGCGTGCGGAGCACGAGGCGCGTGCTCGCGAGTTGCGGACGCACCAACAAGGCGAGCTTTTCGGTGCGCGAGCCGCGTCCCGCGATGGCGCCGCGAACGCCTGTTTGAATGGTGCAGTTCACGCGGAAGCCGTCGCGCTCGCCGACTTCCAAGAACGTAAACGCCAGCCGCTCCGTACCACCGCGCGGTTGGCCGTAGCGATCGTTGCGACGCAGCACAGGCTGCAAAACGTCGCCGGGATGGACGAGCGCCGGGGAGCTCTCGTTGCGAATCAACCCGCCCGCCCGCAAGCGAGTTATGGCCTGATCCCCAGCAACCGTCTCGATGCGGACCATGGGGGCGAACGCGGCGACAACTGCGGAACAGGCGGCGCCGGATAGATTCTCGGGTTGGCGCGCGTCGCGCTCGACGGCGTCGCTGAATGTGCGGGAGCGGCAATCCAACTCGCGGGCGACTAACTTCCAACCCGGCGCATAAGGCATCACCGAAACAATAATCAGCTTATCGGCATCGAGCACTTCAGCGTCCGCCGCTGTAATGTCCGCAACTTGAACGGCGGATGGATCTGTGGCCGCGAGCTGCACAAGCGATGGCGGGCAGGGGCTGCCAGTGACTTGCCACGCCGCGCCAAAGATGGCGTCCGTCTGCCAGGCCAGGTCGTGCGCTAGTTCGGCGGCCATGCTTGCCGGCAGGGCAGGCGAGCGCGCGGCCGCGACCCAAATTTTCACGCGATACGGATCGAACTCGAACGCTCCCCGCGACCGCGGCGCTGCCGTGGTTTGCGCAAGCGCTTGCTCACCAAGCGCCCCGCAGAGCGCGAGCGCGCAGCACGCCATTAGCAGCCAGCGGCCGAAGTGCATTCGTGTTGTCGAAAAACAGTGAGGCATGATAACAGTTACTCTAGCGCTCCAAGGTTCCAGCCGCCGTAGCAGCGGCGGCGGTCGCGGGGCCCACGTTCCAACTCTCCACGTCTTGATAGAGCGAAACGGGACTGGCTTGCAAGCCGCGGAAGTTCTTTTGCACCGCGTAGTATTCCACGGTTTGCCAGAGTGGGATGATGGTCAAGTCGGTGTGGACAATGCGATGAATGTCCTTGAGGCGGTCGCGAACTTCGGTCCAATTCGCGGCTTCATCCAAACGGCGCAAGGCCAAGGCGATGTAGGGATCGCTCGACTGCGCGACTCCCTCGTGCGCAAGCAATCGTCGAGCATCGACCACCGGCTCTTGCAAGAACACTTCGGTGTAAGTGAAGTCGCACTCGTGATCCACGTCGCGGGTCTCCCCCGGCGGCAACGCCTTGAGCGTCACATTCAAACCCACGAGTGCCAACTGCTCCACCATCGCCTGGCACGCCACGCGGGCCGTGGGGGAACTGGGATAGCCGATGACCAGGTTCAGCGGATGCGCTTTTTCACCGGCAGCTTCCGCCGCTTTTTCCAACTCGCGACGCGCCAGGCTGGCGAGCGTCAGGGACAACCGTGGGTCGTACGCCCGCGGCGTGAGTTGAGGATCCACCGCGTACGCCAACGGGTCGCTGTCGTTAATTCCCGGTGAGAACGGCCCGCTAATCACGCGGCACCCCCGCAGTCCAGTGCCGCCGAGCAATTCATTATTTAGAATCAGCTCGCGATGGATACCATACAACAGGGCGCGGCGAATGGTGCGGTTGTTGGCGAGCGGCCTCTGGGGCGAGGGAACTAGAAAGTGCAGCACGGGGCGAATGTACGCGCCGACTTTGAGATTCGCATCGCCTTGGAGGCGGCCGACGTCGGCGGGGAAGACGCGGTCGATCATGTCGACCTCGCCGCGACGCAGCGCCGCGATCGCTTCCGTCGGATCGCTAAACACGCGTTCCACAATCTCCGCCGGATAACTCGCGCCGGGGGGACGATCCAGCGCGACGAACGATCGGTCGCTGCTGTCCTCAGTTTGCGCAGGCGAGAAGAGCAGTGCGCCGAGCGGATCGGGGCGCTCGTCACCGGGGAGTTGCCACGGGACTTGCAAGGCGGCTTGCGGGACGACATACGAGTGCGATAGCTCCACATCCACGCGCAGCACATCCCGCACGACGACGCCGCTGAAGATATTCGCCCACGTCGGCGAAAATTGGGGCGAATCGGGACGAGCCATGGCGAGCAGACGGTTGGCCAGGTCGAAGCCGCTCAATTCCGAACGCGCGCTTACCTCACCATCGATCACGAGTGACAACCGGCGGCGATCTTCACTGAGTTGGAAGGAGCCGAAGCGGAAGTTGTATTGGCCCCCCTCCGGCCCCGGCCGCACGAACTCCATCAGTTGCCGGCTGGTCAGCCGCCCCGCGCGGCGCGCCGCCCAGTCGTCCAAGCGGAGCGCATCGAGCGACTTCGCTTCTTGACTCACGCCGACAATCACAATCGGATACCTGGCCGCGACTTGCGCCGTCAACTCCGCTCCGCCTGCGACCGCCGGCCAGATTTCATTCATCCTCCGCAGCGCGAGGGTGGCCGCGCGGAGTTTGTCCGCCGCGAGCGCTTCGCGGGTGGTGACTTGTTCCTTCGCCGCGAGTTGGTTGAGCCGTGTTTCCCACGACGCCACCGCGACGGCGTGCTCCTCTCCATAATCCCGTTTGATGCGCGTCAGGAGCGCTCGCGCGGCGCGGAACTCCCCCCGCTCCACGTAGCCGGAGAGCATCCTTTCCAGCACTGCGGCAAAAACTGTGGAGAGCGGCCGCGCGTCGGGCGTCAGCCGATAATTGGGATTGAGCCGATGCAACTCCTCGAGCACCGCGAGCGCTTCGGCCCATTCTTCTTGACGGAACAGCCGCCCCGCGCTGATATAGAGATACGCCTGAATCGCCCCCTCGACGCCGCGCGCCTTGGGAAAGTTTTCCTTCAGATGTTGCAGCGTATCGTAGGCATCATCGAGTTTGTCCTCGCTGATATACCGATTCGCCTCTTGCAACAGCAGGTCTTCGTAGAAGTCGATGCGTTTGATGTGCCGCCATTTGATGGCGTAGGTCTTGTCCGGTTGGGCGAACAGTTTAACGCGCACGACGGCATCCGGATCGACTTTATCCGGCATGCGCCGCCCTGGGATGTTGAGCGGTTCGACTTTGATCACCGCGTTCTGGTTTTCTTCGTCGAGCGTGATGCGGTCGAACGGCTCTTGATCGGTCAGTCGCTCGGACGCCTCGGGCTGCGCTTGCGCGGCTTGCCATGCGCTCAGCACGAGCAGCACCGCGAGCGCGGCCGACCAGTTTCTATAAGGGGTGTTCATCTTGCGCATCCGACTTAACCTTCGATTTCGGCCAGCGGAACGACATACACGGCGCCGTCGATGCCTGGGCAGTAGAGCTGGTCGCCGATGACCACAGGCGAGCCGCCGAGCGGTCGTTGCGTCGCGAGTGTTTTCTTCACTTCTCCGGTAGCGCCATCAACAACCAAGAGTTCGCCACTGGTTGTCGCCACGATGTAACTTGCCTCGTGCTGCAGCGGCGGCGCGACTAGACCGACCCCTTTCAGCGGCAATGCCCAGCGCTGCGTTAGTTTGGCATCCACACAGACGAGACCCGCTTGATCGGTGACGACAAAGGCGGCGTCCTCCACGGCGGCCGGCCCGAACATCAGCGTTCCCGCGAGCGGCAGCGAGGCGCCAGGTTGCAAGTCGGGGAGCGTGAACGACTGCAGCGCTTGCGCATCCGCTTTCTTGACAACCGCGACGATGGCGTCCTCAAGCTGCGCCAACTCACCGCTCAGCTTGCCTTCCAGCTTCGCTTGCGCACTGCTTGCGAGGTGCGGCTGTGGTTGTTCTTTAC
This sequence comes from Planctomycetota bacterium, assembly GCA_963205385.1. Lineage (GTDB taxonomy): Bacteria > Planctomycetota > Planctomycetia > Pirellulales > Pirellulaceae > JAEZGD01. The sequence continues at coordinate 6,937 of CAUJKE010000114.1, read as the reverse complement.
GGCCTACGAGATAAAGTTGTTCGCCGTGGGTGTCGGCCACGGCGAACGTGGTCGTCGCGCCGCGAATGACCAGCGGCTGGGACCAGGCGATGTTCGACATCGCGCCGAGTCGCGGTTGAAACGGAAACAGCAGCGGCTTGCCGTTGGTCGGCGTGGCGAGCACCACCTGGCCGTTGACGAGCGGCAACAGCAACCCGTCGTCCAAAGCCGCACCGACCGCGGCGATTTGAAGCGGTTCATGCCAGGGGATTAGCACCACTTTGTTGACGCCGACCTTCGCCAAGCCCCATTGCGCTTTGCCGTCCGCCGGCAGCAGGGCGATTAAATCGTTGGGGAGCCGTACCGCATGCACGAACTGCGGCGGTTCGGCGACTGTATCGAGCCGCGCGGCCGCGACGTCGATAATTGCATCACTGCCAACCGGCGCGGGAACGGAAAACGCGGAGCCGTTGGCGTTCAGCACAAACGCCCCGCTGCCGGTGGGCACCAGATCGAGCACCGGCACGCCGACGCTATTCTTCCACGTCGGGCTGCCATCTGAAATTTGCACGCCGCCGATGAACACGTCGCCGGCGGTTTGCCGCGCGCGAGGGACGATGAGAGAGGTTCCCACAGGTTGCGGCGGCGCGAGAAAAATCTCCCCTTCGTAGCGGCTCCAGCGGCGGGTCAGTTCTTTGCGCGCCGGCTGCAATTCGTACATCGTCAACCGTTCATCGCCCAGCCACAACTTCCCTTCGCGGACCGTCGCATAGCCTACGAGTGGCGTCTTGCGGGTGGGGATGAGGCGCGTCAACTCCTGCACCGGCTGCGTCGTATTCGCGGGGTCGATATCGAACACATGCACGCCGCCCAAGTTGGTGAACACATAGACGCGGCGGCCATCCACCAGCGGCGGCGTGACGACGTGCCCCTTCACGCGGACGGGATCGAACGTCTTGCTGAGAGACAGACCTTCGCTATCCGTCGAGACGACATGCACCATCGCGTAATCGGCGCCTTCATTAACGGCGATGAAGATTTGCCCGCCGGCGCAGACCGGAGAGGCCGCGATGGCGCCTTCGGGATGACCGAGAAAATAGGCTTCGGCACATTTGAGGTCGGTTGTGGAGAGCGCGAACAGCGTCGAATGAGCGCCGAGTTGATAGAAGTATGGCCGCCGCGCGTCGGTCGCCGCTCCCATCGCCGCCCCCTGCGGCAGTTGGGCCTGACGCGTGGAAGCGCCGCTGGCCAGGTCAACTTCGAGCACGCCGCCGGCGCTCGTGCTCACCAGCAACTTGTCGCCTGCGATCGTCGGCGGCGCGAACGGCTCGCCGAGCACGAGTCGCCATTGGATGCTCCCATCGTTGTTGGCCAAACGGAGCAGCGCTTGTTGGGCGCGGTCGATCACGATCACGTCGGCGTTCGGCGCAGTGGAAATCGGCAGCGGTTGCGTCACGCTCTCCAGGCCCACGAACCGCCGCCACACGACGCGCCCCGAACTGGAATCCAGACCATAAACCGCGCCACGGAGCAGCATCGTGACGATCGGTCCCGCCGCGCCGCCGGACGCAGGTGGACCATCCGTCAACACGACTTCGTGCACATTATTAGCACCAGCGCTTGCCGGGGCCGGTTCGATTGCCTTCGAAATGACTTCCACGAGTTCGCGTTCTTTGGCTGTGATGGCGAGCGTGGCTTGCACGACCGGCTCCGTCACATCCACGCCGGGGTAGCGTTTCAAAAGCTCGCGGCGCACTTCAAACGCCGCCGTGGTCTTGCCCGCGGTGGTGTCCGCCTGCATCTTCTCGACGGCCAGTTTCAGTTCACGATCGCGTTCGATCTCTCGCTTCACGAACGCCATGTCCTCTTGAATCGCGGCGACTTTCGCCTCGACCGGCGGACGAAGCTGAGGCGGGATGTACGCGCCGTCGTTGACAAGCTCAATCGCCCGCTCCGCGTGCCCCAAGAGTTCGGTTGCCTGGGGGATATTGTTGGTTGCCTTGCGGGCCTGGTCGGCGAGCGTCTTGGCGATGTTCGGCAGGATGTCGGCCAGTTCGCTGCGGGCCTCGTCGAACTTCACTTCACCTTCGATGCTCTTGAGAATCTCTTCCGTCACCGACAACGCCTCGACGGTATCTCCCGCGTCCACGCTTTGGCGGATCTGGCACATGCCAATCCGCACTTTGGCCAGGCTGGTGTCTTCCGCGTCACTGCCGCCGTAGCGTTTGAGATAGTTTTCATACTTGGCGATGGCTTGCGAATACGCTTGCTTCTGAAAATCTTCTTCGGCGAGTTGAAACGCTTCACTGGCCGAGCCGCGTGCGAGCAGCAGGTAGAGCATCAAGAACGCGAAGCCCAGAAACAGCAGCGCGCCGCCGCCGACATAGATCAGCGCCGAGTCCCAGGGATTTTTGTTCTTGACCTTCGTCTTGCCACCACCAAAGAGCCCACTCAAGAGCCCGCCGGAAGGTTTCGCTGGCCCCAGCAACGGACTTGCGGACTCCGCGGTCGCGGCGCTCGACAGGAGCGGATCGGCTAATGGGTCAGCCGTTGCGCCGCCAAGGATGTCATCCAACCCAGCGGCGGCGGAAGCTTCTGGAACGCTGGCCGCAGGCAATTTATCAAACAGCGACGCCGCCGCAGGGGCTGGCGACTCGGCCACCGGCTCCAGTCCACCGTCATCATCCATCGGTGCGAGCCCATCGTCATCGAGCGGCGTTAAGCCGTCCAAGTCATCGTCGATCGGCGACAGTCCGTCGGCATCGTCCTCGTCCAGCGGCATGAGACCATCGTCGTCCTCGATGGGAGCGAGCCCGTCGGCATCGTCCGCGAGGCCCAAGTCTTCGTCAGCCACCAGGCCCAGTTCTTCCTCGGGAGGCTGGGGACGCGCCGCCGGCTTCATCCCTGCTTGATTCGATGTATTCTTCGCAGACGACTTGCTGGGTGTTTTGCTGGGTGTTTCGCTGGGGGACGAACCATCTTCCGGGGCGAGATCCGAGATGATTTTCTTGGCCTGAAAGACGGTTAAATGGCCATTGTCGACGAGCACCTTGGCCACCGTTTGGGCGGAAACGCTCCCTTTTGCTCCCGCCACTTGCTTGCGCAGTTGGGCCAGGACGCGCTCGTCCAGCAGCTTGAGTTGTTCGAGCTGAGTCAAAAATGCATTCGCAGAAGCCATGAACCATACTTTCCGCTGATATCAACAGCGCGCCGTGCGCGGGGTTGTCGCTAATCTTCGTCTTCGACCGTAATGAGCTGAATGTCTTCCATGCCGACCGCCGTGCCGGAATCGAGCGCGGCGACGACTTTTTCGTGTGCCGCTTCGCCGCTCGCCCGGACCAATAGATGCGCGGGAATCTTGCCGGCGGTGTTGCCGGCGTGAGCTTCCTTCAATAGCCGCAGCAATTCCGCCTCGCTAAACGCCTCGCGATCCCAATCGATGGTGACGACGCGATACGTGCCGAATTCGTCCACATGCACCGTGATATAGTCCGGGTCGTCCTCCAACTCCTGGAACGAACGGGAAGCGGCTTCGTCGCTCGGCTCCGGCTTGGGGATTTGCAAGGACTTTTGCAGCGAGAACGCAGCCGTGACCATGAAAAAGATCAACAACAAAAACGTGACGTCCACCATCGGCGTCATGTCCATCTCCGCCTCGACGGGCTCGCGCTTGCGAAAGCGCACTCCCACCGCGCGGTCTGTTTGTTCGAGGGCGTCGTCGGTATCGGTCATTTCGGGGCCAACGTTGAGGGTTATTGCTGTTCCAACACGGCGATGTGTAACTGCTGCACCTTGTCCACTTTGCCGACGCTTTTGGCGATTCGCGCCACGTCGCGGTGTTTCACACCGCGGGCCGCCTTGATGATCACAAAATGCTTCCGCGGCACGCCGCTGGCCATTTCATCTTCAATATATTTGATGAGTTCTTCTTCCTGGTCGAGCAGGTTGATCGAGCCGATCTCACGATCCGGTTCGGTCCCGTCTCCGCGAAAGACGCGGGCGGTGTCTCCTTCTCCCTTGTCGAGCGTGATGATGACCGACTCCTTCACCGGCACGGTCGCCCCATACTGCGCCGGCGGCAGCGGTACGGAGGCTTGCGATTCCAGGTGCGAGGCCACGAGAAAGAAGATCAAGAGCAGGAAGGTGATGTCGATCATCGGGGTGATGTCCATCTCCGTGTCGTCGACGAAGCGCGAGCGCGGAAAGCGCGGCGGCGGATCGTCGGCGATATCGTCAACGTGACGCAAATGGCTGTGTAGCGGTTCCTCTTGGGACATGCTCAACTCCGTTGCCCGTCGCCACTTTTCAGGCCCGCTTTGTACGCTTCAAAGAAGCGCGCCAGGCCAAGCGACACCAGGTCTTCCAACTTGCGGATCTGCACATTCACGCTGGCCATGCACATCACCAGGGGAATTGCGATGCTGAGACCCCAGGCGGTGGTGGTGAGCGCGAAGCTGATGTCGGCCGCGAGTTGATCCGGCTTGACGTTCTCCGCCACGGCCAGCTTGGCGAACGCCCCCATCATGCCTGCGACCGTTCCCAGCAGCCCGAGCATCGGCGCAGTCTTAATGACCGTATTAACCCAACTCATGCGGTAGTCAAGGTCGGCCAAGACATCCCGTTGGAAGCGATCAACCACCAGTTCCTGGACCTTCGCATAACCCAGTTTACGATTCGTCAGTGCCAGTTCGCAAAGTTGCGGCACCGCGCGACGATCCCCTTCCAATTGCGACATCGCGGCGGGGAAATCTCCTTTTTCCAGAGACGCTTCGAGCGGTTCCATAAACTGCAGGAGCGCTTGCTCGCTGCGGAAGCGCTTCGCGGAAATGCGGAGCAGGATCATCACGATGCTAAACGCACCCCACAATGTCACCGCCAGCAATAGTCCGTAGATGACATAGTTGAAAATCTCAAGCAGCTCAGTCATGGGGAGAACAACTCAATCGAGAGAAGAAACAGGAGAGGGCGAGGATTTCATACTAACGCAAGCGGGACCGATTCTCCACGCGCAAAGCGGCAAAACTGGTTGGGGCGGCGCTCGAAGTTCGGAAACAAGGCTATTCAACACGCTACCCGCGGCGACCTACGGCACGAAGCGGAACTCTTGCGACATGACATAAAATTCATACTTGCCGCCGGTCCCCTTGACCCCGAAGACCGTCCGCTTGATTTCTTTCAGGTCGCGCGTGCCGGCGGCCTGTTGCTCAAGTGCCGCAAGCGCGGCTTCGGTCTCAGGCGGGTAGAACTGCAACACGACGCGGTTCGCCGTATCGATTCCCGCCTTGGCGAGAAGTTGCTTGTCGGCTTCGATCAGCTCGCCGGAGCGCCAGGTCATGTAGAGCCGTTGCTCGGACTCGCTAGGACCGGTGCGGCGCGTCGGCCGCGCAAGGGAGAGGTTCGTGGCATAGTCGACCGTGCTTTTACCCCCTCCCAGCGCCGCGAGTTCGATCTTGAAGAAGTCCAACTGCTGTGCGTACGACTCGACATCGGCGGAAGCGAACCGCACTTGCCAACGTTCCCACCGCGGCACAACGTTGGCATCCCCCTCGCCCAACGGGCCCGCGGCGCGACTATCTCCCTGGCCTTTGTTCGAGCCGAAGTTGGCGAGTTGGTCGTCCATGGTCTCCAGCGTCGTCAAATCGGCGGAGATGATGTCGTTCATCACTTGAATGTTCTGGTCGAGTTCCGGCGGAAAGAACTCATCGAGTTCATCGACTTGCGAATTTTCGGCGTCGCGCGCGGTGCCGGCGTCGTGATCGCCGCGGCCATACGGCTCGTCGATAAACGTGACGGGCACCGCCTTTTGGTGGCCGATCGCCCGCATCGTGATGACGATGATGAACATCGCGAGGACGGCCGCGCCGAGCAGAATCAGCGCTGCGATGATCAGGCTTGCGACGCGCTCGTAGGGGGAGACGCGCAACCGTGTGTCTTGCGTGATGGCCGCGGTGTCGGAGGAATGAACGGTCGTGCTCACGAAATAGCTTACTCGCAGAAGAAGAGAATTAACGCGGAAGGTCAGCTTCCGGCCGCACCGAGGCGTACCACCTGGTCCACTCCGCGATCAGAGCCTCGATTTCCTTTTCGTCCGGTTTTGCGGAGAGGGTCGGGGGGCCAAAGCGGCGGGCGATGAAGCGCAGGCCCGCTTCCGCCTCGCGGACGACGCGCGGGTCGGGATCGCTAAGCGCGAAGATCAACTGCGGCACGCTATCAAAATCGCGCGTGCGGGCGAGCGCCTGCACCGCGACCTGACGAGCTTCAAACGACCCGGCCGCCACTAACCGCCGCAACCGCAGAATTTGTTCCTGACGAGTCGCGGGATCGTCGGACAGTTTGATCTCCGTGTGGTTATTGGTGACGTATTCGAAATCGGAGCCGCTGCCTTCCTCTAACACGCTGACCAAATCCTCGATCTCGCCAGAGAGCGAACCCACGACCTTGCCGTGCTTGATCGTCACCGCCGTAGCATCCGTAGGAAGCCCGCGGCCGCCGGTGAGGGCGCCGTCGCCGAACCGATGGAGTGATTTCTGAATCGACTTCTTGGTGCTGCGAAGCAAAAAGAGCACGCCAAACGCCGTATCAACCGACTCGCCGCAGTTGCTGTCCCAGGTGCCCCGCTCGGATTGCGTCTTGCCTAAGTGGCGAACGCCGTCGTTGTACCACTTGGGTTCTTCCTCATGCAGGTCTTCGGCCAGTTCACGAAAGCTTTGATAGCGCTCCAGCGCGTACAAGTGATAGAGATTCCACTGGCCTTGATCGATGGTGTAGTGGTTCGCCAACCAGGCGTTGGCGTCCGACAAGCCTTTCATCATGACCTTCGAGGGAACTTTCTCTGAGATCGGACCCTGCGCGATTTTGTTACCCCCCTCTTCGACCAATACTAACGCCGGCGGAAGTTCTTGTTCCTCGGTGTGGTCCTTGATTTGCTTGAAGCGGAGCAGGTCAGCGCAAATATAGA
>CAUJKE010000113.1 GCA_963205385.1 Planctomycetota bacterium | reverse complement strand
GTGTGCAGAAAAGAAATGGACGAGATAACACCGCTCTTGGCGCGCGGTTCGCGGCCAAGCTTTAGCTCACCATCTCGCTCACCATCGGGGCGAGCCCGATGGGGTCGTGATGTTGGTGCGCCTTGTAGGAAGCCCATCCAGGTAACAATCGGGCAATCTGGGGCGTCACAATTCATCGTAACGGTTTTTACGCGGATCAGGATGACCGTAGGGGCTTTACCGGGGCCGCGTAACCGATACGCTAGGCATTGCGCATCACTCTCGGTTGCAAGGAGTCTGGAAGATGGAATCGCTAACACCGCTGGAGATTGCTCGGCGGCAAATTGAGTTCGCGCGCGAATACACGCTGTCGCTCTTGGCGGACGTCGGCGACGCCGAGTGGTTCGCCTTGCCACACGGCGCGCCGACGCATCTCGCGTGGCAAGTTGGCCATTTGGCAATGGCCGAGTATGGCTTATGTCTCTTTCGTCAGCGGGGACGGCAGGAGATCGATAGCGAGCTGATGTCGAGCAAGTTTCGCAAACTATTCAGTCGTGGCAGCACGCCGGCCGCGGACGCGAGCGTTTATCCCGCCATGAACGAGATTCGCGCGACCTTCGACCGCGTACACGCGCAAGTGCGCGCCGAATGGCCATCGCTAGAACCGGAGCAGTTGGCGGTCGAAATCGAGCTGCCGTACGCGGTGACCAACACGCGGCTCGGCGCGCTTTACTTTTTTTCCCATCATGAAATGCTGCACGCTGGGCAGATTGGCCTGGTCCGGCGATTGCTCGGCAAACCGCCAGTGCGATGACGCGCCGTCCCAGCGAATTTGTCCGCCGTGATACAATGGCATGATGTGCTGTCCATGGTAAGAGATACAATGCTACGTGCGATGCCACCGGTATCCAGGTTCCTTCACGGTCCTGCCTCGTTCCTCCTCTTCTGGAAATTTCCCCCATGCATATTCGACTCGGCGGCGCCGCTGGCGAAGTAACAGGCTCTTCCTATCTGGTCGAGACGTCGCGTGCGAAAGTGCTTGTCGACTTCGGCATGTTTCAAGGGGGCAAGCTGGCCGATCAGCAGAACCGCCTGAACGATTGGATTCCAGCCCAACAACTCGACGCTGTCGTCCTCACGCATGGCCACTTGGATCATTGCGGGCGGATCCCGATCTTGGCGACGCTCGGCTACAGCGGTCCTATCTACTGCACGCTCAGCACGGTCGAAGTGACGCGGGTGATCCTGCTCGATTCGGCCAACTTGCAAGAGTCGGACGCCGAGCGATCCAACAAGAAACGGATCCGCGCCGGCAAGCCGCTCCAATATCCGCTCTATCGCGAGGAGGATGTCGAGCAGATCATGCAGCAGTTCAAGCCGGTCCGCTACAGCGCGCCGCGCGAGATCGCCCCCGGCATTTCCATTCGCTTGGAAGACGCGGGGCACATCCTCGGCTCCGCGAGCGTCGAAATGACGATCGAGGACCAAGGCAAGCGCCGCGTGGTCGTCTTCTCCGGCGACGTCGGCCCCAAGCACGCCCCGCTGCTGCGCGACCCCGTAACCTTTTCCTCGGCCGACGTCGTCTTTCTCGAATCGACCTACGGCGACCGCGACCACCGCCCCATCGAGGAAACCAAGCAAGAGCTTCTCAAAATTCTGCAAGGGGCCGAACGAGCTCGCGAGAAGGTGCTCATCCCCGCGTTCGCGATTGGCCGCACGCAGAACTTGATGTACCACCTCGCGGAGATGTTCCGCAACCGCGATCTCGCCAAGCTGCCGATCTTCATCGATAGTCCGATGGCGACCAAAGCGACCGAGATCTACATGCGGCATCCGGCCATTATGGACGATGAAACCAAGGCCCTCGCCGCGCGGAAGCAACTCGACCAAGACCTTTCGGAACTCCGCTATACCGTCACACGCGAGGAGTCGATGGCGATCAACGAGGTTGACCAACCGTGCATCGTCATCGCCGGATCGGGCATGTGCACCGGCGGACGCATCCTGCACCACTTCAAGCACAACCTGTGGCGCGAGAACGTGCAGGTGGTGATCGTCGGCTACATGGGGCACGACACGCTCGGCGCGGCCCTCGTCCACGGCGCGAAGCATGTTAAGATTCATGGCGAGCGGATCGTGGTCCGCGCGAGCATTCACACGCTCGGCGGTTTTTCGGCCCACGCGGGACGCACCGAGCTCTTGGAATGGATCGCGCCGGTCGCGGCGTCGCAGCCGCGCGTGGTGCTTACGCATGGCGAACCGGGTCCGCGCGAGGCGCTGGGGAAGGAAATCCAGCGCCGTCACGGCCTGGATATCGCCTACCCGCTGCTGGGTGATAGAATAGAGTTGTAGCAACCCATGCTGGGAATTTCGCGAATCCATGCGGCTCAAGGGGAACAGCCATGTTGAAGAGCATCTTAGTGGCGCTGGAAGGTTGTCCGGCGACCGATGCCGTGATCGCTTTGGCGGTTCAATTAGGGCAACAATTTCAAGCTTCGCTCGGCGTCGCGGAAGTGGTGGATGTCACCCAGTTGACGCAAGCCGAGGCATTGCCGCTGGGCGGGAGCGCTTTCAAGCATGAACGGGACAAAGTGCTGGTGGCCCAGGCGCGCGAACGTGCGGCGGCGGCCTTGCAAAAGTTGTCCGCCCAAGCGCATGCGGCCGGCATTTCCTATCAACTCGTCGGCATTGAGGAACATCCCCAGCGCGAACTGCTCGTCGCCGCGCAACGTTTCGACGCCCTGCTCATTAGCCAATGGCCTCTGGTTGAAAGAAACCGCGAGCCTGATCCGCTCCTCACACACTTGTTGAAGTTCTCGCCGCGCCCGGTAATCGCCGTCCCCAACGAACTCCCGGAGGGGAACGCCGTGGTCATCGCCTACGATGGGAGCCTGCAATCGACGCGGACGCTGCAAATCTTCACGTTGCTGTGGCGGCCCGCCACCGAAGTGCATGTGGTGAGTGTGCAACCGAAAGTGGAAGACGCGCAGCACCAGGCGGAAACCGCCCGCGAGTATTTGAAACTGCATGGCATCGAAGCGACCGTGCACGCCTCGGCTGGAAGTTCCCCGCACAAGACGATTCTCGACGCCGTGCAACAACATCACGCAGGCCTACTCGTGATGGGCGCCTACGGCAAACCCTCCTGGCGCGAGTTCTTCTTCGGCACCGTGACCAGGCACATCCTGGCCGAAAACTCCGTGCCGTTGTTCTTGTATCACTAGCTCCTGTTCGTTACGCGGGGCTCTTCACGAACTTCCGCACGCGGGCGTAGGGAAGCCACTCCAGAACGTACAAGTTGCCTTGCGAATCAAGCGTCAGCGCGTGCGGCGTCGCGAACTTATCCGGATGCGCGCCAATCTCTTTGGCCGCGATCCCCGCGCCGTCTCCCAAACGGGCGACAACCTGATCCTTCGCATCCAGAATTGAAACCCGCGCGCCCAGTTCCGGCACATAGAGATGCCCGTCGTGCTGGTAGAAGCAGCACGGCAAGCGCATGTCGCCAATCGTGCGCTTGTATTCCAAGTCCAGCGAGTAAACTTCCAGGCGATTGTTGGCGCGATCGGCAATGTATACCTCCGGCTCGTCATTGATCGTGTTCACCCAGACGCCGTGGCAAATGTTGAACTTGCCATGCTCCGCGCCGCGGCCCCCCATTGTCTTTTTGTGCTTGAAGTTCTTATCGAATTGATGCACCAACTGGCTGCCATAACCATCGACGATGTAGATGTCGCCGCTGGGCGCGACGGCCACGTCCGTGGGATTGGCGAAGTCAAACTTCTGCGTGTTCTCCCCGCCTTGGCTGAGGTTGCCTAATTCGTACAGCACCTTGCCGGCCAGGTCGGTCTTATAGACGCGCTTGCCGGTGTTGTTCGGTCCGGCGTTCTCGGTGAAGTAGAAGAACTCTCCCTCGGGTTCCTTGCTCCAGTACAAACCATGCGCGGTCGCGGCGACCTTGGCCGTGTCGTAACCAACGTGCTCGGCGAACTCCTTGCTCCACGTTTCCAGCAGTTGGCCGTCCTTATTGAACACCGCGACACACGGGTTCTGCGAGCGGCTCGTCACAAACACGCGATCCTGCCCATCGACCACCACCGCGCAGCCAAACCCGTAGGTCATCCCCGCCGGCAGCGCGCCCCAGGCAGGATCGAGCGTGAACCGCCACGCGCCTTCACCCAACACGACCGGCGGCGCGGCGTCTGCGCCTGCGTCTGAATCCGCGGCCGAGAGCAAACTGGCCGTCGCGAGCGTCGCCCCGGTAGCTGCCAGGAAATCGCGGCGGGTTAAACGGCGGGGGAAGAGATAGCGATCGGTCATGAAATGCTCGCGGTGAAAAGAGGACGAATGCACAAGTGGTCAGGAGTCATGTTAAGTCGCCGCAGGGGCGGTTTCAACGTAAGTCGGTTGCAAAGTCGCTGCGTGTCCGTTGACCCGCACAACCGGCGCATGCGGACTACCGCCTTTCAGACCGCAGCCGCAGCACCTAAGTATTTGCCGCAAAATGGCTTACCGCAATGCCGCAAGCCGCAGCCGGACGGGGGAGTCTGGCTAAATTACGTGCGAATTTCTTGTCCAATTTCTCAAACCCGACTACGATAAATGTTCCCTACTCGAAAACGCCTTCTCTGGGCTCTCGCGAGGGATTAATTCCGCAGTTTCGCTCCCTGCGCATGGTCGCTCAGGTCTTTGGACGCTGGTGCTTAGGCAGGAGGCTTAGGTCACGGCCATCCCGATTTGGGATCTATACGGCAATGGTTTCTCGTCGCTTGTCCAAGCTGTCTCGGGGTTCTCGGTCTGCGCGCACCGCCCGCCGTCTCGTCTTCGAGGCGCTCGACGCGCGCGATCTTCTGGCCACGCTCACCGTGGGAGCGTCCGGTCAGTTCGCCACGATTCAAGGCGCGGTCAATAGCGCCGCTAGCGGCGATGAAATCGCGCTCGAGGCGACTGCACTTAACGGCGACTTCGCGGAAAGCGTGAACTTGAGTTTGATGGGAAGCGCCGTCGGCGGCAGTCCCGGCGACTTGACCATTCGCGGTTTCGACGGATCGACCGGCACCACAACAATCACGCCTGCCGGCGGGCCGGCGTTTTTCAACTCCACCGCGTTCAACGGCAACTTGACCCTCCAAAACCTGATCTTGCGTCCCGCAACGGCGACAGCCGGAAAAGACGCGGGGTTGAGCCTGGTGAATTATTCCGGAACGCTGAAGCTGAACGAGGTCGACATTTACGATGCGGCCGATGTCGGCATCGAAATCACGAACTCCAGCGGCAGTTTCGTCTTTACCCAGCTCGAAGTCCGTCGCAATGATTCCGGCGTAACTCCCCTCGGCATTCGCCTGGCAAATTATGCAGGCAGCGGCTACATGCGGGGCGTCGCGGTTTCCGACATGCTGCAAACGAGCATCGTGGTGGAAGCGAGCGGCAGCACCCAAACCACGGTCGGCATCATCGAATCGACCATCGGCGGCACCGGCGGCGGCGAAACCGTCGGCAACGACGGCGTGCGCGTGCTCGGCAGCGGATCCGCCGTCATCAACGCGAACATCGCCGGCAACAATTTCGACGAATTGCCCGGCAACAGCATCGAAGTCATTGCCGCCGACAGTTCGCAAGTCAACGCCCGCATTCATCAAAATACCATTGTCAACAGCGAATCGGTCGTCCGCATCGCCGGAGAAGCGGCCGTCAAACTGGTGGGAAGTCAGACGTCGCGACTCAATCTCGACGTGGAAAGCAACACCATCGGCGGAGTGCTCGCGGACTCCATCACCGTGCAGGGACTCAACACCACCAAGATCAACGCGACCATCGTCGATAACCTGCTCACCAACGTCGGCTCCGCCGGCGATCACGAAGGAATCTTGATTTTTGGCGATACCGCGGCCAATGCCACCATCAATGCGTTGATCGCCAACAACCCCATTGTCTCGCCGTTTGGCAGCGGTATTCGTGTGATGGGCCACGGCTCGTCCACCTATAATGTCAGCATCCACGACAACTTCATTTTCTTCTCCAATCCCAACGAGACCGGCGTGCCCGTGTTTGGCAATGACGCGGCCGGCATCAGCGCGGAAAGTTTCAGCAGTAACCCCGCCAAGCTGAACCTGCGTATTACCGGCAACGAAATCGCGCTCCCGACGGACTCCAACGTAACCAAGCCTGCATCTATCCGCATCCGGGTCCAATCGAGCGCCCCGACGTTCAAGGCGGAATATACCGGTAGCAGTTTGGGAGCATACCTGGTTAGCAACAACACCCTCGACGGCGCCCAGCCGGTGCTCGCCTCGGCGATTGGCAAGGCGGATATCGGCACCTTTCTCCCCACGATGCCGCTCGTGGTCGGCGACATGATTTGGAATGACGTCAACAAAAATGGCCTGCGGGACGATACGGAACCGGGCGTGTTCGGCGCGGTGATGACGCTCACCGGCGTCGAGACCGTGTCCGGTCAGTCGGTCACGCGCACGGTGATTAGCGACGGTGAAGGAGGCTATTCGTTCGGCGGCATGTTGCCCGGCGCTTATACCGTCACCCTCACGCCGCCGGTCGGGCTTGATCTCACAAGCTACAACCGCGGCCAGAACGAACAGATTGACAGTGACTTCCGCCAAGGCATTCGGCAGGCCACAATAACCCTCGTCGCCGGTAGCGACAACCGCGATCTGGACGCGGGACTGATTCCCACCGATGGCCACATCTGGAAGAACCAGATCCTCGCTGAGGATGTGAACGACGACGGGGCAGTCACTCCGCTCGATGCACTGTTGGTCATCATCGACCTCAACGCCAACGGACCGCGCACGCTCCCGGCGCCCACGGCGCAGTTCACGCCGCAGCCGTTCCTGGATGTGGACGGCCGCGGCGACTTGGGACCGCTCGACGCGCTGCTCGTCATCATTCGCCTGAATGCCGGAGCGCCGCCCGGCTCCAGTGAAGGCGAGCCTGCGAGCAACAGCGTCGCCGCCCCGAGCGGTGCGAACAACTCGCCGCTGTCCAATAACCCCGCCGCGCCCAGCGCGCGTACAAATCCGCTGCTGCCGCCGGAGTATTTCGCCGGCAACCAGTCGACGAGCCCTGCTTCGTCCTCCGCCGCCCATGTTGACGACGAACCCAGCGCACTCGACGCCTTCTTTGCGGAGTATTGAGCGCTCGCATAGACTGCAAGTTGTGTCGCGGGATGTTTCCCTCACGCCGCAGTCGTGGTGCTGGACCAATGCTGAACCCTTACGCGCCTCCGCGGTTGCCGCCGGAAGCACACGCCGCCGCTCCGCACCGCCAGCGCGACGCGACGCAAGTCTATCTGGCCAATATCTGCTGGCAACTGCCGCTCGCGGTCTTTGTTTTGTTCCTCTCGCATGGGGCCTGGCCTTGGAGCCAGCCGTTCGCCTTGGCGCTGAAGGTTTTCGGGTTTATCAGCATCCTCTTCGCCTTGCTGCTCTCCATCCTCATGTGGCGGCGCCGTGACCGCTACCGCGGCGTCGCAGGCGGCGCGTTATGCGGTATCGTAGGCAATGTGCTGATGTTGCTGCTCAGCGGCGCGAGCCTGACGTTCATCGTGCACACGTGGCTTCCCAACTTCGTTCGCTATCTAATGAATGCGTTTTGAGCAAGCCATGACCAGCGACGATCCAGAGCGCGACTTGAATCCGTATGCAGCCTCGAAGCTCTACGAGCCCAAGCCTGCCAAGCCGCGCGTGCAACTCGCGGCGCCGCTCCACGCGCGCGGCACCATTCCTTGGCCGCTTCGCAAACGGGCCTTTCTGCTGGTGTACGGCGCGACCGTGAAGGATATCGTCGGCATGACGGCGTGGGCCGTGTTTCCCGGCAGTTTCGTGCTAGCGCTGACGCTCGGCCCTGTTTTGGATCCGAGTTGGACGCTGTTCTTGATCCTCGGCCTCTGGTTGCTCACGTTCGCCTATATGCTCGTGCGGCGGCGCCTGGCCGTACGCGTCGCCTGGCGACAACAACTCGAACACGCCGGCCGCGAACTAGCGCGCGAGATCGACGGCGACGGCGTTCGCCTCGCCGGCGCCCGCGACCCGTTCATTCCATGGTCCGACTTCGCCCTCTGTCGGCAACGTCCCGACATGCTGGTCCTCGTTCTCCGCGACAAGCAGCAAGGCTTTCAAATCTATCCCCGCGCGCACTTCGCCTCCCTCGCCGAGTGGGGCCTCTTCTGCCGCCTCGTCGAATACTACGTGCAGTGCATTTAGACCTGCATCCGAATTAAAAGGGGACACGGCAAGAGCTATTGCGGAACGTCCGGCGAAGATGGGATTACCACAAAGACACAAAGACACGAAGAAGACGGAAGAAGAAGAAAGAAGAACTAATGGCGATATAGAGCATGTTCGCATGCAACGTCATGACTACAATAGCTATACCTCGTGTCTTACTTATCTATACACATCATCATGTTTTGCCTTTTACTTTCTGTCTTTTCTTATCTTGTCTTTCCTTCGTGCCTTTGTGCCTTCGTGGTTCCTTCTTCTCGCGTGACATTCCGATCCCGCCCTCACCCGCCGCGCTCCCTCCGCTCCTCCTCCGCCTGCACCACTTCCGCCATGCTCGGCCCGGGCCCTTTCCC
>CAUJKE010000112.1 GCA_963205385.1 Planctomycetota bacterium | reverse complement strand
GTTGATGGTGATTTGTGACGCCATCTTCAAGTCAGCGTGTTCGTCAACATACACATGGCAATTGCCGGTGAAATGCTTGATGACCGGCATCTTCGCTTCCGCAACTACGCGGCGAATGAGTCCCTCGCCACCACGCGGGATCGCTACGTCAATGTAATCGCTGAGTTGCAGAAAATGCCCGACGGCGGCGCGATCGGTGACGCTGACCATTTGCAATGCATCGGCCGGGAGTCCAGTTTCCACAGCCACTTCACGGAGAATGTCCACAATCGCGTGACTGGAATGCGCCGCTTCCTTGCCCCCGCGCAGAATCACCGCGTTGCCGCTCTTGATGCAAATCGCCGCGGCGTCGGCCGTGACATTCGGCCGCGACTCATACACAAAAAAGACCACCCCCAATGGGACGCGAACCTTGAGGATTTCTAGCCCGTTGGGGCGCTGCGTGGAATCGATGACTTCGCCCAGCGGATCGGGAAGCGCGGCGATTTGTTCCAAAGCGGTCGCGATGCCGTCGATCCGCTCCGGCGAAAGTCGCAAGCGATCCACGGCGGCGTCGGTCAGACCAAAGCCGGGGGCGGCTTCCAGATCCTTCTCGTTCGCCGCCAAAATCGTTTCGGCCTGCGCACGCAGGCGGGCGGCGGACGCTATCAGAAACGCGTTCTTCTCTGCCCCGCCAATGCAAGCCAGTTCAGCGGAGGCCGCCTTGGCGCGCTGCGCCACGTCCAAGCAATAGGCATCGAGATCAACTGCGGAAGCGGTGGCCATATAATGCAAGCAACTTCTGACGCGAAGTAAGACTCCATCCCGTTATTGGGTAATCACTTAGGTCAAAGCGCGCCGACGCCTTGCCTGGAGTGAAGTATCCGTGAAATGGCCTTGGGCGTCAATGTCGGAACGCGCCCCTCCGCGCGTCGCGAAATCAACTCTAAGGTCTGACGGCATCAATACTTACGCTACCAGCCTTCGCGGTAAACGAGTTGCTCGTCGACGACGAGAATCAAGGAGCGAAGCGTCATCCATGGCCAACCGGTGACGTGCAACTCACATCGCCGCTGCCCCATCGAGAACGTGAATTTGGGGGAGAGTTGCAACACGCTCATCCCCCGGCCAACTTCAACACCGTCCAACAGCAATCGCTCGCTCCCCAGTTTCCGGCCGTCATAGTCGAGTTTGAACGTTCCTTCGGGAAGCGAGATTTCCAGCACCCGTTGCATCCAACGGTGCAGGGATCGTTGGACGCCGATCTCGAAAGCGGGGTTCATGGGATAGCGGGCGACGGGCGCCAGCGCGGATTGGCTCCCTTGGAGCGTTTGGTGCAGGGCGTAGGCGGTCACGGCGCACGCGGACGTAATGCCTAACACGAGAATGAGAAACGGGCCTTCGTAGCGCGCCAATTGATGGAAGCCGACCATATAGGCGCTAAACAACGTGTGGCTGGTGCCGATGGCCAAGAACACAATGGCAATTCGCGCAACCAACACAGGAATTCGCGGCCACAGGCCTAAGATGATGCCGAACAGGGTCGTCGCAATGATGACTTGAACCGCGCACCCCACGGCAACTTGGGTTCCGCCGGAAATGATTTCCTCGTTCGATAGCGGACGTTCGCGCGTGAGGAATACCAAGAGTAACGTCGCGGCGACAATCACCGGCGCCGCGAACACGGCGACGCATAATCCTATGTAAGGTCCGTCCACGAACATCCAAAAAAACCACCAGCGAGGCGCCGCGAAGCGCCGTGTCGGCACCGCCTCCCGCGCGGGACTCGCGTAGGGATTGATCTCGGGTTGCGGTTGTGTTGCGTTCATGGCAATTGCATTTCTCGCCCGTCAATCCCGCCTACCGCTTCATACAGTAGCAACGCTTCGCGCACCAGGCGAACATCGTGCACGCGGATGATTTGCACCCCTTGGCTGGCGAGGGCAAGCGCGGCGCCGACGGTTCCGAGCGTGCGATCCGCATCTCGATCACCCAGCACTTTGCCGACGAAGCCTTTGCGTGAATGCCCGACCAGCAGCGGACAGCCCAGTTCGTGAAAACGCCAGCAGTTGGCCATTAAGGTGAGATTGTGTTGATGCGTCTTGCCAAAACCGATGCCAGGATCGAGGCAGATCCGCGCCGGCGAGATACCTGCGCTCAGGAGCGCGTCACGGCGTTCGCGCAGAAAATTCAAGATTTCGAGCGCGATGTCGTCATACTGTGGATCGTCCTGCATCGTTTGCGGCGTTCCCTGCATGTGCATCGCACACACCCCGGCGTGACTCTCACGCGCGACCGCGAGCATCTCCGCGTCGCCTGACAGTCCAGTGACGTCGTTGATGATCTCCGCTCCTGCGGATAACGCGGCGCAGGCGACCGCTGATTTCGATGTGTCGATCGAGATCGGCACGGACGACTGCGCACAGAGCGCTGTCACCACCGGTAGCACACGCTCGAGTTCCGTGGCGGTCGACACCGGCGTCGCGTACGGGCGCGTGCTTTCGCCGCCAATATCGAGCAGATCCGCCCCTTCCGCCACAAGTTGCAAACCATGTTCAATCGCGCGCCGGTGCTCGAAAAACTCGCCGCCGTCCGAGAAACTGTCCGGCGTGACGTTGACGATCCCCATCAGCAGCGGACGATTGGGGAGCGTTAAGACGCGCGTGCGCAATTGCCAGGTGCGAGCGCGGGTGGGAAAGCGTTCCGCAAGCGTGCTGGTTGTGGTCATGCTCTCAGCAAAGCTCCCAAGCGAGGGTTCGCGCTCAGCCCACTGAGAGCCAAAACAACGCGATCACCGGCGCGGCGCTCACGACCAACCCAAAGATGGTGATGGCCTGCGGCGGCGGTGTTTGGCGAAAGCGATACACCACCGGCGTCAGACAAATGCAGACCAAACCCGCTAGCGCAGCAATGAACAGCAACAGGCGCGGCAAAGCTAGCGTCAACTCCGGTTCTTCCGCATGCGCCGCCAGGCGAGGCATGATCACAAACGCCACTAGCGCCAACAGATCGGCGGCCGTGGTCGCAAGCATCGTCAGCATCCAACCCACGGTCACGGTCTCGCCACGCGTATCCACAGCGTGACTCCCCGCTTTCGACACGTTCGCTTTCGCTGTCTTACGCTGCTTGGTCACAGGCCAGGGTTCCTTCACGGGCAATCAGCTTCACTTCTCTGAGAATACCAAGCCAGCGGCGGGCAACCAGTGGCAAGAAACGACCAGCGCCGCCGAAACGTCATTCGGCGGCGCTGCAAAAGTTCGCGCGGATGCGGTTCTTAAGACGCAAACGTATGCACGGTGACATCGCCGCGGCGATCGAAGATCACCTTCACTTTGTAACCGCAGCACCACCTGTATTCCACAATCTGGCGGCCCAACAGGCCTCGATGGCATGTCATGGACGGCATGTCGGTGCAACAACCGGGAACGCACAACGTTATGGGCACGATGCAACCGCAGACGCAGGGATCCTTGACCCCTAGCACCAGTTCATACGACGGGACACAACTGCGGCAATCCCGCTTGCAGCGGCCGTGGTGCTTGTAGGTTACGCATCGCTGAGGGCAGCAAATAGCCGGCGCCGGTGCTGGGACCGCTCGGGCCAGGCTGGCATCGGGAATCGATTCATGGGGAAGTACTTTAGCGTCCGAAGGGCTCTCGATCGGCGCGTTCAGTAGAAATTCTTCCGTCTGCGCAGAGCGCAGCACCTGCGCACTGGCCAGGTTCGGCAGCGCAACCAACGCGAGCACGGCGATTACGCTTAGGGTCAAATGGCGATACATACAGTCCCCCCTCATGGGTCTCGAGTGACGATGTCTCCGTTGCCGATTGCAACAGATAAACAAACGTAGGTTAGTCACCACCAGCATCGCAAAGATTTCCCGAACCGCAAGCCCCCGCCAAACCTCCCGCTTTAACAATCTGTAGTCGAACTCGCCAGCGCTGGGATACTTGAATCATCCGCTCGTCACCCGGCGAAAGACTCAGGTCTGGCAACATCGACGATAGGCCTCAGAGCCCCCCGATGGCGCATTGGCCCCCGCTTTATCACGGCAAGCCAGCACATCAGCCTTCGCAGCTGGAGCGACCAGCGCCGCGCGTCAAGCGGGCGGCTGATATCGTCCTACCCGCAAATCCACCCTTCTGAGGGCAATTATTAGCGCTTCTGCGCAAACTACCTCACGGCGTAAAATGCTCGGCTGGCAGTTGGTGCTTCAACGGAGCTGCCTCGATCTTAGAAACGGCTCGTCGTTAATCTGAGGGGATCGAACCTAACGACACCCCTCGTGGTGCGTAGATGCAGTACCTACAGAGCCGACCGGTGCGAAAGGGACGGCGTCTCCCGCAAGTGGGTGCGGATGGGTAAATCGGTTAGCTACCCCATTCGACCGCTCCGATAGTCGTGAATTGCCTGCCGGATTTCATCTTGGGTATTCATCACAAATGGCCCTTGGCCGACGACTGGCTCGTCGATGGGTTCCCCGGTCAGCATGGGAACCATTGCCGCATCCTCGCAATGAAGCGAAACGCGGTGGCCTGCGCGATCCAGAATCGCGAGTTCGCCGGCTGCGAGAGACTCTCCATTAACGGTCAGTCTTCCGTGCTGAACCAGTAGAATTGCGGTGTGGCCGTTTGGCGCCGGTGCAATGACATCGCGTCCCTCGTTCAAACGCAAGTCAAACACGCACAACGGGGTGACCGTGCGCGCCGGTCCCGCTGCCCCTTCCCAATCTCCGGCGATTACGCGCACCGTCCCGGCGTCTTGTTCGAGATTCACTCGGGGAATTTGCCGGTCGAGGATTTCCTGATAGCGCGGTGGTGACGACTTTTCTTTCGCGGGAAGATTCACCCACAGTTGAACCATATGAAATCGCCCGCCGGTGCGTGCGAACTCGCGGCTGTGGAACTCGGCATGGACGATCCCCGACGCCGCCGTCATCCATTGCACGTCGCCGGGGCCGATCGTGCCGTGACTGCCTGTTGAGTCGCGGTGCTCCACACCCCCTTCGTAGACGATGGTGACCGTCTCGAAACCACGATGCGGATGCTCTCCCACTCCCAACTGGCGGTCCGTTGGTGCAAATTCGTGCGGCCCCGCGTAGTCCAGAAGCAGGAACGGACTCACCTCGGCAGCGTCCTCACTGTATGAGAACAATGACCGCACCGGAAACCCATCTCCGACCCAATGCGGAGGAACGTTCCGTACAACACGTTGAATCTGTTTCATATCCGCTCCTTCTTCAGCACGTGGACGACCATTACTTCCTGGCCATCGCCGCTTCTGGCCTTTCGAGTTTCGTTTCGTGGCCAATCTTCTGAACGTTCTGCGCCTTGTCGTAGCTCTCCATGAGCGCCCGATACGTCGGCGCGGCTCCAGGTACTCATCAATTCGGCCAACGCGGCGTAGGTGCCGCTGGGCATGGCCCCGGCTTGGGTGATGCGGGCCGTCGTGATATCCATTGCCATCTTGGACCAGTTGCCCGAGGCGTCGATGATGCAGAACTCCTCATACCCCATACCCCGCGACAAGCGCGCTCAGCGTGGGAAAGGCCATGCAGATCGCCGCAATTCTTCAACGACAGTCTTATGCCAACCGGTGAGTGCCGGAACCGACACAACTGCAGATTCAGCGGATGGCGGCTTCTTCATGAGCGTGCCGCCGAACGAATCTGCTCACCTGCCGGCGAGGCGCGGGAAGCTTTGAGTCTCGAAAAGGCTATATATACCCGTCCGCTCAGGTGCGGCGCCTTGACCGGCCGGAGTGTGGCCTACTTGCTCAGTTTCAGTTTGATGTATTCGCCAACCAGGATCGCGGTCGGGTACAGGACTTCTTCTTCCGTTTGGGCATGCAGAGTCAGCATCTCGGCGAACTGCTCGGCCTGCGGTTTGTTCTCCTGCTTTCCGGCGTCGGCCAACTTCTGCAGAGTGCCGACGATGGCCTCGTGCTCCTTCAGCATCGCAGGCAGTTCCTGCTTCAACTTGTCGGTCAATTCCACGACCTTCGCCATCTCCGGGTGCATCTGGCCAGCGGCGAGAGCCTGGAGCAGGCCGAGCGGCGGCATTGCGAGTTCTTCCTCCTTGACGAAGTGCGGGTGCAGAACCTTCGCCACCGCCTTGGCGGCTTCGGCCGTTTTGCCACCTGACTTGGTGAGCCGGACCAGATCCTCGTGGAGTTCTTCGTGCTCCGCAA
>CAUJKE010000111.1 GCA_963205385.1 Planctomycetota bacterium | reverse complement strand
CACCAGCTTCGGCCAGTTCCTGTTGCTCCAAGACGAGTTCTTCGAACGCTTTGAGAATCTCGCCGACGTGGCGTTTCCGCTCGGCGTTTTCATCGTTGCGATATTCTTCCAGAATGTGATGTACTTTGAGTCCCATCGCGACCAGGTCTTTATGAGCTTGCTCGCGGGCTTTGTAGTCGTCTGAACCGAGCGCCTCGATCGTGCCCAGGACTTGCTTGGCGAGTTCGGGGCTGCTTTCCAGGCCAGGGCGAATGCTGCGCACTTTGATCAGCGGCACTTCCAATTTGCCAAACTCGGTGGCGACGCTAATGCGGTCGATGGTCAGTTCGCCGGCGAGCTTCGAGCCATCCAACAAGTGGAGCATGATCAGCTTGGGATTCACCGGCACAGCGGGCTTGATCACCTCGGCCGGCTCGTCCGGTTTGGCCTCCTCGTCCTTCTTCTTCGCTTCATCACCATCCGCCTTTTCTTCCGCCGGATTGGCAGGCTCGAGGATGCCACGCGGTGCTAACTGCGCATGCGCGACCGGTCCAAGCAGCGCCAGGCCGGCGAACACCCAGAGCGGGGTGAGTACAGAAAACATGATTCCCGGAAATAGGATCCAGCGACGATTCATTGCAATAATTCCCCCCACAAAGGTGCCGAGTTCTCGAAACGAAGCCTGAGCTTTTGTC
This sequence comes from Planctomycetota bacterium, assembly GCA_963205385.1. GTDB lineage: Bacteria > Planctomycetota > Planctomycetia > Pirellulales > Pirellulaceae > JAEZGD01. The sequence continues at coordinate 18,684 of CAUJKE010000111.1, read as the reverse complement.
GCCTGACGCGTGAATCAAGTTCGCCGGCTCCGGCAGAATTTGACGAATTCAGAGTCGAAATGAAAAGACCACTGGTGCATTGTACGCTCCGGCGCGATGGATTTCACCCACGCCGCCATGGGAACGAAAATGATGGCTGAGCCCGTCTGGGGGCCGCATAGGCGTTCTCCGCGGTAGCATTTTTCGCCAGGAAAGGTTGTCAGTAGGCGTTTCGGCGTGACAGTACGACGAACACGGTTTGCACCATAATTGTCAGATCGAGCCAGAGCGACCACTCGCGGATGTATTGGTGATCGCACTCGATCCGTTTTTCCATTTTTTCGAGCGTGTCGGTTTCGCCCCGCCAGCCGTTGACTTGCGCCAGCCCGGTAATGCCAGGCTTCACCTTGTGCCGCAGCATGTAGCCGTGGATCAGTTGGCGATACTGTTCATTATGGGCCGTTGCGTGCGGGCGAGGTCCGACGAGGGACATCGAACCTTCCAGCACGTTGAAGAGTTGCGGCAACTCGTCGAGCGAGGTCTTGCGCAGCACGGCGCCTAGTTTGGTGATGCGGGCATCGTTCTTTGTCGCCTGTCGCACCACCGGGCCGTTGTCTGCCACGGTCATGCTGCGAAACTTCCAAACATAGATTTCCCGGCCATCAAGCCCGTAGCGTTTCTGGCGAAAGAAGACCGGGCCGCGCGACGTTAGTTTGATCAGCACCGCCACGATACCCATCGGAATGGCGAGCAGTAGCAAAGCGATGGAGCCCAAAATCAAGTCGACCGCGCGCTTCAAGACGCCGTCCGCGCCGTAGAAGGGATTTTCGAACACGCTGACAACCGGTAGTCCGCCGATGCTCGCCCAGCGGGAGTGCATCAGCTCGAAGACGAAAAAGTCTGGCACGATGTAGACAGACGCGGTCGTGTCGCTCAAACGCTCGAGCACCGCCCGGATGCGGTCTTCGGCGCGCATGGGAAAGGTAATGTAAATCGCCTGCACGCTGCCAGCCTTGGCGGCCGCGACCAGGTCGTCGATCGAGCCGAGGCGCGCGCCGACGTTCGGCGGGAGTGAACCGACGCGTTCATCGGGACGGTCGTCGTAAAAGCCGAGCAACTTCAGGCCGACTTCGGCGGAGTTCTCGACATTCTTGGCCAACTGGATTGCCAGTTCGTTGACGCCGACAATCGCGAAGTTTTGCGTATTGATGTTATGGCGGCGGAGCGACCGTTGCATCATCCGCAGAACCATTCTCCCCGCGCCCAATGCTACCGGGGTCGCCAGGCCCCACGCGACGATGGCGCCGCGCGACAGGCTATGCGTTTGTCCGGTCGCGAAGCCGATCACAAGCATCACCAGCAGCGTCGCCAGCCAGGTGAGCCAGGCGCAGAGGATTTCGCGATCGGTCGAGATGCCGCGCCAACTACGATATACGCCTGTGACTTCCGCGACCAGCAAGTAGATAATGGCTGCGAACGCGCCGAAATATTCAAACTCTCCCGTCGCGCGCCAGGGTGTGCAGGCTTCTACAAAAGCGAGGGCCAACAAGATCCCGCCGGCGTCGATCAGGCGATAGAGCGCTTCATTGAGTGACCGATAAGGCAAAACGCGGCGCGGGGCGGGAGACATATTCTCTCTCAGACGCAAGGGGGACGAACAACGCCGCGCATCGGCGCGAGCTTGTTCAAACATAGAACGCCGCTGGCGACTGTCGAGAAAACTCCACCTGCCAGCATAACCGTTACTGCCAGCAGTCCTCCCGCGCCAGTCCCACGCGCCCCTGGTCGCTCGGGAATTCCATCGTTACCATAACGGGTTTGATTGTCCCGATTCCGCCGGATATTACGCAGGTCTTTGCCATGGCATCTTCGCAGCGCAGCGCACGATACACGGCCGCCTTGGAGTTCGGCGAGCAGCAAGTGGCTCGCCTGATCGAACACCACCCCGACTTCTTCCCGATTTACACGGTGCAAGGCCGGTGGCATCACGGGGGAGAACTCTGGACGGATTGGACCGGCGGTTTCCTGGCCGGCATGATGTGGCAGTTCCAGCGGCGCACTGGCTCCTCCGTGTGGCAAGCACGCGCGGAACATTATTCGCGCTTGCTCGAACATCGCCAGCACGACCGGAATGTGCACGACTTGGGTTTTATCTTCCTGAACACTTATCTCCCTTGGTACCAACTTACCGGCGACCAGCGTTTGCACGACGTGCTCATTCAAGCGGGCCGCACGCTCGCCATGCGGTTCATGGAGAAGGGACAGTACCTCCGCAGTTTTGTCGCGCCGGAGTCGTTGTTCATCGACATCATGATGAACGTGCCGATCATCTACTACGCCGCCAACGAGACCGGCGACGCCGAGCTGCGCCGCAAGGCAGACGCGCATTGCCAGACGACGCGCGACACCATTGTGCGCGCGAATGGCTCCACCGCGCATGAAGGGATTTTCGATTTGGAAACCGGGAAGTTTCTCAAGGAAACCACCCACCAAGGCCTGCGCGGCGATAGCGCTTGGGCCCGCGGGTTGGCGTGGTCGCTGTATGGGTACAGCAAAGTTTACGCACTGACAGGGGACGAGCAGTGGCTCGCGGTGAGCGAGCGCAACGCCGACTATTGGCTCGCGCACCTCCCGGCGGACAAGGTTCCTTACTGGGACTTCGATGCGGACCTCACCCAGCCTCCGCCGCTGGGGGCACAAAAAGAAAGCTCCGCCGGGGCGATCGCCGCCAGTGGCTTGCTCGACCTGGCTCAGCAAACCAAATCACCGCAAAAGGCCGCCGACTACCGCCAAACCGCCTTGGAGATGCTCGACGCCCTCACGACGCCGGAATATCTGGCCAATGAAACCCCTGGATGGGAAGGAATTCTCAAGCACGGCGTTTACCACACCACGAAGAACCTCGGCGTGGATGAAAGCGTGATGTGGGGGGAATTCTTCTTCGTCGAAGCGCTCACCAAAGTGGTGCTCGCGGATCGCGGCCAGCAGTGACATTGCCCAAGTTGCTGCGGTCCACAACAATAGGAGAGAGGATTCATCGCATCGAGGGCACACATTCGGCATGGAAATACATCGCAACCCCACCCGTGAGGTACGCATCGGCGCCGTTACGATCGGTGCAGGGCATCCGATCGCCGTGCAGAGCATGACGGCGACGCACACCCAGAATATTGACGCCACGGTCGAACAAGTGAACGCACTGCACGCTGCGGGGGCCGATATCGTGCGGATCGCCGTGGATAGCACCAAGGACGCCGAAGCCCTGGCCGAGATCCGTCGCCAGACCCAGGCGAATCTTTCGGTCGACCTGCAAGAGAACTACCGCCTGGCCGAGAAGGTGGCGCCGCACGTCGATAAGATTCGCTACAACCCAGGGCATTTGTACCACCACGAGCGGGACAAGCCGTGGCAAGAGAAGGTGCGATACCTCGCCCAAATCGCGGCGGAACACGATTGCGCGATTCGCGTCGGCGTGAATTGCGGCAGCGTCGATCCGGCTAAAAAGGAAGCTTTCGCGGCCGAGGATTCGATTGGCCCCATGCTTCAAAGCGCTTGGGAACATTGCGAATTTCTCGATGGAGTTGGCTTTTCGCGCTACAACGTCTCTTTGAAGGATAGCGATCCTCAAAAGGTGATCGAAGTCAATCGCCGCTTCGCTGAGCGGCGGCCTGATGTTCCGTTGCATCTTGGCGTGACCGAAGCCGGCCTCCCGCCTGACGGCGTGATCAAAACGCGGATCGCGTTTGAGCAACTTATCAGTCGAGGCCTGGGGGACACGCTGCGTGTGTCTCTCACCGTTCCCAACGCGCGAAAGATTGAAGAGATTGCCGCGGGGCGGCAGATTTTGGCGGACATTGCCGCCGGTCGCGTCCGCTCGGTCGTGAACTTTGGCCTGCCGACACTGAACATCATCAGTTGCCCCAGTTGCTCGCGGGTGGAGAACGAAGCGTTCATCGAGCTCGCGCAAGACGTGAAAGCGATGACCGAGTATGCCCGGGACTACGCCATCACCATTGCCGTCATGGGCTGCCGGGTGAACGGCCCTGGGGAAACCGACGATGCCGACCTGGGACTCTGGTGCGGCCCCAACTTCGTCAATCTCAAGCGGGGGAGTGAAGAGCTTGGTGCTTACCCGTACGACGCTATTTTGCCGCGGCTGAAAGCGGAATTGGATCGGTTGATTGAAGCGAAACAGGCGTTGGCGTAACCAACACTCGCTGCTGTAACCTGGCCGTCATCCACGTAACGAATTGCGTTCCACCGGGACGGAGAGGCCAGCCAGCGCGCCGATCAAAAACGCTCACACGTCCTTCAAAAACACAATGCCGGAATCGACTTGGGCGAAGCCGTGCTTGTGGTAGAGCTTAATGGCGGCTTCGTTCTGGGCCATACATTGCAATTCGATCTGCTCGATACCTTGCGCTTGCAATTGGCGCACGCATTCGCCGAGCAGAAGTGTCGCCAGGCCTTGCCGGCGCTCGCTGGGAACCGTGGACATCCGCATCAGCCCCATGGCGCGCACGCCCCAACTGCTGGCCAACGGTTCGAGATCCCAAAAGGTTGCGACCGCCGCTGCGGCGCCGCCAGTTTTGGGAACCAGCTCGAAACGGATGCGATTCGTGAGTCCCGTCGTACAGGCTTCCCACCAGGTATCGGCCGACGGGTCGGGAACCATCTCGACACGGAACTTCTTCCGCGCGAACATTTGGGTGCGGTCGATCACGGGCCGAAAGCCGGCGGTCTGGCGGTGCATGATGATCGTCCGCTCCACCTCGCGATAACCCATGCCAGAGAATAAGTTGACGAGTTCCTCATGCGGCGCGAGAATTCCGGGAAGTTCGCTGCCGCCGTAGAGCCCGAGGTAATAAGGATTTAGCGGTTCAATACAACCGCCGTAGAGCGTTTTCGCACCGCGGCGAATGAGATAATCCTCGCTCTGCGTGAGGAGTTCGCGGGCGATTTCGGCGTGCCGCGCATGCGGCATCACCATGAGCATGCACGTCACTCCGCGCTGGATGGAAATATCTTGCCAATCCGTGGTCGGCCCGAAACCTGCGTGTACGAAACCCACCGGGCGGTCGTCGTCGAGCGCGACAATCAAGCCGAGGCGATCGAAGTACGGCTTGGAGAGAACGTGTCGATCCAGGATCGCGACGGACATCGGCTGCATCAAGCCGCGCAGCGAAGGTTGCGCTCGCCAAATCTCGGCCAGCAAAGGGGGATCGGTGTTGCGAAAAGGTCGGTAGCGAATCACACCGATGCCGCCAAGACAGAGAAACGTTCCCAACAGTGCGCCATAGCGACCAATGTATCGCGCGATTCCATGCGGCGGTAGTCGTAACCCTGGCCCTATTGTCAGTGGCCCTGTTGTCCCTCGCACTGTGCAGGGGGCTTCGTCAGGCTTCGGGAACTCGCACCCACACAACTTCCTCTTCCACCTTGGTGGGAAAAGCCGGATGCGAAAGCGCGGCACTAGCTTGGTGCTGCCCCGTGCGGACATCGAACTGCCAGCCATGCCAGGGACATGTGACCACGCAGCCCTGCAACGTTCCTTTTCCGAGCGGACCACCCTGGTGCGGGCAAATGCCATCGAGCGCGAAGAACTCACCCGCGACGTTGAAGAGCGCGATGACGTGGTCGTCGATCACGATTTCGCAGCACTGGCCGGGGGCCAGATCGTTCACCGAAGCGATGCGCCGCCACATGCTGCGAACCTAACACGAATGAGTCGGCGGATGAGCCAGCCAACGGGAACTATGCCGCAAGACGCTGTTTCACCCGTGCCGGCGGATCGCGCCACCGACGATGCATCCACCAGTACTGTTCAGGAGCGGTGAGGATCACGCGCTCGAGCATTCGATTGTACCACTCGGTCAGTGGTTTGACGCCGGCACATTCAGGCCCGTCGAGCGCTGGATCGGCGACCCCTTCCAGGCCAACTTCAAAATGGAGCGGTTTGTCGCTCCGCCGCGCGTAACAGACGAGCATCGGCGCGCCGCCGGCAATGGTAAACACGGCCACTGCTTTGTGGCAGGACGCCAAACGGCCCAGGAATTCCACCCAGCAACCTTTATCCCCCGCATGCTGATCGCCCAGCAGGGTCAGCGACTCTCCTTCCCGAAGCACCGCCTCGATCATCTTCGCGCTCCCTTCCTTCGGCAGGATGAATTGCCCGTGGAGTCCCCGGAAGCGATTGATGAAACGATCGAGATGCTTGTTGTCGAGCGGGCGAGCAACGGTAAAACTCGGAAACCCCAAGAGGCCGGTGATATAGCCGGCGATCTCGAAGTTGCCGTAGTGGCCTGAAACCAAGATCGTAGGGCGTTCGTCCAGCAGATGCGTCACGAGCTCCCGCGTCTTGCGCAGATCGACATAGCGCCGCCAATTCGTGTCGTGGATTTTACGGGGCGCGTGGGCGATTTCGCAAACCATAAGAAACAGGTGTTCCCACATCCGCCGCTTCAACTTGCGGCGTTGCCGTTCCGTGTGCGCGGGGAACACATGCGCCAAATTCGTGTCCACGGTTTTTTCGCGCAATTTCAGCACATCGGCCGCCAAGAATCCAAGCCCCTGGGCGAAGTATTGGCACGTCTCGAGCGGTGTCGCCTGTACGATGCAGATGAACAACCGCACGACAAAGTAGACGAACCAATCGGCGATGGGTTGAAGAGCGGCGCGCATCCTGCGTCCTTCGAATAGCGTATGGCTCGGTATTCTGCCACCTGGCGGCGATTTCACAAAGAGCAGAAATTGCGATTGACGCCGGCGGCGACTCGTGGGAGACTCCCACCGCGATGGTCCTCGTCAGTGTCGGACATTCACGGCGGGACACCTTTTCTTACGGAGCGGTCGCATTTTCCCACGGAGGGGGAGATTCCACCATGAAAGTTCGATTTTTTCAGCTTAGCGGTCTAGTGCTCATGGGCCTTATGTTCGTGGGTTGTGGTTCCAAGGAGAGCGCGCCCGCGGCGAGCATCCCGGCGCCAACATCCGCTGAACAAGCAGGCGCAGCGCAGGCGAATGCGTCGGGCGCTAAGGTTGAGACGCCGGATGCAATTGTATCGGCGTTTCTTGAATCATTGCGCAGCGGTAATGATGCCGTGGCAGCGGCATTGCTTACCGATAAGGCGCGCGTCGAGACCCAGAAGCAAGGCCTCAAGGTGCAACCCCCCGGCACGCCGGACATGACCTATCAAATTGGCCAGACGGAGCTCATCAATCCCGATGGAGCCCACGTCGGCAGTATTTGGAGCAACAAACTGGAATCCGGCGAGGTGGAGAGCTTCGATGTGATCTGGGTGTTGCGCCGTGAACCGCAAGGTTGGCGCATTGCCGGCATGGCGACGCCGCCTACGGGTCCAGAATCCGAGGCGCTGTTTTTTAACTTCGAAGATCCCGCCGATTTGTTGCAAACTTGGGAGGAAGCGGAAGGCCAACTCGCCGAACAGGAAGCGCCGGCTAACGGTCAGCCGGCACCGCAGCAAGATGCTCCATCGCTGCCGGCGAGCAATAATCAGTTCGCTCCGGCGGAAAATGGACAAAATTATCCACAAAATAACGGCCAATTTGTGCCGCCAGGAAACGGGCAATTTGTTCCACAGGGTGGTTCCGTTGAAAACACGGCCAACGGAGACGTGAATCCACTTCGTCGGTAAGGCCAAAAAATTTCGGTTAAACCCCCTCTTAAGTGCTGTCATTGCGACTCGGTTTGGAGCGGGATCGCGCTCCGCAAGTATTGAATCGATAAGCGCTTATGTACTTTGAAAGCAGGCCCGCAATGGTGGGTCTGCTTTCATTTCTTGACCGCTAGACATTCGCTTAGACTGTAGTACAGTTAAGCGAACCCACCGGACAGCCGTTAAAGTACACCTGTCCAACCTAAACTGTGCAAATCCCGCCTGACGCTTGACAGCTATCTTCGCCATGCTAACCTATCGACCTAGCCTGTGCTCTTATTGCAATCTACGTGACCGGTAGCAATTCACAACAGGGCTTGCTCACCGCAGTCATAAGATGGCAATGATCGCTCAGCATGAAGGTCGCTCCTCCGATGGCCTGCCGTCGAATCGGGGGCGAGTAATCGTGGACGGCATGCAGAAAACTGTTTTTCACTTACGGTACCTGTAAGTTCTTTTGGAGGATCTGAGGATGAATCGTTTTGTTTTAGGTGGCGTTGCGGTCTTTTTCGCAATCGTCGGTATCGCCCTCATCGGCGGTGAAGAAAAGGCCAACGCTGGTTTGTTCCGTGGCAACGGCTGCGGCGGCTGCGGTGGCGCCGTGGCTGATTGCTGCGGCCACCATCATGATCGCTGCCATGGTCGCGATCGTTGCTGTGGTCTGTTCGGCCACAAGTGCCGTTGCAGCGGTAACAACTGTGGTGGCCACTGCGGTGGTGACTGCGGTGGTTGCGGTGGCACGGAAGTGGTTCCGGTCGATGGCGAGCCCGCTGCTCCTCCGGCTCCGGCCCCAGCTCCAGCTCCGGCTCCGGCTCCGGCCGCCTAGTTGGATGACTGCGAACCAACCGCCAGGTGATCGCCCTGTTATGTACCTGGGCGGTTAGTTCGAAATTTGATCAACGAATGAAGGTCGGGCTTCGCGAGAGGCCTGACCTTTTTTCATGAATCCACCGAACATTACCCCGCGGAACATGCGCGTCAGTGGTCATTCGCGTTGCGGGTTTGAACGATGAAGGGACGCAGGTGTCGTAACAGTTGCGCCGCGCTGGCCAAGAAAGATCGGCACGCGCGCCGTGGCGAGCCGATCACTTCCAACGCGACCCTGCAGCCGATAACGGCGATCGCCCTAGGTATGGATGCCTGTTACACGTGTCGACCTTCCCGTCCACGCCGGCTTCCACTGGACCTATGACAACTCCCTCGCCATACTCGCCTCGGGCTGGCCGCACTTGTCCGCCTGGGGTGCAGCAAGTCGTTTCTCTGGTTTTGGTCGTGCACTTATTCTGCGTGGCGGTCGCGCTCAGCAGCTACACGCAGCGCTCCGCGTTGCAAGATCGCCTGCTCGACCTGCTGGCGCCCTACACGCGCACGCTCGATCTGGCGCCGACCGTCGCTCCGTACCATTACACCCAATACGACGCCTTGACCGGCGACGCCGATCTGGACGACGAGATTTACATCGAGATCGATATTGAAAACGCCGGCGGCGAGCGCGAAGTCGTTCGTCTTGATCAGCTTGGCTTCGGCTTTCCGGACGCCCACAAGCGGTTCAGCGCGTATGCCCGCGAGATGGCGTTTTACGCCAACGAGACCGGGGCCGGCGACACCGAGTTGGGCGAGTTCGCCAAGAGCGTCGCCCGCTATGCCTTAGGCAAACTAGGGACTGATGTCGGCGTCCTGCGGCTCAAGCGACAAATCTCGCAACCGCGGGCATTGGTGAACCTGCGTGAAGGTTTTCCGCAAGATCCGCTGGCGCCTGAATATGAGCGAGTGTTGTACGAGGCGGATATCCTCCTTGCCGACGATGGTGAGCCGCAAGTGATTAAACGCGAAGGCCGCGGTGAAGTCGCCCCTGTCCTGTCTGCCGGCGAGGAGAAATAACGTATGTCGAGTTCGAACCTCGCGGAATCGCGCACCGGTTACTGGCAGGAGTTTGGCGAGCGCTGGAATGAATTTTGGTTTGCGCCGGCCGATCCGCTGCCGCTGGGCATTATTCGTGTATTCGTCGGCCTCTGCTGGCTGCTCTATCTGGTGATTCTCACTCCCGACCTGGCGGCGTGGTTTTCCGCCGGTGGGCTGGTGCCGCGCGATTTGTTTCAGCGCCTCGTGCTCGATGGCGGTGGCGTGAACGAGTTCGCCTACTGGTCGATCTTTAGCCAGCTCGGCTCCTCCGGGGCGGTGCTTGGCGTGCATGTGGTGTTCATGGTCGTCGCGGTGTTGCTCGTGATTGGCTGCTTCTCACGCACCGCTGCGGCGGTCTCGCTGTTCGCGCTTTTGCAATACGTGCATCGCGCGCCGTTTGTGACCGCGCAAGCGGAGCCGGTCCTGGCGTTTATGTTGTTGTATTTGTTCATCGGCCCCTGCGGCGCGACCCTTTCGCTGGATGCCTGGCGGCGGCGCAAGCCGGGGAGTTCGCTTCTAGCGGCGGAACCACGGTGGGACGCGCGGGTCGCGTTGCGGCTCATGCAAGTGCACCTGGCGGCGTTTTATTTGATGATGGCCATCTCGAAACTGCACGGCGATGTGTGGTGGCGCGGCGAAGCCATTTGGGCGATGATGGCGATGGTCCATTCGCGGCTCTTTGATTGGAGCGCGTTCCGCGATCATCCGTATCTCATTAACTTCTGGACGCACGCCATTGTGCTGTTCGAGTTAACGTTTGCCGCACTGATTTGGCCTAGAATGACGCGCCCCTTGGTGTTGGCCGTCGGCATCATTATCTGGCTCTCGCTCTTGCCGCTGTCAGGGGCTATTGTGTTTTGTCTCTTGATGATCGTCGCCAACGCCGCCTTTGTCCCCGGCGAGTGGTGGCAGCGTTGGCTGGGAAGGTTCAGCGCGGCCCAGGCGTAGCCTCAACTTGCTCCGCGCGCTGCAGGGCTCATGTGGCGCGTGAGGACTCCTCAGTTCGCCCTGGCTTGCGCCAATATCTGTTCGGCAATCTCCGCGGCGCTGGCGTCCGCGTGCATTTCGATCCAGCGGCATTCGCTCAAACCGCGAAACCACGTCTCTTGTCGGCGGGCGAACTGGTGGGTGTGGTGCTTCACCAGTTGAATCGTTTCCGCCAGGCTACGCTCGCCGCGCAGGTGTTCGAGCACCTCGCGATAGCCGACCGCCTGTGAAGCCGTATGGCCAAGCTGGCCGTAGCGCTCGAGTAGGGCTTCGGTTTCCGCGACGAGTCCGGCGGCGAACATCGCCTCGACCCGCGCATCGATGCGGGCGTGCAACTGCGCGCGTGGCCAGTGCAGCACGAAAACTTTGCACTTCTCCGCAGCGCGTCCTTCGTCGAACTGCGTTTGCCAATGACTGAGCGGCTGCCCGGTGATCTTCGCCACCTCCAGCGCGCGGATCATTCGTCGCGTGTCGTTGGGATGCAACTTGGCCGCGGAGAGCGGATCGACTTGCCATAATCGCTCGCGCAGCTTCGCGGCCCCCACGCGCTCCAGTTCCTCTTCCACCTGGCGGCGAAATTCCCAATCGGCCGGCGGACCTTGATATAGCCCGCGCAGCAGCGACTTGAGATAGAGCGCCGTGCCGCCGACGAATAGCGGTTCCTTTCCAGCGCTCGACAGCTCCTGGACGTGGTGGTGGGCAAGCTCGACATATTGGGCAACGCTGAACTCTTCCGGCGGATCCACCAAATTGAGCAGGTGATGGGGCACGCGGCTGCGATCCGCTGGCGAGGGCTTGGCGGTGCCGATATCCATTCCGCGGTAAACCGCCATCGAATCGAGCGACAACACCTCGCCGCCGATCCGCTCGGCAATTTCCAGGCCGACCGCCGTCTTGCCGCTGGCCGTCGCTCCGGTGAGGTACCAGGCAGCGGGAAGCGGCGGCAGAGGCTCTGTGGGAACATGTTCGGCCAAGGTCATACGGTCGCAATAGGGGGAACGTTGAGCGGCGAAAGCAGCTTGCAAGGCAATCATGCCAACATCTCCCCGAGCTAGAAGTTTCGTAGAGGCTACGGCGCGCCGCCGGGGCGACCCGCCATCCGTCTAACCGCTCGGGAATACTTGGAGATAACCTCGTGAAGATTTTGTCAGCGATTGCCAGTCCGTGGAGTTCAGTTTACGATAAGCGATTTACGCCACTGCGGGAAGGATCATCCCAGGAGTTGGCAACCCGCAACCACCCTCCAGGAATTGCCGTGAGCACACCCGACTCCGTCCTCGAGCAACTGATGCAGGTGATTCGCGACCGGCAAGCGAATCCGTCCGACATTTCGTACACCGCCAAGCTCTTAGCGGGGGGGGTGGCGAAAATCGGGGGCAAAATTACCGAGGAAGCCGCTGAAGTCGTGGAAGCCGCCGGTGAACCTGGTGACGAGGGGCGGCAACACTTGATCTACGAAGCGGCCGACCTCACCTACCATCTGTTCGTGCTGCTCGCTCACCGCGACGTGCGGCTGGAGGAGGTCGAAGCGGAACTGGCCCGGCGGTTCAACATGTCGGGGCTCGAAGAGAAGGCCAGCCGGCCGAAGACGTCGAACGAATCTGAAGGTTAGCGCTTAGTTTGAACTTTCCCCCTTGAAATCAACATGACGAATCTACGCATCGGTATTCCCAGCAAAGGCCGCCTTTCCGAACTCGCGACCGAGATCATGCATCAGGCGGGGCTCAGCTTTCGCCGGCAGGATCGCAGTTTGTTCGCCCGCGTGGCGGATTTGCCAGTCGACATTACGTTTCTCCGCCCCGATGACATCCCCGTGCTGTGCGCCGAAGGGGCGATCGACATGGGGATCACCGGGAGCGACCTGGTGCTGGAAGCGAACGTTGATGTGGCCACGCGATTGGAACTCGGCGTCGGCCGCTGCCGTCTGGCGGTCTGCGTGCCGGACGATGCGAAAATCACCACGATTGAAGGTCTCGATGGTTGTCGTGTCGCCACGAGTTTTCCCCGCATTACGGCCGGCTATTTTCAGCAACACAATGCCAAGGTGCATTTGGTGCCGCTGACCGGTTCGGTCGAAGTGATGATTGCGCTGGGTGTCGCCGACGCCATTGTCGATCTCGTCGAGACCGGCAGCACGCTGGCCGCGAACCGCCTGGCCATTTTGGATGAAATTGGGCGCTATGAAACGCTCCTCATTCAGAACCGCGCCTGCCGCCACAACGGACCGGCCGATCGGATCGTCCGCCGCTTGGAAGGCGTGGTCATCGCCCGGGCGTATTCTCTGTTGGAATACAACATCCCCCGCGCGAAGCTCGCCGAAGTCGAGAAGATCACGCCTGGCTTTCGTTCGCCGACGATCAATCCGCTCGAAGACTCCGAGTGGTGTGCGGTGCGCGTGATGGTCAAGCGCAAGGAAGTGATCGACGTGATGGAAAAGCTGGAAGCCCTCGGCGCTTCGGCGATTTTGGAAACGCAGATCAACAACTGCCGCTTGTAAGGTCGCCGGCAAACGGGACTGTGCCGGCTATTTGGTCCGCTATTTGGGCGCGAGCACACTCCGGACTTGCGAACGGGCATCGAACAGTAGTTCATGCGGATCGGTCGCGTCGTCGTCGGGCAAATCGACAATCGCTAGCCCGGCATAGGCATTTTCTCGCAAGTCGCCACAGCGCGACAAACCGAGTGCGTCCGCCCCATTGACGGTTCCCATGCGCAAGATCGCGTCCAGCGAGATCTCTGGAAACGCGTCGGCGACGTAGCGCATTTCATTCCACAAGTTCAAATCGGGGTTCGACGCGCGCGAATCCGTCCCCAGCGCGACATTCACTTCTTTGGCGAGCAGTTCGACCAATGGATAACGCGAATGACGAAAGTAAGCGTGCGTCCGGGGACAATACACGACGGATAGCTTCTCGGCCGCGGCGGCGATGAAGTCGATCTCTGACGACGTCAAGTAGTTGCCGTGAATGACGAGCGCGCGATGCCCTTGGGCCAGAATCTTCAGGTACTCCAGGACATTGATTCCCCGCGGAAAGGCCGCAGGATCCCACGCCTCGAGCTCGGTGAGTAGCGCGTAAAACGCGCCGCTATGCGAACGCAAGAGTTCAAGCTCCTCCGCCGACTCCGCCAGGTGCATCGCCAACGGGACATGGCGCTGCGCGGACAGCTTTGCCAGTCGCGCGAGCAAATCGATTCCCACGGTGTACGGTGCGTGGGGACTGATGCCGACCCCGCCTTGTCGTGATTTCAGAAAGTTTTGCGCGTGCTGGAATAGCTCTTCCTCGCGGGCGGTTCGCAGTCCGAGTATCTCGCGAAACAGATAGCGTTTGGGGACGTGTAGCGGTTGCGGCGCATCGACGCTCGAGGCAATGTCACCGACGACGTGTACGCCAGCGGCGGCGGATTCCAATTCACCCCGGTGAATGGCCGCGCGGCGACGGTTCGCGAGTTCTTCAGGCGAGTGGCTCTGGGCTTGTACTCGCCGCCAGGCCACGACTTCACGAATCCAGGCCGGAAATCCTCGCGCGGGATCGCCTAGCGGCGCGGCGAATTCGCTCAATTCCAGATGGGCATGCGCATTGATGAGCGCCGGCACAATGGCGACATTGCCTAAATCAACCGCAGGCTTCCCGCTCACGTTCTGGCCGACGGCGCGAATCAAATGATCGCACGTCAACACGGCGTCGCGCAATGGGGGCGACGTGACGGGAAAAAGATAACGAGCACGATACGCTTGCATGGCTCGCAGTTTACCATAACCGCCACACTGGTCGCTGGCCGGTGAGAGACGTTTGGTGGTCGATCGCCGTTTGAATCCGTTCCTCTTCCGATGCCGCATAAGGCTGGCGATGCAGCCAGTACAAGAGCAGCGCGGCCGCCGCGCCGCAAAGCAACGTGAAGTACGGATTGTAGTACAGACCGGAATCGTCAACGGCGACGAAATACTCCCAGGACGGCACGGACTTGAGTTTGTCGGGCCAATAGCTCGCGGCCGTCATTGCCAGCGAGTTGTGCGTGAGATGATACAACATGCCGGGGAACAAACTACCGGTTCGCAGCGTGAGATAGCCAATTACCAGTCCCAGCACAAAGGCGGACAGCGATTGCTGCAACAAACTATGCGTGATGCCGAAGAACGCCGCGCTGCCTGCAATTGCCATCCAGCGGTGTCCCGTGTGCCGGAGTCCCGACAGGATAAACCCGCGGAAAGCGAGTTCCTCACAGATTGCAGGGACGACGGCCATGAGCAGCAAGACGTAGACCAATGGTTGTTCGGCAATGGGGGCGGTCAGCGCTTGAATTTGAGCCTTGGCGTCCTCGCTCAGCGGGTAGAGCGTGTGGATGCCGACGGAGAGCCACATCGCGACGGGATGCAAGAGCAGCGCGAGCAAAATGGCCAGCGGCAACATTTGCCACCGCGGCGCGAACAGGGAGAGCGTCTTGCGCGGGTTGCTCGTGAGCATGATCGTCATGAGGAGCGCCGGCGTTGCGATGAGGGCAATCTGCAGGATCAACGTCACGGCGGCGAATGAACGGAAGTCGGCTGTGGCCGGAGCGACGAAGCCAGCGAAGAACCGCGCCATTAAGATCAGTACGCCGCACATCACGGCTTCGCCGATCGTCGGCGTCTCCCCGCGGTCGCGCACCAGGTGCCGTAGCCAGAGGCCAATGTCCCAGCGCTCGCTTTCGCGGAACAGGACCGATTCGTTATTGAATTGATCGATGGCCCACCGCACGGCCAGCAGGCAACATAAGGCCGTGACGCCAACGACCGGGAGCGCGTAGCGCGCTGCTTCCCAATATTGTCCTTCCATGAGCGTTCGCAAGAGCAGCATCACGCCGGTAACGGGAATGATCGCTGTGCCCAGGTCGAGTTCGGTCGCCGGCATGAGCGGAAACAACATCAGCGGCAGCGAGACGAGCAAGAGGGGCATCAGATAATACTGCCCTTCCTTCGAACTGCGTGCAAAGGCGGCGACGGCCAGCGAGAGCGCGCTGAACAGCGCCGCAATCGGAAGCAGCGCCACGAGCAGCCACAATAGCGGCAAGATTGGGGGTGGTCCAAAATCGAGCGGAATCACGCCCCCCATATCCATCCGCTGCATTTGCGTCATCACGAAGCTGCCGGTCCCCGCCATACTCACCAGGTTGAGCAGAGACGTGGCGACGCTGAACGTCATCACCGTGAGCAGCTTACCCCACACGATTTCGCTCCGTTGCGCGGGACTGCTGAGGAGTGTTTCAAGCGTTCCTCGTTCTTTCTCGCCGGCGCACAAGTCAATCGCGGGATAAAACGCCCCGGTCAGCGCCCAGACGAGCAAGATGAACGGGAGAATCTTCGACCAGATCGCAATCCGCCGACTCCCTTCTTCGGCGATGTCGATGTTGACGACTTCAAACGGCCGCGTCGCTTCCAGCGGAATGTTGCGAGCTTCCAGATTTTTCGCAATCACCGCCCCGCGCCACCGACTGAGGATCCGATCGACCCGCTCGTAGGCGACGCGCGACTTGTCGCTCGCGGTGTTCGCGAAGACCTCAGGCTTCGGCACGTCGCTCGCGCCGACTTCGCCAGGCGTGGGTTTCGTGAAAGTGAGCTTCTCATGGAACTTGTCGAGTTCCGCAGCGAAATTCGGCGGAATGTAAATCACCGCGTCAAATTCTTGATTCTCGATCGCTTCCTGCGCGCGGGCGCTCGCGTCTGTTTTGGCGATCGACTGGTCAGCTTTCGGCGCGACGGTTAGTTCAATCGAACGCGACTCCTCCTGCGGGCAAATCGCTTCGGCAAAAGCGTCGCCTTCCAGCAGGGCGGGAACTTGCGGCAAATTTTCAGCGCCGAGCAACCAGACGCGAATCGGATGTTCGCGGCGAAACTGCGACACCTGTAAAAAGACCATCCCCATCAAGGGATAGAGCAAAATCGGCAGCACCGCGATCATGAACAGCGTGCGGCGGTCGCGCAACTGGTCGCGGACTTCGCGGAGGAAGATCAGTTTGACTTTGGACCAGGACATAGCCGCCGATCAACTATAAATGGGGAGTTCGCTCGCGTCGCGGTCATCTTTTTCTTGCTGCTCCGCGCGGCGCGCTTCATGTGCCGAGATGAGATCGAAGAACATGTCTTCCAGATCGTTCTGCTGGTGGCGCTCGCGCAATTCCGGCAAGGAACCCTCCGACAGAATATCTCCGCGGTGCATGATGGCGATGCGGTCGCATAGGCGTTCTGCTTCGCGCATGATGTGGGTCGAGAAGATTACGCACTTACCGTTTTCTCGCAATTCCGCCACGGTTTTCAGCAGCGCGCGGGCGACGAGCACATCCAGCCCGGCGGTTGCTTCGTCAAAGATGAGCACCGGCGGATCATGCACAATTGCCCGCGCGATGGAGACCTTTTGCTTCATGCCGGTCGACATCTTCGCCCCCAGCACGTCGCGAATCTCCTGCATGTTCAGCCGCTTGAAAATATCTTCCATCCGCTGCTCGAGCAATTCTTCCGACAGCCCATACAACCGCCCGAAGTAGCCCACCATTTCCCACGCGGTCATGCGGTCGTAGACGGCCGTGTTGCAGGAGACGAAGCCGATTTGATACCGCACCAGGTCAGGTTGCGTGACGACATCGTAGCCGTTGACGGTCGCTTCGCCGGAGGTTGGACGGAGCACGGTGCTGAGGATGCGGAGGGCGGTGGTTTTGCCGGCGCCGTTGGGGCCGAGTAATCCGTAGATTTGCCCCGGCCGCGCATCGAGCGATAGCCCGGCGAGCGCCACGAATTGCCCGCGGCGCAGGTCGGCGTAGGTCTTGGTGAGGTCGCGGACGTGAATCATCGTGAAGCCGCAGTTGCAAACATCATTAGGAGCGGCCGCGCGCAACTCACCCGCCGCCGAAAAAGGCCCTTAAGACAACATACCCCATTAAGCGCGCTACAGGAGGAGGGACGCGCGGTTAAGCCGAATTTAACGAAGAATGCGGCTGCGTCACCACCGATCAAAAAGTTTTCAATGTTCACGCCGGCCAAAGGATCCCGCCCCCATCCGCCTTGTACGGATGTTGAGCACGTCGTTTAACGGCAAGCCGAAGGCGTCGGCGTTGACGTAAGTCATTTGGCATCGATTGCCCGCAGTCGCCTTCGGCTTGCCGTTAAACGATTGAAACCTGACATTGTCAACAGCTTCCAAGCTGGATCGGGTCCGGGATAGCATTTACAAAACCAGAAAGCTGTTTACCGGACGCCTCTAAACTTGCCTAGGGAACCAGCGTCTTGTCGAGCATGGTCGCGGCCAGTTGATGTAGCTGCACCGGCTTGTGCAGACGGTTGGCTTCCACGGCCTTCCGCTCGTGCTCTTCGCTCGCGAGCTGGTAAAACACGTTGCGCTGCCGCGGCGTGTAGCCGAGCTCGCTGATGGCGTCCCGCATCTGATCCAGCGAGAGGAAATGCACCGTGCCGGCTTCCGCCACCACGTTTTCCTCGATCATCAGGCTTCCCATGTCGTTGGCGCCGTACAGCAGCGCGAGCTGGCCAATCTTGACGCCCTGCGTGACCCAACTCGATTGAATGTTGCGAACGTTGTCGAGGTACAACCGCGCGACCGCCTGCGTCTTGAGATACTCGAACGACCCGGCCGGCGGCACGTGGGCCATGTCGGTATGCTCCGGCTGGAACGTCCAGCAGATGAACGCGGTGAAACCGCCCGTCTCGTCCTGCAATTGGCGGATACGTTCCAGGTGTTCGATCCGTTCGGCGTGCGTTTCGACATGGCCAAACATCATGGTGGCGCTGCTTTTGCCGCCGAGTTCATGCCACACCCGCATCACGTTGAGCCAGTCGTCGGTCAGCACTTTACCGCGTGTGATTTCCTTCCGCACGCGATCGACGAGAATCTCCGCGCCGCCGCCGGGAATGCTGCCAAGCCCGGCCGCTTGCAGACGTTCCAGCACGGTCTTAATCGGCAGCCTGGCAACTTTGGTGAAGTGGTGCAACTCCGGCGGACTAAAGCCATGAATGTTGACCTGCGGAAAGCGGCCCTTGATATCGTGCAGCAGTTCTTCGTACCACTCGAGGCCAAAGTCTGGATGCAAGCCGCCTTGCATGAGGATTTGCTCGCCGCCGAGAGCGACAGTTTCGGCCACCTTTTCCAGGATCATC
>CAUJKE010000110.1 GCA_963205385.1 Planctomycetota bacterium | reverse complement strand
CCTTTTTCATTCACTCTACTCATATTCACCATTCTTTCTTTACTAAGCATTTGTCGTACCTTTGCGCGCCAATCGTCCGCCGCTTCACGACCGACTCGACCTACGCGACTTACTCGCCCCCCTCGCTTCTGCAGCCGTCGTCCCTCCCAATCGCGCGCGGCCCGCCGACGGGAACTCTCGATGTGCGCCGGTAACTTACGAACATCACCCGAGAAACCGACGAGGCGGCGGAAACTTTCCTTGCTCCTAATTGGTTCCTCAACTATTCTGAAGATTACTGTGTCAGGGGCTAGGATCGAATCGGCTGTCGGGCGCGTCTGTGACCGCTCAGAACTCGTCTCCACATTACCCGAGACCGCCGCTCTGTCGGGATTGATGTCGCATCGCCACCGTTTTCAGGAGTTTCGTTATGTCCGTACGCACCTTTGTGCACTCGCATTTCGGTCGCCATGTCGCCTGGCTACTGGCGATGGTGGTGGTTGCCGCGCCGCCGCTGACCGTCTCCGCCGGCAATCTCGGTTTCCGTAACAATGCCGTCGGCGGCGTGAAGGTCGATGCCGAAGGGATGCTCGGCAACTACGATCCCCAAAGCCGCAAGGTTGTGTTGCAGCAACTACGCGACGAACTCAAGAAGCCCGGCGCGGAACTTTCAGCCGCCACGGAAATGCGACTGGTTTCGCTGCGTGGCCTGGAAGCCGCGGTCGCCGCGAGCCCCGACAAACTGCCGGACGAAGTTCGTTATCTCGCCGGTCTGCAGCGGATTCAATACGTCTTCATCTATCCCGAACAGAACGACATCGTGCTGGCCGGTCCTGGTGAAGGCTGGAAGGTGCGCGATGACGCCGTCGTCGTAGGCGTGACGACCGAGCGCCCCGTGCTGTTGTTCGACGATTTACTCGTCGCGCTGCGGGCGGCCAAAGACGCGCATCGCAATACGATTAGCTGCTCCATCGATCCGACCGACGAAGGCCGCAAGAATCTGGAAGCTGTGTTGGCCAAGCAATCGACATTCAACCAAGGCATTCCGTCGTTGATCGAGCGCGCGATGGGCCCGCAAAAAATCAGCATCACCGGCGTGCCGGCCGATAGCCACTTGGCGCGCGTCCTGGTCGCCGCCGATTATCGGATGAAGCGGATCGCGATGCACCTCGACCCCACGCCGCTCAAGTCGCTCCCTAGCTTTCTCGAAATGCTGCAAGCCGCTCGCGTGAAGCCTGACAACATGATGCCCCGCTGGTGGCTGGCGTGTAAGTATGAACCGCTCGCCCGCAGCGAAGACAGTTTGGCGTGGGAACTGCGCGGCCCCGGTGTGCAATGCCTGACCGAGGACGAGTTCATCGCCGAAGATGGCGCCGTTAAGGGAACGGGCAAGGCCAATCCGGTCGCCGCGAAGTGGGCCCAAGCGATGACCGATCAATATGACGATCTGTCGAAGAAAGACGCGATCTTTGGTGAACTCCGCAACGTGATGGACATGTGCGTCATCGCCACGCTGATTCACAAGGAAGGCCTGCTCGAAAAGGCCAACCTGCAACTGCCGAACCTGCTCGGCAGCGATTCGACCGTAACCTACGAAGCCTATGCGGCGCCCAAGCATGTCCCGACGCAAAGCAGCTTCCTCAAGGTTGGCCGCGACTACATCATCACCGCCTCCGGCGGTGTGGAGATCACGTCGTGGGAAGTCGCCAGCAATACCAAAGTGGAGCCAGCCATCAAGGATCTCTACAACCGCCGCTCGGCGCCAACTGAGAATTGGTACGCCAACTAGCGTGGCAGACACACTCGCGTGTGTCGTTCGCCCTTGGCCACCCGCACGACGCACACCGGGAAGCGAATTTCGCTTCCCGGTTGGCGTTAATACAGCATCCACTCCGCGAACTGCTCGTCGCGCAAATTCACGCAGCGAATCTTGTTGGCCCGCGCCGCGGCTTGGGGAAAGAACGTATCGACGTAGCCTTTCTCCGTAGCGTCGCGCGTGGAGCAACTTTGTGGCAATGGGGCGGATTTGAGCAAGACGAGTTCATCGGCGCACAAGATCTCCGCGAGTTGCGCGGCAATCGAATCGCTCGTCACTTCCCACGTGTGCGGCAGCCTGATGTGTGCGCGGCCTGCCGCCAGCGGCGTCTCCAAGTAATCGTTCACATCGACGACGCTCAGCGATTTGTGGTGGGCGAGCCCGCGCTCCGCGAACGTGCTCCGCGCATGCGCTAGCAGGTGCTCCAAAATCTGCGCCGTGCTCCGCATCGCCGCCAGGCAGAGTTGGTGCGCTCGCTCCTCGCCGAGCTGAAACCGCTTGTCATACCGGCGAATCGCTTCCACCAACTCCCCGCCGCCGGCGACCAACACATTCGCCGCCGGCGCTTGCCGCGCGAGCCACGACAGCAACCGCTCCGGCAACTCCGGCCAATCGAGCAAGCTCCCCCCAACTTTAATGACGCGCGTCATACAGCGATTTCCTGCACTCTTGCCTGTGCGTTACCTCAGAAGGTTGCCAACGAAATGTAACCGAAATCGCCAAGCCTTCGGTTGTTCCACACTCGCGATTGCGCCCACGACCCCATCCGCCTCGTGCGGATGGTGAGCAAGATGGTGGGCTAAAAGCCAGGCTGCACCGTAATACAACGGCGGCGATAAATAAGCACTTTTCGCATAGCTATTATGTCTATCACTTTTACCCGCTAAACTTTTCGTAAAATCTCGATTTATCGCCAGCCACACAGTTGACGCAGCTTTCCTCAGCCCCCACAATCCTACGTAGCTCTCCTGACGATTCTCTAATTTCACACCGTTTGCGGTTAGCCTCGACGCAAACCGGTTGAGTTTTTGGCACGAATTGATAGTTTGGAATCAGGTACCAAGGAGGTTGAGATTGCATGGGCCAACCGATCGATCTACTCATCTATCATCGTAACC
>CAUJKE010000109.1 GCA_963205385.1 Planctomycetota bacterium | reverse complement strand
GTCCATGCGATTCTCCTTTGAATCCCAAATCAAGTTTAGCCAGACATCCGAGTCGCCCCCAGTTTAACGCATCCAACCCAAAATCTCCTATTGACGTTTTGCAAAAGCAAAAACCGCCCGCAAAAGCTGACATGCACCCGGACTGCCGCCTCACCAATTTCTCAGCTTGACCAATCCGCGCGATGCCGCCATGATTAGCGTGGTAGGGTTTACCTAAAGGTTTTTGAGGGTTTCGTGTCTCGATTCATCGCTGCCATGACCGTGCTGGCCATTTGGCTCCATTTGGGGCTCGGGGTCTGCGCGCATGCGGTGGCGGAAGATTTGGTGCTCCGGTGCCTGGATTGCTGGGAAGATGGGCACGCAGGGCAGGGCCATGCCCACGCTTGTGGCGAACATTCGCATCCCGGCGATCCTGGCGATCAAGCACCTTGCGATCAAGACCCAGGCGGCCATGATGCCCACTGCAACGCCGTCCCGGCCACGGCCAGTAAAGCCCAATCGCCGACGCCGACACTAAGTGTCGCGGCGTGGCTGGTCTCCGTAAATCCCTGTGTCGCATTGTCGTCCGCCCCGCTCGGCGTAAGCGACGATCTCTCCGCGGGAGCGCTCTTCGCTCCTCTGGTCCGGCTGCGGATTTGAGTCTGCCGCTGCGCGCTTCTAGCGCAGTTTTCTGGCCCTGTTTGGGTGCTTGAGGTTGAGCTTAGCTAAGGCCGCCAGGCCGTGCGACGTCAACTCACTGGGAAAGGCGCCGCACTCGCCCCAAGTCACCCACCATTTTTGTGACATCGTTTTAGGTCTTTATCATGGCACACGCACCTACTTCCCGCCTGCGCGCGGACCTTGGCCGCTGGATCAGTCTCGGGGTCTTCACCATCGTTGGCGTGACGGCGCTCGTCACGAGCCCCTATTGGCTGCCACACCTGCGTGCTTTGTTGGCGACGTCGGCCAAAAAAGAACCGCACGAAGACGAGCATGCGCATGGCGGGAGCGAGAACTCCATCCAGATCAGCCCCCAGGCGAGCGCCACGATTGACCTGAGGCAAGGCAAGGTACGGCTGAGCGACTTCGAACGGAGCATCGCGATTCCCGGCCTCATCGTCGAGCGCGCCGGCCGCTCGCGGATCACGATCACCGCGCCTTTGACCGGCGTCGTCACCCGCATTTATCCCGTCGAAGGGGCCACTGTCACCGCAGGCGACCCGCTATTCGAGATGCGCCTGACCCACGAAGAGCTCGTTCAAGCTCAGGCGGAACTGCTGAAAATCGCGGAAGAAGTCGACTTCTTCGCCCAAGAAGTGGAACGCTTGACGGCCGCCACGCAAGGAGGGGCGATCGCCGGCAAGCAACTCTTGGAACGCAAGCACGATCTCGAAAAGCAAGGGGCGCTGCTCCAGGCGCAGCGACAAGCGCTCGTGCTGCATGGGCTTAGCGTCGCCCAAGTGGACGCGATTCTCAAGACCCGCGTGCTGCTGGGAAACCTGGTGGTGCGCGCGCCGCAAGACGACGAGATGGTGCGTGAAGCCTCGACCCACGCACTGTTGCAGGTGCAAACCATCAGCGTGAGCTTGGGGCAGCATGTCGAAACCGGCGCGCCACTGGCCACGCTCACCGATCATGCGCAGCTCTCGATTCAAGGGGACGCTTTCGAGCAAGACGCAAAGCTCATTGCGGACGCCGCGCGCGAAGGGCGCGCGATTACCGCTAATCTCGAAGTGCAAGGCCGCGAGCAGGAGGAGATCACGGGGCTCAAGATCCAACGGGCGGCCAACCGCATTGATGAAGTCACGCGCTCGCTGCATTTTTACGTCCCGCTGACCAACGAACTCGTGCGCGACACCGGCAACGTCGATCCGTTTCGTTTCACCGACTGGAAGTACAAACCCGGGCAGCGAATCACGCTGCATGTGCCGGTGGAAGTGTGGCGGAACAAGATCGTCCTGCCGGTTGGGGCCGTCGCGACCGAGGGCATCGAGTCGTATGTATTTCGCGTCAATGGCGACCATTTTGAACGCCAGCCGGTGCATGTCGAGCATCGCGATTGGCAGTCCGTCGTCATCGCCAACGACGGCAGCCTGTTCGTCGGCGAGACGATCGCCATGAGCGGCGCGCAGCAATTGCAACTCGCGCTAAAGAACAAGTCCGGCGGCGCCGTCGATCCTCACGCCGGGCACAATCACTGAGCAGGGATTAGCACCACACCATGCTTAACACAATTATTCGCCTTTCACTGCGCTTCCGCGTACTTACCATCGTCATCGCCTTGGTGCTGATGGTGTACGGCTCGTGGGTGCTGTTCCATCTTCCCATCGACGTCTTCCCCGACCTCAACCGTCCCCGCGTCACAATTCTGACGGAAGCCCCCGGCCTCGCGCCGGAAGAAGTCGAAACGCTGATCACCTTCCCACTCGAATCCGTCCTCAACGGCGCCTCCGGCGTGCAGACGGTGCGGAGCTCGTCCGGTGTGGGACTTTCCGTGGTGTATGTGGAGTTCGATTGGGGCACCGATATCTACGTGGATCGTCAGATCGTCGCTGAAAAAATCGCGCTCGCCGCTGATCGGATGCCGCAGGGGGTTCGTCCACAGTTGGCGCCGATCAGTTCGATCATGGGGCAGATCGTCATCGTAGGCATGTATAGCGAAGACGGAACCACCGATCCGCTCGAAGTCCGCACGCTCGCCGATTGGGTCGTGCGGCAACGGCTGTTGACGATTCCCGGCGTCGCGCAAGTGGTGACGATGGGAGGGGGCCGCAAGCAGTTTCAAGTCCTGGTCGATCCCGAGCAGCTCATCAAGTACGACGTCACGCTCGAAGAGGTCGAATCCGCGCTCCGCGCCAGCAATGCCAACGCGACCGGCGGATATTTGAATCAAGGGGCGGAAGAGCTGCTGGTCCGTTCGCTCGGGCGCGTGCAAAGCATCGCCGACTTGGAATCGGTCGTCATCAAACCGCTCGGCGAGCGCTCGCTCGTCTTGAGCCAGGTCGCGCGCGTCGTCGAAGGGGCGCAAGTCAAACGGGGTGATTCCGCCGTCAACGGCAAGCCGGCGGTCGTGCTGGTCATTGCCAAACAACCAGGCGCCGACACGCGCCGGCTAACCGAGGAAATCGAGCTCGCTCTCGCTGAACTGCAGACCTCGCTCCCCGACGACGTGCGCATCAACGCGGACGTCTATCAACAAAAAGACTTCATCGACCTCAGCATTCACAACGTCTTCGAGGCGCTCCGCGATGGCGGCATCCTGGTGGTGATCGTGCTCTTTTTGTTTTTGCTGAACTTTCGCACGACGTTCATCACGCTCACCGCGATCCCGCTCTCAATCGTCATCACCGGGCTCGTCTTCAAATGGTTCGATATGTCGATCAACACGATGACGCTTGGCGGGCTCGCGGTCGCCATTGGCGAACTCGTCGACGACGCGATTGTCGATGTCGAAAATATCTATCGCCGCTTGCGCGAAAATCGCCAGGCGGCCAATCCCTTGCCGGCGCTGCGCGTGGTCTACGAAGCGAGTAGCGAAGTCCGCAACTCCATCGTCTTTAGCACCATGCTCGTGGTGCTGGTGTTCATTCCGCTGTTTGCGCTCGAAGGGATGGAAGGCAAGCTCTTCACGCCGCTGGCCACCGCCTACATCGTTTCGATTCTCGCGTCGCTCGTGGTCTCGCTCACCGTGACGCCGGTGCTGTCGTACTGGCTGCTGCCGAATGCCCCGATGATGGCGCATGCCAAGGACGGCTGGCTGCTGCGTTTCTTGAAGTGGTGGGCCGGCCTGGCCATTCGCTTCAGCCTCCGATTTCCCTGGCCGATCCTCGTCAGCGTTGCATGCGCGGTGCTCCTGAGCGTCGTCGTCGTTTCTCAACTGGGGCGCGACTTCCTGCCGCCGTTTAACGAAGGTTCTGTCCAGGTCAATGTCGTGCTGCCGCCGGGCACTTCGCTAGAAACATCCAATCGCATCGGCAGCATGGTCGATGCCCGCATCGCCGCCATTGATGGCGTTCTCGACTTTGCCCGTCGCACCGGCCGCGCCGAACTCGACGAGCACGCCGAAGGGGTCAACGCCTCCGAGATCATCATCAGCCTCGATCCCGAAAGCACGGCCACGCGGGCGGAAATTCTTGAGCAACTGCGTGACGAGCTGCAAGACATTCCCGGCGTGGTCGTCTCCGTCGAACAGCCGCTGCAACATCTCATCTCGCACATGCTCAGCGGCGTGAAGGCCCAGGTCGGCATCAAACTCTATGGGGACGATCTCCACCTGCTGCGCCGCACGGCCGAGGAAATGAAAGCCGCGATCGACGGCGTCCCCGGCGTCACGGATCTACTCGTCGAACCGCAGGTGGAAATTCCGCAACTGCAAATCAAGCTCAATCGCGATAAGCTGCGGTTCTATGGCCTGCAAGCCAATCGCGTCAACGAGTTTGTCGAGACCGCTCTCAACGGCCGCGTCGTCTCTGAAGTGCTCGACGGCCAGCGCACGTTCGACCTCGTCGTGCGGCTCGAGGACCGCTATCGCGAACGGCCGGAGAACCTCAAGCGGCTTTCGATTCAAGTCCCCTCCGGGGGGCGCATTCCGCTCGAACAAGTCGCCGATATTCGCGAGGCGAGCGGGCCCAACACCATCAATCGCGAAAACGTCCGCCGGCGGATCATCGTGCAATGCAACACTGCGGGGCGCGATTTGGGAAGCGTCGTCGCTGACATTCAACAGCGTCTCGCCCCGCTGCAAGCCAAACTTCCGCCAGGCTATTTCATGAAATTCAGCGGGCAATTCGAAAGCCAGCAACACGCAACGCGGATGATTGGCATCTTGAGTCTGTTCAGCGTCGCAGGCATGTTCCTCGCGCTCTACATGCTGTTTCGCTCGGTGAATCTCGCGTTGCAAGTCCTCACGGCGCTTCCGATGGCGGCCATTGGCGCGGTCGCGGCGCTTGTCGTTACGCATCAATCGCTCACCGTCGCGAGCATGGTGGGCTTTATCTCACTCGCCGGCATCGCCTCGCGCAACGGCATTCTGTTGATCGCCCACTACTTGCACCTGGTGCGATATGAAGGCGAGCAATTCTCGCCGCAGATGATTGAGCGGGCCGGCAAGGAGCGCTTGGCGCCGATGCTCATGACCGCCATCACCGCCGGCATCGCGCTCATTCCGCTGGTCTTGGCCGCTGGCGAACCAGGCAAGGAAATTCTGTACCCCGTCGCCACGGTCATTCTCGGCGGCTTGATTAGCTCCACGCTGCTCGACTTCTTCGTCCACCCGGCGCTCTTTTGGTGCTTTGGCAAGGACGCCGCCGAACATCAACTCGCGCACGAAGAAGACCCGCTCGCGGATGTGGGTGCGACGTTTGCCTACGGCACTGCAACCACGAACCAACTGTCCCCTTCCGATTCGGCGGCCACGCCGACGGATTCTTCCGACTGATCACTTAGAGGAACCTGACCATGCGACGCTTCACAGTCCATTTACTCTGCCTGGCCGCCGTGGCCGCACTGACCCTCGGCTGCGGACCGAAGGCCGACACCAAACAGCCAGACGCCGATCATGACCACGCCCACGACCATGCCGAAGAAGGCCCGCACCATGGCCATCTCATCGAACTTGGCGGCGGCGCCTATCATGCCGAATGGAAACACGAACACGATACCCACACCACCACCATCTACGTGCTCGATGGCAAAGCGAAGAACGCCGTGCCGGTCGCCGCTCCGGACCTCACGCTAAACATCGTCCTCGCCGGCCAACCGGCGCAGTACACGCTCACCGCGGCGCCCCAGGAGACCGATCCCGCCGGGCAGGCCTCGCGGTTTGTGCTGACCGATGAAGCCCTCTGCGACGCCCTCGACACCGCAGGCGTCACCGGCCGCCTGAGCATCGACATCGACGGCAAATCCTACAGCGGCGAACTCGAGCACCACGACCATCATGGCGACGAGCATACCGAGGCCGATCATGACGAGAAACACGCGGGGGACCATCAGCCATAGCTTTTGCACGCCACCTTGAAACCGGCGGCAAATCGACCATAATACGTAGCCCGGCCAAACTCCATTTGGCCGTCAGGGCCAGAGTGGCGGAATGGCAGACGCGCTGGATTCAAAATCCTGTGTCCGAAAGGGCGTGTGGGTTCGACTCCCACCTCTGGTACTGGTTGGCCGCCAACAACTTACGAGCTGTTGGCGGCTTTCTTTTTGCTTCCAATAAGCAGTCGAGTTCTACGAGAGTTCTACGAAACCAAATCTGCGGAACCTTTTTGATCGACGGTATTGGTCGAACTGAAGTGAAGCAGCACGCCGCTGTTCCGATCGGCCGTCTAAACGTCCGCTTCTTTCGTTTTTCGGAATCATCCGCCGGTCATGTATCATGACAGATGGCGACCCATCGTCTAGCAATCTGGAAGAAGTTCAATCCGTAGCCCAAGCAGCGGGGACGGTCAATTCTGGACTTGCGCGAGGAGCTTTTGCAGGCCAGCGATGCCTGTGGGGGGCTCGAGTTGCCAGGGAACTAAGGCGACGCGCTGGGCGTGTTGAGACTTTACTTCTTCGATAAACGGCAGTTCGTGTTGTTGGCGATGCTGGAGCAGGGGATCGGTAACGGCGAGCGGGGTGAGGCTGTGGTTGATGATCCACGCGAACGGTTCGATTTCCGCGCGTCGCAAGTCCGCTTGCAGCTTCGCGGCCTCATGAACCGGCGTGGCCTCGGGAAGCGTCACCACGAGCACGCGCGTGAAGTTCGGGTCACGCAACCGAGGCAGCAGGTTCTCCACGGATTCGGAGAGTTGATTGGCTTGACGCGACACTTCGCGGTGATAAGCCAGCGCTGAATCGAGTAACAAGATGGTGTGGCCGGTCGGGGCGGTGTCGAGCACGACGAAGCCGTTGGAACCCTCCGCGACAGACTTCGCAAACGCGCGAAACACCGCAATTTCTTCGGTGCAAGGCGAACGCAGGTCTTCCGCGAGCAAGGCCCGGCCGGCGGCATCCAGGTCTCGCCCGGCAGTTTGCATGACTTCCGCGGTGTAGTCGGCCGTTTCCTGGGCCGGGTCGATGCGGCCTACCGTCAAGCGCGGGATGTCGTCCGCCGCAATCGTGGCCGCGAGGTGCGCCGCCGGGTCGGTCGTCGAGAGCCGCACATCAAACCCGCGCTCCGCCAAGGCCACTGCCACGGCCGCCGCGACCGTCGTCTTGCCGACGCCCCCTTTGCCCATCAAGAGGATCACGCCACGACCGACCGCAGACAACTCGTCGAGCAGCGAACCGAGCCCGTCGGGGATCGACGGGCGAGCATTTGCGTCCGGCGGAAGCTCGCAGCGCACCGGCAGCGGTTGCCCCACTTGCCGCAGCGCCTCGACGCCGATTAGTCCAGCACTCGCGAGCGGGATCGTGGTGCGAGGGAGCTTGCCCAGCGCTGCCGGCATCGAAGCCAAAGCGTGATCGCACCGCCGCTGCATGGCGACGGCAATCGCGTCGGTAGGCGTTTGGCTCTGGAAGACGCCGTTGACGATCAGTTGTTGATTATCAACGCCGAGCATCCGCAGTTCTTGGCTCGTTCGTTGCGCCTCGCCAAAGGCGGACGGTTCCGGTCGCGTGACGAGCACGAGCGTGGTTGTCGCAGCGTCCCGCAGCGCGCTCACGGTGTTCTGATAGAGAGCCTGCTGCGATTGCAGGCCGGCGAGCGGGCCAAGACACGACGTTCCCGACGTGTTCGTTTCCATAAAGCCGGACCAGGCCGACGGCAGCGTGAGCAAGCGCAGCGTATGGCCGGTTGGGGCGGTGTCGAAGATGACGTGATCGAAGTTGCTCGTCGCCGCCTGATCGCCGAGCAGCTTGGCGAACTCGTCGAAGGCGGCAATCTCCAGCGTACAAGAACCGGAGAACTGTTCCTCCATGCTTGCGACCGCGGCGTCCGGTAAGACGCCGCGATAGGGGCCGACCATCCGCTCGCGATATTCGCGGGCCGCGACCTCGGGGTCGATGTTCATAGCGAACAGTTGGGGCGCTGCCGCAATCGCTGTTGGTTCGTTGGTCAGCGCGGTCCCCAGGACTTCGTCGAGGTTGGACGCCGGATCGGTTGAAACCAGCAGCACGCGCAAACCGCGATCCGCAAGCTGCACCGCTGCCGCACAGGCCATCGAAGTTTTGCCAACGCCGCCTTTGCCGGTGAAGAACAAATTGCGTGTCGGATGATCCAGGAATTGCATGATAGTCCCCTTTGCCATGGATGTTTTGATTGCTTGCGGCCTACTGTTTTACGCCGCCACTCTCAGCAGCAGTCGCCGCCGCCACAGCAACCGCCGGACTCGGCTAGCGGCAGTGATGCTTGCGGGTGCAGGGGGGTGGCGGTCCACAGCGCCAAATTCTCGCGGGAGGGATACTCGCTCCGACTGACAACGCGGTCATCCACAAGTACGAGCGGCAAGCAGTCGACCCCTTCGTCCGTCAGCAATTGCTTGACGCGCTGGTGCGCGACGAACTCCATCGGATTCTGCGACAAGTTGAACCGGACCACGGAGTGTCCTTGCGACTTCAGCCAATCCAGATCGGCTGCGAATCGCGGCAACACGGGGTCCACCTGCGGGCCACAGATGCCGGTCGCGCAGCACATTGGTTTGTCATAGATTTGTACCGTACTCATTTCATTACCCTTTCAAGCGGGAAAGCCTGAGACATATATCGTCTATCGTCGAAACACGATTGACTTCTCCAAAAAAAACGCGCTCGCTCAGAGATCGGCCACCAAAGCCTTGAGCCTGTGCAGTTGCTGCGGGTTGATGCAATAACACACCCTGGGCCCATCCACATCGCCTTGGATCAATCCCGAGTCTTTCAGGATTTTCAGATGCTGCGACACCGTGGATTGAGCCAGCGGCAAGCAGTCCACGATTTCACCGCAGACGCAGGCTTTGCGCGCGAGCAATAAGCGCACAATCTGCACCCGAGCAGGATGGGCGATCGCCCACGCCAGTTCCGCCAGTTCCCCCGCGGTCGGGTCCGCCTTGAGCTTCACCGGCGACGCGTCGCAGCAGTTCTTGGTTTTGGTTCGTTGAGCCATGTGGCCACCTCATCGTTGATCTACGATTAAAGATATCGCGGTGTCCTCCGGCGGTCAAGAGCAAGCAGTCAAGAGCAGGCATGAATTCATGCGCGTCCCCCACGTTCTGGGCTTGTTACTGTCCTGGGCCTGCTACACGCGCGAGCGCACTGGCAACCCACTATATTGAGAGAGGCGCTTTCAGCGAGGCGCTCCAGTTCGGCATGTTTCTTGACAAAGGGCGATGCTTTCATGATTCGTACGACCCTCGCGGCAATTCTTGGTCTTGCAGTCAGTGTGCTGGTGGTTCCTGCACGAGCGGCAGAAGTCACCGTGGTGAGCTCGCCGGACGTTGCACAAACGAACCGTTCCTACGTTGGCAACCGGCCGCCGCTGGCGCCTAGCCGGTTGATCGCGCTGCCGGTTGGCGCGGTCAAGCCCCGCGGGTGGCTGCGCGAAATGCTCGAGCGACAGCGCCTCGGGCTGACCGGGCATCTCGGCGAGATCAGTGCCTGGCTGCAAAAGGAGGATAACGCCTGGCTGAGCAAGGATGGCAAGGGGAAGTATGGTTGGGAAGAGCTTCCCTACTGGCTCAAAGGCTACATCGAACTCGCCTACCTGACCGGCGACCCGAAGATGATCGACGAGAGCCGCGTTTGGATCGAAGGCGCGCTGGCCAGTCAACGCGCCAATGGCGACTTCGGTCCCGATCAACGCTTCAACGACGGCACGCGCGACTACTGGGCGAACATGGTGATGCTGTTTTGCTTGCAGTCGTACTACGAACATAGCCTCGCGGCTGGAAAGCGCGACCAGCGCGTGCTGGATTTGATGACGCGGTACTTCAAGCATCAACTGACCGTCCCCGATGACCAGTTCCTGACCGGCTACTGGCAAAAGATGCGCGGCGGCGACAACCTCTACAGCATCCTCTGGCTCTACAATCGCACCGGCGACCCCGAACTGCTGAAGGTGGCCGAGAAGGTTCATCGCTGCACAGCGAACTGGGGCTTGAAGGACGATTTGCCGAACTGGCACAACGTCAACATTGCGGAGTGCTTTCGTGAGCCGGCGCAATTCTCGCTGCTGTCCCATGACCCCGCTGATTTACACGCCGCGTATGCGAACTTTCACGAAGTGCGCAAGCGGTTCGGCCAGGTGCCCGGCGGAATGTTTGGCGGGGATGAGAATTGCCGCGTTGGTTTTGACGATCCGCGGCAAGCGACCGAAACCTGCGGATTCGTCGAGCAGATGTTGTCGGACGCGATCTTGCTGCAGATCAGCGGCGATCCGTTCTGGGCCGATCACTGCGAGAATGTCGCGTTCAACAGCTATCCCGCCGCCGTGATGCCGGACTTCAGGTCGCTCCGTTATTTAACCGCTCCCAACATGGTTGTGAGCGATTCCCTGAACCACGCCCCCGGTATCGATAACGGCGGGCCGTTCTTGGTGATGAACCCGTTCAGCTCGCGCTGCTGCCAGCACAACCATTCGCACGGCTGGCCTTACTTCGCCAAGCATCTTTGGATGGCGACACCGGATAACGGCGTCTGCGCGGCGATGCATAGTGCTTGTGAAGTCAACGTGAAAGTCGCAGATGGCGAATCCGTGCGTTTTGTCGAAAAAACGAATTATCCGTTCGAGGACAAGATTACGTTTGCATTCCACGCCGCTCAGCCGGTCCGTTTCCCGCTGTACCTGCGCGTGCCGGCGTGGTGCGCGGATGCGGAGGTCATCATCAACGGCCAGCGCGAACAGACGCCTGACGCCAGCGGCAAATTCATTCGCATCGAGCGGGAGTGGACCGCTGGCGACACGGTGACGCTCAAGCTACCCATGAACGTGTCGCTCACCACCTGGAAACACAACCACGATAGCGTTAGCGTCAACTACGGCCCGCTGACCTTCTCCTTGAAGATTGGCGAACGCTACGAACAAAAGGGGAGCAAGGAAACGGCGATTGGCGACTCGCATTGGCAGGCCGGCGTCGATACCTCCAAATGGCCTTCGTTCGAAATCCATCCCACGACCGCTTGGAATTATGGCCTGGTTTTGAACGAGAAGCATCCCGAGGAGTCGTTCACGGTCCAACAGCGGGCCTGGCCTGACAGCAACTTCCCGTTCACGCTGGAGGATGTTCCTCTCACGATGCGCGTCAAGGCCCGGCAGATCCCCGAGTGGACGCTCGATCGCTATGGCTTGTGCGCCGTGTTGCAAGATAGCCCAGTCCGCTCCAGCCAGCCGGATGAAACCGTGACGCTGGTTCCTATGGGCGCCGCGAGGCTGCGCATCTCCGCGTTTGCCGTGGTTAGCGATGGACCGCAGGCTCACACCTGGGTCGCGCCTGCCAAGCCGCGCCCCTCCACGTACAAGCTCTCCTCGTCGCACACGTTCCAAGGCGATTCGCTCGCGGCCCTGGACGACGGCTTGGAGCCTCGCAACTCCGGCGACCAAGACCTTCCGCGCTTCACCTGGTGGGATCATCGCGGCACGGAAGAATGGGTGCAACTCGAATTCCCACAGGCCCAGGAAGTTTCCGAAGTCGCCGTCTATTGGTTCGATGACACAGGCCGCGGCCAGTGCCGGATTCCCAAATCTTGGGAAGTCCTGCACCGTGATGGCGACCAGTGGAAGCCGGTGACCGTGAAGAGCGCCGAGCCGGTCGCCAAAGACCGCTGGAACCGCCAGACATTCGAACCGCTCACCACTTCCGCGTTGAGGATCAAAGTGGAACTCCAGCCCGACGTTTCCGGCGGAATTCTGGAAGTGCGCGTGAAGTAATTGCGGCGGGGCGCGAAAACTTGAACTCCCTGCGCCGCGCAGTCTATATTGAGACAAGAACCAGCACACCTTTACGGCCACCACCCAGCACGCAGGCGAGGACTGAGAACCATGAACGAGCACGCTACGCCACTATCCGATTCCGCGAGCGCCGGCGTCAAGCGTCGCCGCTTTCTTCAGGCCAGCGCGGCCTCCCTGGCGCTGGCGGCGTTTCCCGCCAGCGGTGTGGCCTTTGCGGCGGCGAAGCCTAAGCGGGTCGGTTTGATCGGCGCCGGCTGGTATGGCAAGAGCGACTTGTGGCGGCTCATTCAAGTCGCGCCGGTGGAAGTCGTCTCGATCTGCGATCCCGATCAGAACATGCTCGCCGAAGCCGTGGAGATCGCCAGCCAGCGGCAAGCGTCGCACAACAAGCCGCGCACCTACGGCGACTATCGCGAAATGCTCAAGGAGAAAGACCTCGACATTGTTCTGGTCGGCACGCCTGACCATTGGCACGCGCTGCCGGCGATCGCGGCGATGGAGGCCGGCGCCGATGTCTACGTGCAAAAGCCGATTAGTGTCGACGTGCTCGAAGGCGAAGCGATGGTCGCCGCCGCCCGCCAGCACAAGCGCGTGGTGCAAGTGGGGACCCAGCGCAAGAGCACGCCGCACTTGATCGACGCGAAGAAACAAGTCGTCGACGCAGGCCTGTTGGGCACGATTGGCCATGTCGAAATGTGTTGCTACTTCCACATGCGGGCCAACGGCGATCCGCCATTGATGCCGGTGCCTGATTTTCTGGACTACGAAATGTGGACCGGCCCCGCGCCGCTGCGGCCATACGACGGCATCCCTCACAAACGCTGGTGGCGGACGTTCACCGAGTACGGCAACGGAATCACAGGGGACATGTGCGTTCACCTGCTCGACACCGCGCGGTGGATGCTGGGGCTCGGCTGGCCGAAGCAAGTCACGTCCAACGGCGGCATTTTGGTGCAAACAGGGGGCAAATCAAACATCTCCGACACGCAGTCCGCCACGTTCGAGTTCGACAACTTCAACGCGCAGTGGCAGCATCGCACCTGGGGCGCGCCGACCGACCCCGATTATCCCTGGGCGTTGTTCATCTACGGCGACAAGGGGACGCTCAAGGCGAGCACGATGCGCGCCGATTTCATTCCCAACGACAAAGGGGCCAAGCCGATCCACTTCGAGTGCCTTTACGAGCGGGAAGAGTATCCCGAGGATGTGACCGAGAAAGACATCGAACTCAACGCCGCGCCTGCGACGCGCCGACATATGCGTGATTTTCTGGCGGCCATCGAGACGCGCGGCCGCCCTATCGCGGATATCGAACAAGGGCACATCTCGACCGCGAGTTGCATTCTGGCCAATCTGTCGATGCAATTAGGCGGTCGCCCGCTGCGCTACGATCCAGCGCAGCGAATCATCATCGACGACGCAGACGCCACCCGCTTGCTGCGGCGCGAGTATCGCCAGCCGTGGCGGCATCCAGCGGATGTGTAAGGGATCATGCGCAGGGTGGCGGGGATAAATGGTTTCGTCATCAACCAGGCAGTAAATCACGAATCAGCGATCAACGGCACGAACCGGCACCCCACGAGCGCTTGCTCCACCGATTGCCCGCCGGTTTTGCGGAGTTGCATCAGCATTTGCTCATCCGCTGCGCCGATGGGAGCGACGAGGATGCCTCCTTCGCGGAGTTGCTCCCACACGCGCGGCGGGACGCTGCTGCCGCCGGCGGTAATGATGATGCGGTCGAACGGAGCTTCGCCCGGCCAGCCTTGCGTGCCGTCGCCGCATAAGACGCGCACGCGATCATAGCCCAGCCGGGTGAGCACCGCTTGCGCTTGCGTCGCGAGTTGCGCGTGGCGTTCGATGGTGAAGACATCCATGCCGAGTTCGGCCAGCACCGCCGCTTGATAACCGCTGCCGGCGCCAATCTCCAGCACACGCTGCGCGCCGTCCAGTTCCAAGGCTTCAGTCATCAGCCCCACGATGTACGGCTGGCTAATCGTTTGTTCGCACGCGATCGCCAGCGCGCGATCTTCATACGCGAACTCACGATCATCCTCCGACACAAACTCTTCCCGCGGCACCCGGTTCATCGCATTCAGCACGCGCTCATCGCGAATCCCTCGCGCTCGCAATTGCTGCTCGACCATTCGCCGCCGCGGGAGTGCAAAAGAATCAGTCATGGCGCCACGATACATAGCGAGGTTCGTAGACGAAGAGGCTCTGGCTCTTACGATACCACAACCGGCGCGGCGGCGGGGCGCCAATCGACCAGGTGGACCTCGACCGACTGCCGCCCGCGATAATCGTTGATGACGGGTCGATACGCGATATCGAGCGGGCCCTCGACCTGGGCGAGCTCGTCGGCCCAATCTCCCTGCCCAAACGCGACGCCGCGAAGCTTCGCTTGATGCTGCGCGAGCTTGACGGCCAGGTGCCGCTCACCGCCGCCAATGCGCCGCGGCGCTTCAGCCAACGTGACGCCGGTGGCGCAGAGCACCGGGCGAGGGTTGCCGGCCCCAAACGGCGCGAGGCGGTCGATCTGTTTGACCACCTGCGGCGTGAGTTGACTAAACGCGGCCTCCGCGTCGATCACGAGTTCCGCCGTTCGCGCCCCCGGCGAAGTGTGCGACTCCGCATACTCGCGGAACTCCTCGCGAAACGCGTCGATCCGGTCTTCTTCAATCTTCAAACCGGCCGCCGCCGCATGGCCGCCGTGGCTAGTTAGATGCGCCGCGCACGACTTCAACGCTTCGTGCAGCGGCAGACCGTTCGGCGAACGGGCGGAACCAGCCCCCGGCTTACCGCTGAGCGCGTCGAGCGAAATGATCACCACCGGGCGATGAAACTTCTCCGCCAGGCGACCTGCGACAATGCCAATCACCCCTGGATGCCAGTCCCGCCCCGCGAGCACCAGCGCGGAATCGTGCTCCGGATCGAACTCGTCTTGCGCCTGCTTGAGCGCCGCCAGGTAGATGCTCCGCTCCAGGCTATCGCGACTACTGTTGAGTTGGTGGATGTATTGCGCGAGCGCCTCCGCGCGGTCGGGCGATTCCGTCACCAAGAGCTCGATGCCGAGCTGCGCTTGCCCCAGTCGCCCTGCCGCATTCAGCCGCGGCCCGAGCGTGAAGGCGATATCTTCGCTACCTAGTGACGGCTTCTGGTCGATGCCGGTGACTTTCATGAGCGCGGCGAGTCCCAGCGGCGGACGATCGCGTAAACTGGATAGCCCGTGCCGCACGAGCACACGATTCTCGTCGACCAGCGGCACGACATCGGCCACCGTGCCAATCGCGGCGAGCCCGACGGCCGTGAGCAAGAACTCCCGGAGCGCTTCGGTCACTTTCTTCGCCTGGCACGCGCGCTGACACAACGCCCACGCGACCTTCAGCGCGACCCCAGCGCCGCAGAGCTCGCCAAAGGGATAGGTCGTCCCCGGCAAGCGCGGGTGAGCAATCGCCGCCGCTTGCGGTAGCGTTTCCGCGAACTCGTGATGATCGGTAATCAGCAGTTCCAAGCCCAGCTCGCGCGCCGTCTGCGCTTGCGACACGCTCGCAATGCCGCAATCGACCGTGATGACGACCTCCGAACCGCGCGATGCGAGCAGTTTCAACGCGTCATCGTTCAGGCCGTAGCCTTCCTCGAGCCGGTTGGGAACGTAGTAACCCACATTCGCCCCCAGCAGCTTGAGGCAGCGATACAAGATGGCGGCGGCGGTCATGCCGTCGCAGTCGTAATCGCCATAGATGTCGATGCGGCGTTTGGCTTGCAGGGCGGCGTGCAAACGGTCGGCCACGTCACTCACGCCGGGGAGCAGTTCCGGCTCGCGGAGGCCGGTTAGTTTAGCGTCCAGAAAGCTGATCGCTGTCTCGCGGTCATAAATCCCGCGGGCGACCAGCAATTGCGCGACGACAGCCGGAACCCCAGCCGCTCGTTCGAGCAGCGCAATCCGTTGCTCATCGTGTGGCTGCAATCGCCACCGCTTCGCCATGCGAATTCACCTCGTCCTTTATCTCGACTAGCATGTCTCGACTAGCACGCAGCGCACGCAGGTGCATCCCCCGCGCCCGCCATGCAAATGCGCGCGTTCCCACTTGGGCCAGCGAACATTCGCTCCTCAACCTACTTCTTCTTCTCGTTGTGCACGGTGTGCTTGCGCAGCCGTGGCGAGAACTTCTTGAGCTTCAGCTTTTCACCCCCCGGCTTGCGCATCAGGGTGTAGTTGTAGTCGCCGGTTTCCTCGCACACGAGGTAGACGACTTCCGCTTTCTTCTTGCTCTTGGCCATCATCGCCTCCATCGACGCCAATCCCCCGCGATTGCCTACGCGGGGAGTTAGCTCAGTCCTCAGTCTAAAATGCAATCACGTAATATAGCGAATCGCAAGCGAATGATCCTAGGGGTTTGTGGCCGGAAAAACGAGTCCGACGCCGAGCCCCGAAAACCACGTTAAACCGTTCAATATCAAGTGGTTAGCAACAAGAATGGCAGCCGCAGCACCTCTCGCATACCCCCAGCAAGAGCGTCATTTTCTCACACTTTCGGTCCTATCGTGACGTAGAGTTTTGGGTTGTATCTCCTGGGCTGGGGCGACGAATCGATCGGTCGGAGGTCGGAACTTGGGTGCTGGATTCACTCTCATCGTCGGCAGTTTGCTAGGCATCGCGCTGCTCATTTTGGGCATCGGCCTGGGGGCGGGGCTGGCGCGGATGTTCGATTCGCAGCGCACGCGCGAACGCGTCGATCGGCAGCGCGTGGCGGCCATGCTGCAGGAATTATCGCGCTGGACCGACCATGTTTCCAGCGGCGTCACCGAGCATCGCGAAGTGCTCGAAGCCTTCGCGCAACAATTGGCGACCAGTCCCGCGGGGGATCCCGAAACCGGCGGCATCGATCCAGCCGAACTTGTGGGGCAAATCCTGGAAGCCAATCTCCGCTTGCAACTGCGCTTGGAGCAGGCCGAAGCCACGCTCCAGCAACAATCGCACGAGATTGCTTCGTATATGTCCGAAGCTCGGACCGACGCCCTCACGCAGCTCAGCAACCGCCGCGTCTTCGATGAAGCGCTCGCCGCCGCGCTCACCGCCTGGCGTACGCAGGCCAGGCCGGTGGTGGTGCTGATGATGGATATTGACCACTTCAAACGCCTCAACGATTCCTACGGTCATCCTGCTGGGGACGCCGTGCTGATGGCCATCGCACGGTTGTTGCGCGAACATGCGCCCCAGGGCGCCGTTGTCGCGCGCTACGGCGGCGAGGAGTTCGCCATGG
Organism: Planctomycetota bacterium; assembly: GCA_963205385.1. Taxonomy (GTDB): domain Bacteria; phylum Planctomycetota; class Planctomycetia; order Pirellulales; family Pirellulaceae; genus JAEZGD01. The sequence goes on along the minus strand of CAUJKE010000109.1, from coordinate 20,589 downwards.
TGATGTCGGGGCTGGAACTCGAGGCGGCCACGCTCGCCGCCGACAAACTGCGCGCCGCGGTGGCCAACTTCTCGTTCGTGTATGAGCACAAGCCACTCGAAGTCACCATCAGTTGCGGTCTTGCCCGCGCCCTCCACGCGGAAGACGCCTGTTCGGTACTGCGTCGCGGCGATGAATCGCTCTATGCCGCCAAACACAGCGGCCGCAACAGCGTTTATTATCACGATGGCTACCGCCCCGTACCGCTCCACTCGAGTGGCCCATCGGCCAATTCTGAAGTCGAGCAAGTCCTCCACCACGAATTCCAAGACGTCTGCCGCGACCTCCGCTCGCGGTTGGAACATGTGGTGGGTGCGGAGTAGCATTCTGTTTCGCCAGGCCGCGCGTCGCACGTCGATCAGCGCGTCATAACCGCTATCCTCGCTACCGCCGCACTGTCGCTGCGACTTTCTGGCACTCACCGGTTGCATAGGCGGGTTCGCGCCTGCCGGTCTGCAAATAGTCTAAAAGAGGAGGAGCGAGTCCGCGAACCTACTTTCACGATCAAGACGCCCATCGCCATGCCTGCCACTCTCGAATCGCCGCCGCGCGCAACGCGGGTCCAGACGTACAGCAGTTCGCCGGAAATGCTTGCAACGCTCGAATCGCGGCCGCACACAAAGGCAGCGGACGCTCCAAAGATGGTTGCTAGCGAGCGGGCGCGCTTTTACCATCCCGAATTGGATGGCTTGCGTTTTCTGGCGTTCTTGGGAGTGTTCATCCTGCATTGTTATCCGTTTACGATGCCGGCCAATCCGCCGGGCAGCCCGCTGGCGCGCGAGATTGTGGCCTGGATTTGCAGCTTCACGAATGCCGGGGTTGCAGGCGTCGATCTGTTCTTCGTGTTGAGCGCGTTTTTGATTACGGAGCTTTTGCTGCGCGAACATCAGCGCACCGGGCGGCTGGACGTGCGTGCTTTTTATATGCGCCGCGCGCTGCGGATTTGGCCGCTGTACTTCGTCTTTCTCACGCTTGCCGTACTCATCGAACCGCTGCTCCCCGTAAGCCAAGGCGAAAGCTTCGGCATGTCGTGGCCGGTGGCGTTCTCGTTTTACGGCTTCGTCGGCAATTGGGCAGTCGCCTTCTCGGGCCAACGCCTCAATACGATCGCGATTATCCTGTGGACCGTTTCGATTGAAGAACAGTTTTATCTGGTCTGGCCGCTGCTCATGAAATGGCTACAGCCCAAACGACTGCTGGCGATTTCGCTGGCGATGATCGCGATCGCGACGATCACGCGCGGCGTGCTCGTGGCGTGGAATGCCGATGAACTGATGCTGAAGGCCAACACCTTCGCGCGGCTCGATAGCATCGGGGCCGGCGCGCTACTGGCGCTCGCACTGCGCAAATGGCGCTGTGACTTCTCGCCTTGGACGCGCTGGTGCTTGCTAGGCGCTGGCCTGTTCTTGTTTGTGGCCACCTATCGGTACTTGCGTCTGGAGCCGCTGTTCGCGGGAAGCGAGATGCTGACCTATCCCCTGTGGGCCGTCGCGGCGGTGCTCGTGATGCTCGCGGTCTATCGTCAAGGCGGGTCCGCTTCCGTGCCGCGATTCTCACTACTTTCGTGCGCGCCGCTGACCTATCTCGGGCGCATTTCGTATGGCTTGTATGTGTGGCATCTAGCGTGCATCCTGTTGCTCGCGATGTTTGGACTGATGGGCCCCGGCAGCTTCATGATCGGTTTGTACGCACTGCCGCTGTCGATTGTCGTCGCGAGCATCTCCTACGAACTGCTGGAGAAGCCATTTCTGCGATGGAAGCAGCGATGGGCGGTCATCGCCTCGCGGCAACGCCTGAGCCAACCGCTCACCGAAGGAATGCCGTTCCGCGAAATGTTTGCAGGCGTGAACCTTTCGCGGTGACGCGGCATCTATCTTCTTCGACTCCCACCGGCATGTCGTGGATCATGTCGTGGATCACCTTTCGCATCTGGGACAAAATGGTCACAATGCAAGGGAGTCGCGTGCAGGTTTGGTCGGGAGTTTGCGCGATGGGGGAAGTGTTTTCGTTCGTAACAGACCGGCTGGAAGCCAATCCTACCCATGTCTAGCGAGTTTGATCCGAGTTCGTTTTCGCTCATTGGGCAAAAGCTCACGGGGCATAGCGGCATTGTCGAGTTGATGGACGATCTCGGACGGGCGATGACGATCGACCCGGAGATGCGAATGCTCGGCGGCGGGAATCCGGCGCCGGTCCCCCAGATGCAACAACTTTTGCGAACCAGGATGCGCGAACTGCTCGACGCCAATGGCGACTTCGATCGCATGCTCGGCAACTACGATCCACCGCAAGGAAATCCCCGCTTCCTCGCCGCGCTCGCCAGGCTGTTGTCAGAGACGTACGGCTGGCGCGTCGGGCCTGAAAATCTGGCAATCACCGCCGGGGGACAAACGGCGCTCTTCTTTCTCTTCAACATCCTGGCCGGCAAGTTTGCAGGCAACGTGCGCAAGAAGATCCTCCTGCCGCTGATGCCGGAGTACATTGGCTATGCGGATCAGATGCTGGAAGACGAACTGTTTGTCGGCTGTCGTCCGGAGATTACGTGGCCCCACGGGGAGGCGTCGCGCACGTTCAAGTATCGCATCGACTTCACCGCGGTCGACGCCGCGCTCGCGCAAGGAAACATCGGCGCGATCGCTGCCTCACGTCCGACCAACCCCACCGGTAACGTTCTTACCGATGACGAAGTGCGGCATCTCTCGCGCCTGGCCGCCGAGCGCGGCATCCCGCTCATCCTGGACAACGCCTACGGCACGCCGTTTCCCAACGTGCTGTACGTCCCGGCCGAGCCGCACTGGGACGAGCATGTCGTGCTCACGCTGAGCCTCTCGAAACTCGGTCTTCCCGGCACGCGGACCGGCATTGTCATCGCCCCGGCCGCGATTGCGAAAGCGGTGCAATCGCTCACCGCGATCATCGGCCTGGCGAACACCAACGTCGGCCAGCAACTTGTCTTGCCGTGGGTCGAGTCCGGCGAGATTCTGCGCCTGGGGCCGGACGTACTGCGCCCCTATTATGCGGCAAAAGTGCAGACGGCGGAGAACATCGTCCGCGAGATCTTCACCGCCGCCGGCGTGAATTGGGCCGTGCATGCGACCGAAGGCGCCTTCTTCAACTGGCTCTGGCTGCGTGATTTGCAGATCCCCACGCGCGAACTTTACGAACGCCTCAAACGCCGCAAAGTGCTCGTCGTCCCCGGCGAATACTTCTTCTTTGGTCTCAAGGACGATTGGCCCCACCGGCATCAATGCTTGCGGATTAACATCTCCGGGACGGAGCAGACGTTGCGGGAAGGGCTGAAGATCATTGCGGAAGAAGCGCAGCGGGCAAGCTGATCTCGCAGCCGCCACGCAGGGACGATCGATCAATAAGTTTCCGATTTTCGCGCCGGCGAAAAGATCACGACCCCATCCGCCTTGTGCGGATGGTGAGCGAGTTGGTGAGCTAGTAGTGGCGACTATCCCGCCGCAGAGGCCACGATCATCCCGAGCACTCCCAGCGCCACCAGGTAATAAATCGTCGGTAGCAGCGTCTTTCGCAGCGTCGAACCTTCGCGCCCTAAGAGGCCCACGGTGGCGGAAGCGGCGACGACGTTGTGGACGGCGATCATGTTGCCGGCGGCGGCGCCGACCGCTTGCAACGCGATGATCCAAGCGGCCGAGAACGCCAGCCGCTGGGCGACGCTGGCTTGAAACGCTACGAACATCATGTTGCTCACGGTATTGCTCCCAGCGATGAACGCGCCCAGCGCGCCGATGACGCCTGCCAGCGCCGGCCACGCGCGACCGGCGTGCTGCGCGGTCCACTCGGCCATCGCCACCGGCATGCTCATCAGTCCGCTCGTGTTCGTGCCGGAGTTGATATAGACCTGCACCATCGGCACGGTGAAGATGAGAACGAAGCCGGCGCCAAGCAACACACGCGAGGAGCGCAGCACGGCGCCGCGCATCGCGGCCGCGCTCATCCGATGCAGCACAAACGTCAAAGCCACGACGATCAGCAACATAAACGCCGGTAAATAGAGCGGTTGGCTTTGCGCTTTGATGCCGGTCTCGAACACGTTCCAGTCGAGCGAAACCGCCGGATGCTTGAGCCACCCGCCGAGCGGCAACTGCTGGAGTCGCGTCGCGACCAAGAGTAGCGCGAGCGCCACATAGGGCAGCCAGGCTAACCAAATAGGCATCACCGTGTGGTCTCTGGTTTCAAGAGCTTCCGGCACGACGGCGTCGCTCCGCCACTCTTCTGGCCACGCGGATTGCGTTTCAAACTTCCACGTCTCGCGCGGCACGAGCCACTTGCGGCGTGCGCAGAAGGTGACGACGAATAGCCCCACCATCGCCCCCAAGAGTGAAGGAAACTCCGGGCCGAGAAAGATCGCGGTTAGCAGGTACGGCACGGTGAACGCCAACCCGCCGACGAGCGTGAACGGCAAGATGCTCAGCCCCGCGGTCCAGGAGCGCCGCATGCCGAAGAACCGCGTCATCATCATCACCATCAGCGTGGGCATGAGCGTGCCGACAATCGCGTGCAAGAGCGCGGCCCGTGATGTCACCATGCGCAGAAAGACCGGCACGCCGATTTCCGCCATTTCCAGTTGGTTGCGGAAGTCTTCGCCTAGCCCACGTTCAACGCCGATCAGGATCGGCGTGCCGACCGCGCCAAACGTTACCGCCGTGCTTTGCACCATCAGGCCAAGCATCACCGCGCACGCAGGCGGGAAACGCAACGCCACCAAGAGCGGCGCGACCACCGCCGCCGGCGTGCCGAATCCAGCCGCCCCTTCGATAAACGAACCGAACAGCCAGGCGACAATCACCACCTGCACACGGCGGTCGTCGCTGATTTGCGTGAAGCTGTAGCGAATCGTAGTCACCGCGCCGGACGCTTCGAGCGTGTTGAGCAACAGAATCGCGCCGAACACGATCAACAAGATATCAACCGCCGTCACCAGGCCTCGAATCGAAGCCGCCGCGACATGCAACCACTGCACGCCCCACACACTCACAGCGATTCCTATCGTGAGCGCATACGCCAGCGGCATCGCCCATTTGGCGGGGATGCGAAAGCCAACGAGCAAGAGGCCTGTGAGCAGGATCGGTGAGGCGGCGAGAACGGCTTGCGTCGTGAGAGACATGGAAAGGCCAGCGGGAGGGGGTTACGTGAGCGAGCGTATGATAACGGAATTTGGTGCTGCGGGCTTGAGATTTCTTCCGCCAGAATAGCGCGGCGGGAGTTGCTTCGCGCCGCGCCGCCGAGTAGCCTAAGGGGATGAAAACAACTTACTTATTCACCGCTGCGTTATTGTTGGGATTCTCATTCACCTTGACTGCTCCCTTGCGCGCGCAAGAAGCACAGCCGGCCGAGGCGCCAAAGTCAGAGGCAGAGAAGGCCGCGCCGCCCAAGGCGTTTATCGACGGTCAGGGGGAAGGTTGGCGAGACCTTGGCGAACAGGATTTCGTCGCCGTCAATTGCCCGCCGGAGACGTGGTCATGGAAGGATGGCGTCGTACATTGCACCGGGAAACCCGTCGGCGTCATTCGCACCAACAAGAAGTTCACCAACTTCGAAATGGTCGCCACTTGGAAGCATCTCAAGCCGGCCGGCAACTCCGGCATCTTCGTGTGGGCGATCGACAAATCGCTCGAAACTCTCAAGCCAGGCGGCTTGCCGCACGGCATCGAAGTGCAAGTGCTCGACCTGGGCTATAAAGAGCAGTTTGAAAAAAGCGGCAAGAAGGCCGATTGGTTCACCTGCCACGGCGATGTCTTCCCCACCGGCGCCGCCAAGATGAAGCCGTTCCCGCCAACCGCCCCCGGCGGCTCGCGCAGCTTCCCCAGCAAGGAGTTGAGCAAAGGGGTCGGCGAGTGGAACCACTACTACATCCGCGCCATCAACGGCGAAATTCGCCTCTGGGTCAACGGCGAAGAAGTCTCCGGCGGCACCAACTGCGAACCAGCCACCGGCTATTTATGCCTGGAATCCGAAGGCTCGCCGGTGGTGTTTAAGGATTTAAGGATTCGGGAACTGCCGTAGGACTACTATGAAACGCACCGCTCATCGCGGATCCATCTAAAACAACTCCCCAATCGGCTCCGCCCCGGTAATCACTTTCGTAATATCACTCGGGATGCCGCGCACGGCGCGGAGTTGTGGCACGTCGAAGAGGACGTGCATGATCGTGGAGATCAGATTCTGCGGGCGAATCGGTTCGGTGGCCGGCGCGGCGGCGCTGCCGTCGGATTGACCGATCACCTGTCCCATCTTCAGGCCGCCGCCGTAGAGGAGCAGCGGTGCGAGTCCGCCCCAATGATCGCGGCCGCCGCGGGCGTTGACTTTGGGTGTGCGGCCCATCTCGCCGCAGACGACGAGCAGGATTTTGTCCGCGAGGCCGCGGGCTTCCACATCTTCGATAAACGCGGAAACCGCCTGGTCGAGCGGCGCGGCGCAGTATTGCATCCCTTCATCGATGGTGGCGTTGTTGACATCGGCGTGCATGTCCCACACGAAATTCGTCGTCACGGTGACAAAGCCGCAGCCTGCCTCGCAGAGCCGCCGCGAGAGCAGGAGCAACTTGCCAAGCGTGGCGATGTGGTCGGCGTAGTTCTGGTGGTTGTTCCACTTCTTGCTGATTCGCTCGCGAGCCACGACTCCGCGCGTGTCGTAGCGTTCGATGAGCCGCGGGTCTTCCTTGGTGATATCGAACGCTTCAGCCGCGCCGCCGAGGATGGTACTAAACGCTTGCTCCTGCATCCGATCCAGCCCTTGCCACGCGCCGGTCTGATCGGCCCAGTGCCGCAAGCTATCGAGCTGCGATAAGAGATTGCGACGATCATCGAGCCGCTCACGCGCGATGGAGAGTTCGAGATTTTGTTGCGCCGGTCCTTGGCCGCCGGGGATGAACGGCGCGTACGCGGCGCCGAGTTCGCCGGTGGAATCGAAGCGGCCGAACTGCGTCACGCCTGGCTGCGCTTCAGGCTCGACGGCGCGAGGAAACAGCAGCACGTTGCGCGGCATGCCGTTTTGGGGATGGTTTGCGCCGGCCAGACGCGCGTAGAGCGCGCCGACATTGGCATTCGCGGTTTGCTTGCTGACGACCGGCTTGATGTCGTGGTTGCCGTCCCCGGTGGTGAAAGAGCGGACGATGGTGAACTTATCGTTCAGTTTTGCGAGCCGCTCGAGCGTGCTGCCGAACGTGACGCCGGGGATTTGGGTGTCGATCTCCCCCACCACACTTCGCACGCCGGCCGGAGCGGACATTTTAGGATCGAACGTCTCGGTCTGCGGCGGGCCACCGTGCAGAAAAAGGAACACCACCGACTTGTCGCGCACGGGAACGCCTTGCGCGGCGGCTATGGCTTTCACTTGCAGCAGTTGCGGCAGCGTCAGGCCGCCGAGCGAGAGTCCGCCGATGCGCAGAAAATCTCGCCGGCTCGTGGTTCGATCCACCAGGCTCAGCATGGCTCGCCTCCGGTGCTGGAATTCGGCAATCAATAAGTACAGATGGATGAGTTTAGCGAACCCGGCGGGTAATAGGCAAACATTTTTCGGTGCGTTACCCCGACTTCCCCAGTTATTAACGGCCAGAAATGCTTTACTCGCGCCCCGCGCCCGCTTAACATGGCGATTCTGTCCCTGTGACACTCCCCGTTCACTGCCTACCTCCGTCTTAGGAATTCGCACTCATGCAAAAGAAGATCTCCTCGTTGTTCTGGGCCTTGTTGCTCGCCGCCGGTGTTGGCCTGACGTGTCGCACTGCGGTTGCGGCGGATGAATACGCTTATGACAACGTGCATTCGTCAATCGGCTTCAAGGCGCGGCACCTCGATATCAGTTGGATTCATGGCCGCTTCAACGAAGCCGAAGGGAAGTTCGTTCTCGACCGCGAGCATCCTGAGAAGTCCACGTTCGAGCTGACCATCAAGGCGGCGAGCGTCGACACCGCGAATGAAAAACGGGACGAGCATCTGCGCCAGCCGGATTACTTCGACACCAAGCAATTCCCGAACATCACGTTCAAGAGCACCCGCGTCAAGCCGATCGACGGCGGCTTTGAAGTGACCGGCGACTTCACCATGCACGGCAAGACCAACAAGGTCACGCTGAAACTGATCGGCGGCAAGGAACACAAATTCAAAGACTCGAAGCGCGTCGCCTTCTCGACAGAACTTTCCCTCAAGCGGAGCGACTACGGCTTCGATCCGGCGGCCATCGGACTGATCGGTGATGAAGCGCTGATCTTGATCGATTGCGAAGGCGTGCGTCCGTAGTTCATGCCTGACCTGCGACTGTATGCCACGGCGATGTTACTGGCCGCCGGCGCGAGCGCGCTCGTCGCGCTGGCCGGTAGTTGGCGGAGTCGCCGCCATGCGGAGCCGCGCGAAGATCAACATTCCGCCCCGCCGCGCGTCGTTACGGTGATGGCCCTCGCCGCCGGCTTAGTGGTGGGCTACTGCGTGCTGCGGCAGCGCATCGCGTGGCCGCCGAGTAGTGCGCTCGATCGATTTCTCACATTGGTCTTGCCAGCGGCGCTCGTCATTGAACTCTTGGCAGCGCTGCCACACGCGCCGCGGTGGTTAAGCTGGTCGCTGCGCGGCGCGCTCGTTGCGAGCATGGGGCGCATCTTGTGGCATGGCTCCGTCTATGTGAGCGCGGCCGATTCCGAATGGACGCCGGCGCAAACGTTCGCCGCGCTGCTCATCTGCGCCGCACTCACCGCCGCGCTGTGGGGACTGCTCGCCTGGCTCGCGCAACGTTCGCCCCCTGGCGGCTCGCTTCCGCTGGCCTTATCCGTCACGTTGGCGTGCGGCGGCGCGGAGATCATGCTGGCAGGCTACATCCAAGGAGGCGCGGCGACGTTGCCGATCTGCGCAGCGCTGGTGGGCGTCGTCGCGGCGCTGGGCCTGTTCGCGAAGACGCCGAACATGCAGGCGCCTATCGGCATCGGCGTGGTCGGGCTCAGCGGGCTATTGTTCATCGGCCGCTTCTTCGGCGGACTCACCACCGGCGTAGCGCTCGTGCTGCTAGGCGCGCCGCTGCTCTGCTGGCTGACCGAACTCCCCTGGCTGCGTCGTCGCCCGCGCTGGCTCGTCGGCGCGCTCCGCCTCGCGCTGGTCGCCATCCCCCTCGTGATCCTGCTGGTGCTCGCCAAACGCGAATTCGACCGCGAAACCGCCCCCCTGCTGACGCGGCAGCGCACGCACGGCCGAGGCGCCGAGGTGATGAGCCCAGTTGCGGCCAACGAAGCTTTTCATGTCACGCTTGAATGTTCGCCGCTGGCCGTCACGGCGGGCCAGAGTGGCTGTAACTCGCCGTCGGTCTTCGCAAGCCCCAGGAGCGCGCCGCCGAGTGCGTCTTCGCGGCGGAGCATGGCGATGATCGGTTCGAGCGCGGCCATGGCGTTGACGACCAGGCAATTGATCGAGAGCAGCGGCGGGGCGATGTCGGTCCCGTCGCAATAGCCGTTGCCGGTCCAGCCGAGACATTCGTCCAGGGCGTTCTCGAGGCGAATGCGTTTGCTGTGGTTGTCCAAGTTGCCCCAAGCTTCCGCGTGATACTGCACCACAAGCAGTTCATACTCGTCCGGAGCCAGCTCCGCGTAGCCGCGCTCGCGCAGCTCGGCGGCGTTCTTCTCCAGGCGAGCGGCAATCGCCTCGCGCAGCTCCGGCCCAAACCACAACGTCTCGCCCCGCTCGCCGACGGCGCCAAAGTGCAAACAGGTTTGCCCCGCGCTCTCCCACGTTTCCCAAAACAAAATGGGGTCGTTCTGACGTTGATACAGCTTCAACACGGCATTCCCGAAATATGAGGAATATAGCGGCGCAGCGTCGCAACCAGTCTCCAACTGCCACTGGCGAGCATCACTCATCCGCAGGCCCATCCGCGGAGGCTCGCAGACGACACACAGGAGAACGCCTGCCACTATAATAAAGCGTAGGTTGCGTTTTCCGCCGATCCACACACAGCGCGTCCGCCACTGGTTTTGAATTTCGAATTCGGAGTTTCCCACCCCCCTCACCCCTCCCCCGTTTCTCCATCGCCCCATGAAGATTCTCGAACTCAATCACATCGCGTTGCACGTGGCCGACCTGGAGCGCAGCGTGGCGTTTTATCGGGAGGTTCTCCGGCTTGTGCCGATTCCGCGGCCGGCGTTCGATTTTCCCGGCGCGTGGTTTCAACTCGGCGCGGTGCAGGAACTGCATCTTATCGGCGGGCGCAGCGTCGAGACCCATTCGCACAACCGGGGGAATCACTGGGCCCTGCTGATCGACGATATGGACGCCTGGGAGGCCGATTTTCGTGCGCGGGGCGTCGAGTATCTTCCGCGCCGCACGCGGCCTGATGGGGCGTATCAGATTTATCTCGTGGATCCCGACGGGCATTACATCGAGCTGTGCACGCGGCCGGGCAATTAGCGGTATGCTATGGCCAGCACGACCCTTCCTGTCCGTAACTCCCGTCGAAACCACCGAGTATGTCCGACGACCTGCACTTTGAAGTTCTCGTCGCCGGCGCTGGCGCGGCAGGCCTCTTGGCGGCAATTCGCGCGGCGGAGCGGGGGAGGCGAACGCTGCTCGTCGAGAAGAACACCAAGGCCGGCGTGAAGATTTTGATGTCCGGCGGCACGCGCTGCAACCTCACCCAAAACACCGACGCCCGCGGCATCATCGCGGCGTATGGCGACCAAGGTCGCTTCCTGCACTCCGCCCTCGCACGGCTCGACCCGATGGGAGTCGTCAAGCTGTTTCATGCCGAAGGCGTCCTCACCAAAGTTGAAGAGACCAACAAGATTTTTCCCGTGAGCGATAGCGCCGTCGATGTCCGCGACGCGCTCGTCCGCCGCCTGGAGCGCACGACTGCGGAACTCGCGCTCGGCGAGCCGGTGCAGAACATCGAGCGCCACCAGGCAGGCTTCGTTGTGATGACTCCCCGGCGCCGCGTGCTGTGCGACCGGTTGATCCTGACCGTCGGCGGCAAGTCGTATCCCGGTTGCGGCACGCGCGGCGATGGCTATGCGTGGGCGGAGCAGTTCGGCCACACGCTCATCCCGCCGCGGCCGGCGCTCGTTCCCCTGGTAACGCACGAATCTTGGGTGCATGCGCTGAGCGGGCTGACGCTGCCGGATGTCGGCGTCGCGACGGTCGTTTCCTCGCGCGCGCCGCCTGACTTGCAGATTCCACCTCATGTGCTCCGCAGCGTGCGCGGCCGCAAGAAGAACTCGCCGCTGAGCGCCGATCGCGGGTCGCTCCTCTTCACGCATCGCGGGCTTTCGGGGCCGGTCGTGCTCAACGTCAGTCGGGCGATCAGCGGGCATGCGCTGCCGAGCGCGTTCGATATTGAACTCGACCTGCTCCCCGATCTGAAACTGGACGCACTGGACGCTGAACTGCAACAAGCGGCCGCCGCCGATGGCAAGCGGACGGTCGCGAATTTAGCCGCGCGCTATCTGCCGCGGCGATTGATCGAAGCGCTCCTCGAGCGGCTGCAGATCCCGCCGGAGATGAAGTCCGCGGAGTTCGGCAAGTCCCCCCGCCGCGCGCTTGCGGAAGCGATCAAGCAGACGCGCATCCCGATCGCCGGCACGCTCGGCTTCGCCAAGGCGGAAGTGACCGCGGGGGGCGTCTCGCTCGACGAAGTCGATTCGCACACCATGCAGAGCAAACTCGTTCCCAACCTGTACTTCGCAGGCGAACTGCTGGATCTCGATGGACCGATCGGAGGCTACAACTTTCAAGCCGCGTTCGCCACCGGTTGGCTGGCAGGGGAGAGTGTGTGATGCGCCCGGCCTTGCCTCCATCTACTTGCCAGCGGCGGTTTGAATCACGGCATCAAAGGCCGGTTTGGGTTGATCGTTGCCGTCGAACAACAACGGGCGACCTTGCGCTCGCCAGGAGACGGCATCGTTGACGCCCCAAAACGTGACGGCCTCGATGGCAGCATGGTGTTTGACGAAGGCCCGGAACAGACCTGCATAGGCCTCGGCCAATCGCTTGTCGGCGGCAGCGGCCCCGCCGGGAGCGGCGCTACCGCCGCGTTGGCCTCCTATGGAGGAAGCCACGTCCAGTTCGGTGATGTAGATAGGTAAGTCGAGCGTTTTCAAATCCGTCAACGCCTGATCCATCGCGTCGAACGTGATGGAGACATTGCAATGGGCTTGTGAGCCGATCGCCATGACAGGCGCTTTTTGCTCTTTCAGAGACTTGACCAAAGCCATCAGTTTGCGGCGCTTCTCTGGATTTTCCAGGCCATAGTCGTTGTATCGCAAGATGGCATCGGGGTCTGCTTCGTGGGCAAACTCAAACGCCTTCGCGACATAGTCTGGCCCGATGATCTCCGCCCAGGGGGACTTTCGCAGGATGTCTGGCCCGCCATCGGCGAGCGCTTCGTTCACAACGTCCCATACTTTGATCTTCCCCTTGTAACGTCCCACGACCGCGTGGATATGTTCGCGCATCCGCTCGAGCAATTCTTCGCGAGACGCGCGGGGCCCGTTCGCCGCAGCACCTGCTTGAAAAACCCAGTCCGGCGTTTGCGAGTGCCAGACGAGCGTATGGCCTGCCAGGCTGAGCCGATTGCTCAGGCCGAATTCGACGAACGCATCCGCCGGCCCAAACTCAAAGCCAGCGGCGCCAGGACGCGGATGAATCAGTTGCCACTTCATGTCATTTTCAGGCACGATTTGGTTGAACTGCTGTTTGACAAGCGCCACATCCTTCTGCACCTCCTCCGGCGAGCGCCGAAATGCCCGGCCGGTTGTTATCGCCCGATTCACCGCCACGCCTATCTGGAAGTGATCCTTGAAAACGTCTTTGAGCGCGATAGCAGAATCAGCCGGCAGAGCGCTCGGTTCTTCCGCGTGACACACCAACCAAGCGCCACCAAAGGCGACCAAGAGCAAGGCCACGGAAAGTCTCTGAAGGGGTTGCATGTGAGGATCCGTTTCGGGCGAGCATGGAGAGAACGGGAGCGCAGCCGTTATCCTCCAACACTTACTGCCGTTTTTCAAGTCTTTTCCCCTTCGCACCTGAGCTTTGCGGCAACCGCCACGTGTGGATGCTGAATTGTGGCTGGCCGCGAGTTTCGATCGTTTAACGGCAAGCCGAAGGCGTCGGCGTTGACGTAAGCCGTTTCGCATCGGTCGCCGCAGTCGCCTTCGGCTCGCCGTTAAACAACATTTTCAACTCCGCCTTGCAATGAGTTCCTCGGCTGAGAATCGCCGCGTGGCGCCGGTAGCTCGCAGGACTTCTTCACCATCGGGGCGAGCCCGATGGGGTCGTGATGATGTTGCGTCTGGGTACTAGCTCACCAACTCGCTCACCATCGGGGCGAGCCCGATGGGGTCGTGATCTTTTGGCCGGCGTTAAAATCGGCAACTTATGGATCGATCGCCCTTCAACAGGACGAGGCGGCTCATAAACGAGTCGGGAGTGAACCACTACTCGGCTGTGGCGTGAAACGAGAACCACGTCCGGCTGCGCGCGGCGATCTTCACCTTGAGCGTGGCGGTGTCGGTCTTGTCGAGCAACACCACTTCCGCTGGAGTTCCTTCCTGGGAAACTTGCGCTCGCTGCGATAGTCCCGCATAGTGCAGCGGGACGCGGATTTCCCGCTCGATTGCCTCTGCCAACGGGTTGTAGAAGAAGGCCAGGGCCTTTTCGGTTCCCTGCGGATTGACATGGACGAAGCCGTCCCAGTCGCGGCCGTCCGCGCGGCGCAGATGAATGATGTCGGCGTCCAACACCTGGCGATGTTGCTTGTAGAAGGCGATCCACTTCTTGACCAGTGCTTTCGTCGCGTCGGTGTCATAAATGCGCGGGCCACGGTAACAGGCTTGCACTCCAGCGCCAAACAGATTGCTGAGACGCGCCTCGTAATGGTCGAGGTGCTCGTGCAGCGGTTCAATCGTGGCGGCCGCGCCGCCGCCATGATACTGGGTCAGTGGCACGAACATCCAACCCATCGAGGCCGTTTTCTCCCACGTGCCGTCGAAGATATTCTGCCGTTCAATGATCTCCTGTTCGGCCCGCGGAAGCGACCAGTTGGTCTCTTTGTAATTCATCGCGCACTTGTTCGAGCCGTTCAAGTAGTACCAGTCAGGAACGTTGAGATAGATTCCTTCCGCGCGGCACCACTGATAAAGCTCGCTGATTGCCTGGAACTGAACCCACTGTGAATCCGCCAGGCCACGGTGGAAGGGATGATCTTCGCAGGCGCAGGTGTCGCCGGGATACGAACCGTCGTGCTCCAAAATCGCGAAGCCGGTGTTGTTCATGAACGACTTGAGCTGGGCTAAGTAGTCTTGTCCCCACTGCGCCCCCAAGCAGGGCATCACGCCATAGCGCACGCGCCCACCGCGACAATTGTCCGCGGCCGTTGCGGCGCCGCGACTCGCGAGAAGCGAGTAAGCGCCGATGACAATTCCCTTCCGCCGCGCATAATCGGCGACGTCCTTGTAAATGGCCTGGTAATTCGGATCGCGATTTTCCATATTCAGGCCACTACCGAAGGACAGAATGATCATCTCGACACCGACTTCGGCGCCTTGGTCGATAATTCTCCGAATCGCGGTCGGATCGCTGGAGATCAGGTGGACCATCACCGGATTCTCCTGCGTCCACGGGGCAATGGTGCGATACATGCGACGCTGCGCGAGTCCGCGGCGCTCCCGGTCGGTGCCATCACGCAACAGTTCAAAGCTGCGAATGGAGGTCAACGCGTCGCCTGGCGCAACATCCACCTCGGGCCCAAACTCCGGAGCGACTTCGAGCAGGCAAGGTGTCTCTAGTGGGTAGCTGACTTGCGTTTTGTAACTCGGGTCCGGCAGCCACTTCACGGCTTGTTTGTTCGCGCTCTTCCCATTCATCGCGAGGAATGCGTAGTCGGTTTCCACATACAAACTGGGAAGCTCCCAATGGATGTTCGATTCCGTGGCGCTCTCGTTCTCATGCACTTTCAGCGTTTCGACAATGGTCCGATTGACGCGAACGGGCTGATCGGTCCCGTTCTTCACGACCAGCCACTTCTCCAGCAGCGGCAGACCATCATAGATTGCGTAACGAATTTGAATCTCCGGCAAAGCCCGGCGGGGCGCGGCAACCTGGTCAGTGGGCTCCGCCGCGCGAAACGTGACGCGCGAAATATGGCTTCGCACCAGGTTGTCGCCTTGCACGTCGGGATAGTCCTGGCCCGCTCCATTGCGGCCGACTTTCCCAACGCGAAAAATCGTTGGCCGCTGCGGACAATCGACGCGGGCAATCGACTTGAACGAATCCTTGCCTTGCCGGCCGTCGCAAATCGCTTGCCCCTTTTCGAGACGAATCCGCAATGTGATGGGCTGGGTTCGGTCGAACTTTTCGTCCAACACCTGCCCATTGACTTCGTAGCATTGCTGGTTCGGCCGGACCACCATGGTCACCGCGCGATCCGGCGCCAACAGCGCCAAGCCGGGCCCCCAGGCGTTCGAAAGAGTGTCGTCGCCTGTGTCGAGCGTTACTTCCACGCTGGCGGCGTCCGCTGGCCAAGCGCGTTCGGCATAAACGGCAGTATCGGGAAGCGCATAGATCTCGCCTGGCTTCCCTTCATTCTCAAAAGAAGTACGTTCGTGCTTATCACTCGCCGTGATCTTCCAACCTTCGACAAGCTTGTTGACGAACGGTTCTTCGAACATCACTTCGCCTTGGAGTTCCCGCCCGCCTTCGGTTGGCGGGAGGAAGCGCAGCACGACCTGCTTCCCAGGGGGTGGCCAAGGGAGATCTCGCGACAACCACTCTGGCCGTTTTTTCCAGGCAAAACGCGCCGCCAGCGGTTCTTCTTGCCAGCCGGCGAATTGATATGCATTGGGAATCGGTCGCAGGTTGTCGATCCACTCCGCCTTGAGGTAGTTCTGTACCGGTTGCCCCTCCAAGCCGCCGATTGCGAACTCTTCGCCATTGAGCGTTACCTTGGCTTCCGGCCCCACCGCGCGCAGCAACTGTTCGCCGGTGACCAGGCTTTGATAGTCGACGGTGGCGGCATTGGGCGCGAGGCGCAACGTCCGGCGGAACAGGCCATTTTCGAGGACAAGCTCCTGGCGAGCCTGGTCTTCGCGAATCGTGGCCTTGAAGGGCGCGGGATTAACGAGCCAATCCACCGGTGGTTGCGGAGCGGCCTGCTGAGCAGCGAGTTGTTGGGCCAAAGGTGAGAGCAGCGCAAGGAAGAGCGCTAGCCAATTCCACTGAAGCAAATTCCGGTACATGGGAAGCATGAGTTGAGATTCTTCTATGCGAACAAAAGCTTGCAACAAATTGCCGCCTGGCCTTGACGAATGTCTATCTTAGCATGTCTGTCTTCCCACCTGCCAAGCGCTGCAAGGGCGGGATGCCTTGGGCAGCTAGACCTTGAGGAACAAGCGGCGGCGATACATCCAGGCCAGGATCAGCCAGTACACCAGGAGCACAGCGGCGCCTTCGAGGAGCGGCGCATAAGCATCGCCGGCGAGGTGGAAGAGGTGCTCGCCCAAGTGGGTATGGAGTGCGTGAACGGTAAAGTGCTCGATGAGGTGCGCAAGCAGATAGGCGGCGATCGAGTTGGCGCCAATCACCACCAGCGGCCAGACGAGCCAGCGAGGGAGTGAACGCGGACTCCACCCTGGGACGTCGGTCAGCAGGTAGAACGTAGCCATCAGGCCAAAGCACCAGCCGCCGGAATAGAGCGTCCAGGTAGGAGTCCAGATGCGTTTCACGATCGGGCAAAGTCCAGCGGCGTCGACGACCAAGGCGACCAGGGCGCAAGCCAGGCCGGCGGCGAGCATCCAGAGCGTGGCGGTCCAGGGGGCGAGCGGCTGGCCATGCGGAAGCGTTGCGAGTGCGCGTGCATCCGTCGTCGTGGCGCGACGCAGCCAACCGCCGCAGAGCAACCCAAGTAGCATCGTGCCCAACGTGGGAATGA
This sequence comes from Planctomycetota bacterium, assembly GCA_963205385.1. GTDB lineage: Bacteria > Planctomycetota > Planctomycetia > Pirellulales > Pirellulaceae > JAEZGD01. The sequence continues at coordinate 3,627 of CAUJKE010000109.1, read as the reverse complement.
AGCTCATGGTCGCATAGCCGCCGCCATTGAACGCAAATTTGGATTCACGAGGAAACAGGTTGAGAAACCAACGATCAAAGGCCCACGCGGCGTTGGAGTTTTTGTTCCAGTGCGCGGCAAATCCGTCGTAGATCGACTGCGCGTCGGCATTGACCGCCGCGTAGTCAAAGTTCGCAGGCGGCACCGGATAGAGCGCGAACCAGGCCCAGTACGCGACCAACAGCGCAACCACCGCCACTAATTGCCAGCGCGGGCGAGTGAAACCGAGCAGAAACAGCGGCACATAGCCCAGACCGATCTGGGTCAGCGTGTCTTCGAAAGTGAAGTTCGTTTGCGCGCGGTTGATGGAACGCAAGAAGATGCCCAGCATGATCAACACCAACGCGCGCCACACAGCGTGCAGCGTCATCCAGCCGCGGCTTTGTCCTTTGGCGATGCGGGCGGCAAGCGAGAACGGGAGCGCGACGCCGACCAGGAATGAGAACGAGGGTTGGATCAAGTCGTGCAACGAGCAGCCTGCCCAGGCGACGTGCGATTGATGGTAAGCCAAGAAGTCGAACACGCGCTTGGCTGGTCCCGTCTGCAGGGCCGCCGCGACTTGCTTGAAGCGGAGCACTTCGGCCATCATCAACAACATGACCAGCCCGCGATAGGCATCGATCGAGACAAGCCGCTGATGCGCGAGCGGACTAGCGGCCACAGCGGTGCTGGCGTCGGGTGAGGTTGTGGACATGGGGCCATGGTAAGTCCCGTCCGCCGGAGCCGCAATCGCGCACGAACGGGCGTTTAAGAAAGATGGGCGCCACGAGGATTAATTAACCAAAATGCGCCGGCGATGGGCTGTGCCGCTGGTTGGAAATCCAAAATTCGATATTCGGATTGTCCCGAACGCACCCTGTGTCATTTGACCAACTCCAACGTCCCCCACAAACTGGGATCTTCCGCAAACGGAAACTCGGGCCCGACGGTGAAGGTTTGCCAGCCGACTTCGCGGTCGATTACCGCGTAGGTGAAGCCGAGCCTGGTGTGTTCGGCCGGATCCCAGCCAGTGAGGGCCTCGCCGGGGATGAAGGCTTGCAGGAGATAGCCGCCGGGGCGAATCTCGCTGCGAAGTTTGATGAGATCCTGGGGGACGATTTTGGGCATTTCGCGGCAGCGGTTAATGGGGAGCAACTGCCCGGCAGGTTCGTTCAGGAGCTTGCCGCCGCCGCTAGGCATGAACACAAACCGATGACAAAACCGCCCCGCACGATGGACATTGTGCGTGTCGCGGGTGTCGAACCAGAGTTGCAATCCGTCGCTATCTTCGAGCCGCGTCGCCCGGCACCACGGCGGTGTTTGCTTGCCTTTGACTTCCAGCCAGACCGCGATCCCGCCGGCGTTCCACGCCATGCGGAGTTCGGCGAATGTTTTGATCCCTTGCAGTTCCGCGAAGCACGCCATGCGATGCGAGGCGTCGAGCGTACACCCCATGTTCGTCCAGAGCTTGTCCGCGGCCTGACAGGGAGCAGCGAAGCGGAAGAGGAACGTGGGAGTGAGGAGGGGTTGGGTCATAGTTTGTCGGGGGGAGCGTCGAGGGAGAAATCCGAAACCAATTCAAATGTCAAAATTCCAAACGGGGGAGACGATGGCAGAGGGGCAAGTTTGTTTGTCGCGTGGAAATGCAGATCGCACCACTCGGAAGGCGACCTTCGCTCGTTCTTAATATTGGGTATCAACAAGGGATCACGTTCGACTCGCATCGCTGGGATTCCGAATTTACTCGTCCACGACGCTCTCAAGGGAACTCGTCCTTCGCCATTCGCACTGACCAGTGGCGCCCGCCGCGTCGTGGACATGGAAGTGCTCCCTGCCGACATTATGCAAGTGGGAGCCTGGGGAATGCAACGTGCCGTGGTGGTTCAGGCTTCGACTTGCAAATCAGGGACGCCCCCCGCGGTGAACGATTATATTGGAAGCCACGTAAACTCGCGATTCCGCACTGGCAAGTGGCACGCGTCAGCATCGCGACCCGTGCCACCCCGCCGAAATCGCCGCTTCCGTGCGCATTCTGTGCATCCATCGCGCGAGTTGGTTCGTCTGAGGCGAACGTGTTTAAGTCCGAATTGTCAAAGAACAATCACTCGTTTGAGTTTTTGCACCATACGCGCTCATTTGAGTTTTCGCACAATACGGCGATTCTGCTCTCCGCCATTGGCCAAACGCTGGCGTCATTCTGGAAGACTTCGGCGATAGAGTCGTAGCTCTATAGGTTCCCGTGCGCGCACTTCCTGGGAGAGGGCGTTGAACCCTGGAATGCTCCCTTCTCCCCCAGCAAGGATATACTGCCCGGAGGGCGAGACGGATAAGCACTTGACGGGAGCACCGTTCGGAAAAACCGTGAAGCTTTGTACTGCTTCAGCGCTATCAACTTTCCAAATAGAAAGCGTTCCGTCAATGTTGCCGGTAGCGGCGGTGCTCGGGCTGCCTACAAATGCCGACACGCTAATAGACGCTTCTTTTCGAGGCTTTAGCTCGCGAACCATTTTCCACTGTTCGAGGTTCCACACGCGTGACTGCAACAGAGCTACTCCCTCATCCTCGTTTACGTCGAGTGACATAGGAAAAAAGCCCGACGCTACGACCGTCTTACCGTTATCGACCCATTTTTGGGGAGGTTCAGCCACGCCATCCGTTTTAATCACTGTCTCCCGATCCACATCCCAGCGGCGCAGGGTTTTATCGTTGCTAACGGAGAGGAGCTCTTTGTCTTGAGCAAGAAACCGCATTTGGGCCACTGGAGCAAGATGTCCCGCCAGGGACTTCCGATTTCTGCCGGAATCTGTGTCCACAATTCTAATTGTATAATCACCTTCAGATCGTGCTCTATCGATAGTTGGATACCCTGCCGCGGATGCGAGAAAATTGCCGTCCTCAGACACCGCAATAGCGGTTATCATCGCTTTGTGTGGTTGGTACTCAGATAGTCTTTTAGCCGTGTCAGCAGCATATACTTCAATGCCGCCGTTCACCTTGCCGATGATGATTCTGTTTCTGGCAACGTCAGTCGCGGCAACAGTGCATTGATTTGCCACGACATATTGGCGTTTGCCCGTACTCACGTTCCAAACAGCTGCTTCGCTGCCTAACAAGAGCAGCATGGTTTCATCGCTTAAGAATTGACAGCTAACGACTGATGACTTTAGACGATACTGGTGCGTTTCTTGCCACTCATTCGGCACCTCATCGCAGCCAGCGTTCGAACACACTGCAACATGGATGCAGCAGAGGACGAACAAATGCATTCTTCGTTGTTTCATGGCCATTTACGCTACCTACGGCACAGTGATGGTCGCGGATTCGTATTCATTAAAAATACCGGAATGAGAGAGTTCTTGATACAGTTGGGCGGCAGCTTCCCCACTTGTACCGCTGGTGCCTGTCACGTGGCCGCTTGCGTTCAAAGTGAGGGTTACGGAGACACTGTACGGAATGAGAACGGCGGGGTGGCACGGGCCGCGATGCGGAGGTGTGCCACTGGCTTGCCAGTGCTGAATCGCGAGTAGGCGGGCTACTTTGTTGATTGCCCAGCGGCAGCAGATGTCCCTGGCCTCACAAATCGAACGTGGCATCTTGAGCAACCTCAGC